>DBQZ01000015.1:0-21236 GCA_002305435.1 Clostridiales bacterium UBA1381
GTAATATACGTCGGCAAGGCCAAGGTGCTGAAAAACCGTGTCCGCCAGTATTTCCAGAACAGCGCAAATCATACGCCGAAGGTGCGGGCAATGGTGAGCCACATTGCGTGGTTTGAATACATCATGACCGATTCCGAGGTTGAGGCACTTGTATTGGAGTGCAATCTGATAAAAAAATACCGTCCGAAGTATAATATACTCCTGAAGGATGATAAGCAGTACCCTTATATAAAGGTTACGATAAACGAGCCATATCCCCGTATCATGATGGAGCGGAAGCTGAAAAAGGACGGGGCAAAATATTTCGGACCGTATATGGGCACAAATACTATAAAAAACACTCTCGATATAGTCCAGAAGATATTTAAGCCCCCGACCTGCAACCGGAAATTCCCGCAGGATATAGGCAAAGGGCGGCCATGCCTTAATTATCATATAAAAAATTGTTTTGCCCCCTGTATGGGCGGAGTGAGCCGAGAGGAGTACAGGCGGATATTTTTTGACATCTGTTCCTTTCTTGACGGCGACCATAAGGGGCTTTTAGAGACTCTTAACGAACAGATGATGGCAGCAAGCAAAGCGCTGGAGTTTGAAAAAGCCGCTGCTCTGCGGGACAAAATCCAGTCGGTACTTGCAATTGAAGAGAAACAGAAGATAATAAATGCCGATAAACAGACGGATGAGGACATCCTCGCCTGTTCGGTGGGTGATAACAGCAGTTTTTGCGAGGTATTTTTCGTGCGCAGCGGCAAGGTGGTTGGGCGGGAAAATTATCGTATAGACAACACCTCCGAGCTTACGAAGGAACAGGTTTTGGGAAGCTTTGTAAAGCAGTTTTATGATTCGGCGATGTATATACCGAAAACGCTGCTTTTGGAATGTGATATAGAGGACAGAGATCTTATAGCCGGCTGGCTTACCCAAAAGAGCGGAAGAAAGGTAACAATTTCTGTGCCGGTACGAGGTGAAAAGCGCCGCATGACAGAAATGGTGCAGAAAAACGCCGACACCGCAAATGAAAACGACCGCATACGCCGCTTGAAAAATGCCGAGGAGAACCATACGCCGGAGGCTTTGGCAGCCGCATTAAAGCTTGAGAAAATACCTGATAGGATAGAATCGTACGATATATCAAACGTTTCCGGGGCTGATAATGTGGCTTCGATGGTTGTCTTTGAAAAAGGGCGGGCATCAAACAGCAAGTATAGAAGATTTAAGATAAAATCCTTTGAAGGGGCGGACGATTACCGCGCTATGCGTGAGGTTATATACCGGCGGTTCCGCCATGCGCTCGAGGAGGAGGAAAAGATAGCTGCCGGGCAGATGGAGCCTGACGAGGCGAAATTCCTGCCGTATCCCGACCTTATACTGCTTGACGGCGGAGTGGGACATTTAAATGCTGTCAGCGAGCTTTTGGAGTCGATAGAGGTTGAAGTGCCGGTGTTCGGTATGGTAAAGGACGATAAGCACCGTACAAGAGGGCTTGTCTCAAAGGACGGGGAGATAGATTTGCCCATGACGGGCAGTGTTTTCCGCTTTATAACGAGGATACAGGACGAAGTGCATCGTGTGGCGATAAGCTACCACCGCAGTTTGCACCGCAAAAATGCCGTTGTTTCGGAGCTTGATAAAATACAGGGTATCGGCAGCGTCAGACGGAAAAATCTGCTTAAAAAATTCGGTTCGGTGGCAAATATTAAAAAGGCTTCGCTCGAGGAGCTTGAAGCAGCCTGCGGCAAGAAAATCGGCGCAGATGTATATGAGTATTTTCATAAGAAGCAGGAGTAGAAATGTTCAGATTAGTAAATAAAGGAGACATCTCCTATTATATTATAGATTCCTTCGAGGAAACGGGACTTGTGCGCCACTGCTTTACAACAAGGCGTGGCGGCGTGAGCAGCGGCCCTTATGCTTCGCTTAACCTTCGTTTCCATTGTGATGATACAAAAGAGAATGTAATAGAGAACCACCGCATAATCTGCGATGCCATAGGCATAGACTACCGCCGTCTCGTATGCTCAAAACAGGTACATGAGGATAAAATCCACATAGCAGGCGAGGACGACTGCGGAAACGGAATAATGTTTGAAAACCGCTTTGAAAGCGTAGACGGACTGATGACAAATAAACCCAACATACCGCTTTTGACAGTGTATGCCGACTGTGTGCCGTTGTTTTTGCTGGATACGAGGAAGCGTGTAATAGCAAGCGTTCATTCCGGTTGGAGAGGGACGGTCGCCCGGATTGGTTATAAGGCGGTGGAAATGATGAAGGCAAAATTTGGCAGCTGCCCCGATGACATCCTGGCGGCAATAGGTCCATCAATCGGCAAATGCCATTTTGAGGTTAGCGATGAGATAGCGGCCTTGTTTATACGTGAGTTCGGAGAAGAAACCGCTGAGCGGTACGGGGAAAAATACCACGTAGATCTTCAGACTGCCTGTATGGGTCAGTTTTTAAAGGCGGGTATTCCCGAAAAAAATATAACAGTAGCCGGTATTTGCACGTACTGCAACAGCGATCTGCTGTTCAGCCACAGGAAAACGAACGGTATACGGGGCAATTTGGGAGCTATCATTGAACTAAAGGACGGTACAACTGTATGAGAATAAAAATAACGGCGGCTGTTTTGGCGTTATGTATGGTGGTTTTGTCCGGATGCTCATTCAGCTTCGGCACTCAGGAGACTGAAGAACCGACATCGCCGCCTGTTGAGCAGGAACAGGCGCAGACAAAGAATATACTGACGGTTGCGGTTTATGAGTTTGATACTTTCCAACCCCTTGCGACCGCTTCCCAGTCGGTGCGAAACGGCATGAGGCTGGTATACGAACCGCTTTTCGAGGTGGGACTAAACGGGAAATCAGAGCCGGTTTTGGCTACAGGATATGAACTGTCCGCTGACGGTCTTACAGTCACTGTAGGGATTAAAAGCGGAGTCACCTTCCATGACGGCTCAGCGCTAACCGCAAGGGATGTTGTGTACAGCACAAATATGGCGGCGGAGAACGCTTTTTACAGCAAAAATCTTGAGGCTGTTCGCTCATGCACTGTTTCGGGCGACAGGGTGATATTCAAGCTTACAAGGCCAGTGCCGGATTTCGGCAGCCTGCTTACGTATCCGATAGTGAAAAATAACACCCCTGCTAAGGCGGAGCGTTCATACGTCCCGATTGGGACAGGCCCGTATTATTACGGCAGTAAAAAGACGGTAGACAGCATAGCTTTTTACCGGTATGAGGGCTGGCATAAGACGCTGCCCCAGATAGAAGAGGTGGATATATACACAGTCCAAAGGCGTGAGGATGCCTTGAATATGTTCGATACAGGCCGTGCGGATGTTATAACGAGCGGCGAGGCTGATACGGAATATACGATAAAGGGCAATGTAAAGATAAGTGATTATGCGTCCAACAAACTGGTATATCTCGGCTTTAATCTCGCAAGGCCGTATTTCTGGAGCAGGGTGACAAGACAGGCTTTGGCTGAGGCAGTGAACAAAAGAGATATAGTTTCCTCTGTAATATACGGTCAGGGCTACGATGTGGATTATGCTATAAATCCCGATTCGGTATACGCCTTTGATACAGAACAAAGCACAGCCGGTAATATGGATTACGCTATGGAGCTTCTGGAAAGCGACGGCTGGGAGCTTGGAAACAGCGGCTGGAGCAGAAATTCGCAGGAAAGAAGAGAGAGTCTTTCGTTTAAAATTCTTGTAAATTCAGAAAGTCCGCAAGATGTTTCGATAGCCGAATATATAGCAGAAGCTTACGCCACTATAGGAATAAAGGCTGAGGTGGATGCAAAAAATGCGGCTGAGTATACATCATCTTTAGAGAGCGGGAATTTTGATATATTCATAGGTGAAACGGATCTCACAGAAAATCAGGATCCGTATAAGCTGGTATATTCGGGGCAGAATCTGTTTTCATATTCCAATCCAGAAATGGATGCGATAGTTTCTGCTATGGGGACGACGGTTGATGAGGCAACGCTTAACCGGCTGTTTATGCAGTACGGGCAGCTTGTGTATGAGGATGTGCCGTTTATACCGCTGTTTTACAGACGGGCTACCGTAATGTACAGCGGGAAGGTGAATACAAGCACAAATCCCACATTGACCAACCCGGTTTATGGTATAGAGGGCTGGACGATAGGATAAGGAGTTGAATACGATTGAGCGACAGTGATATTTTGGAGTATATACGGAATAATTTTGAGCGTTTTAGCAAACGTCAGCGGCTGATAGCGTCTTATGTGCTTGAACATTGCGACGATGCGGCATATATGACGGCTGCTGCCTTGGCTGAGAAAGTGAATGTTTCCGAATCCACTGTGGTGAGATTTGTTTCGGAGCTGGGCTTCAACGGGTATCAGAAGTTCCAGCGGCTTCTGCAGGAGGTTACAAGAAACAGCCTTACCGGCATACAGAGGATGGAGATAGCTTCACGGAGGATAAGCGAGGAAAGCGTTGTTGACGATGTTTTGAAATCGGATATAGACAAAATAGAGCAGGCGCTTGGGAATATAGACAGGGAGCAGTTTGAAAAAGCGGTAGAAGCGCTTATAAATGCGGATAATATCTACATCCTCGGCGCAAGAAGCGCAGGAATACTGGTGAGGTTTGCACGTCTTTATTTTAACCTTATCTTCGATAATGTCAAAGCGATAGAAACGAATGTGTCCGATGATATATTCGAGCATATTATCCGTGTTAAAGAGGGAGATGTCGTAATAGGGATGTCCTTCCCACGTTATTCCAAAAGCACGGTCAAGGCGATGGAATTTGCGCAGAAGCGCGGGGCGACGATAATCGCCCTTACCGATAGCTATGCCTCGCCGCTGATTAAACCGGCGACCTATACTCTCGTGTCCGGTAACGGCGGGACTGATTCATTTGCCGATTCTCTCGTAGCGCCGCTGTCGGTGTTAAACGCCGTTATATGCGCCTTGGGCATGAAGAAAAAAGACGAGATAAGCAAGACTTTTGAAACGCTTGAGGATATTTGGGAGGAATACGAGGTATATTGATGGATACGGTAATAGTAATAGGCGGCGGAGCTGCGGGACTTATGGCCTGCGGTGTGCTGTCGAAGCGTCATGAGAAGGTCGTTCTCATAGAGCATAATTCGCTTTTGGCAAAAAAAGTGCGGATAACCGGAAAAGGACGCTGCAACATAACCAACGATGCCGACATAAGCGAGTTTTTTCAAAATATACCCACCAATCCGAAATTTTTATACAGCGCATTGTATTCGTTTACGAATGAGGATACGAAACGATTCTTTGAGGATATGGGCGTTCCGGTAAAGACGGAGCGGGGAGGAAGGATATTCCCGGTTTCCGACAATGCCAACGATGCAGCAGAAGCCCTCGTTCGCTGGGCGCTGCAAAAGAACGTCCGCCGTATAAAAGCGTCGGCAGACCGCCTTTTGATAGACGAGGGACATATATGCGGCGTGCAGCTTTCGGACGGGCGGAAGATGGAAGGGGAGTCGCTGGTGCTTGCTACCGGCGGTATGTCATATCCCCTGACAGGCTCTGACGGCTCCGGATACAGGCTTGCACGGGAGGCTGGTCATACGGTGACGCCGTTAAAACCGTCATTGATACCGATAGAAACAAAGGAAACATGGCCGCATGAGCTTGCGGGCTTGTCGCTTAGGAATATTAGCCTTCGGGTGTACGGCAGGAAAAAGGTTTACGAGGACTTCGGCGAGATGCTTTTTACCCATTTCGGGGTAAGCGGTCCGGTGGTACTCTCCGCTTCAGCGCATATGCGCAGATTTGACAAGGAGGAGTACAGTCTCGAGATAGATTTGAAGCCTGCTCTTGCGGAGGATAAGCTTGACCGCCGCATATTGCGGGATTTTGAAAAATATTCTAACAAACAGATAAAAAACTCTCTTGACGAGCTGTTGCCAAAGGCTTTGGTTCCGGTGGTTATAGAGCTTGCGAAAATACCGCCGGATAAGGCAGTAAACAGCGTTACAAAAGAGGAACGTCACCGGCTCGTGACGGTTTTAAAAGCTCTGCCGCTTACGGTCAGAGGATTTAGGCCGATAAAAGAGGCCATAATAACCGCCGGCGGTGTATCAGTTAAGGAAATTGACCCCTCAACTATGGAGTCTAAAATCGTTAGGGGACTTTATTTTGCCGGAGAAATAATAGATGTGGACGCTTATACAGGCGGATATAATTTACAGATAGCGTTTTCAACAGGCCATTTGGCAGGAGAAAACGCCTGAAGGAGTGAGACCGATTGGAATACGGCAGCAAAGATGTGGCAAAGGCAGCCATTAGGATGGCGCTTAGTGAAAACAGGGAAAGTGAGGAGCGGCTCAAAAACCGCTTCGGAGAAAACGGGATACGGGCGGCCGCAGTTAATTTTGGCGGTGAATCGTCCACGGCTGTCGTGAAGGTGCTTGAGCGGGCGGTAGTTGCAGCAAGGCGGGGCGGCGTTATTGCCGAGACACATACAGAAGAAGGTGCGGTTGCCGGAGCGGCTCATGAGGCTATAACCCAAGTCATAAACAAGGCGGCAGGGCTTAACTTAGGCGGGAAAATCGGCATTGCACGATACGGCTCGCATTTATCGGTATGCGTATTCTTTGAGGTAGGATTGTTGAATTTAAATGATGTAGCTATAGGCTTAGGCCACAGGGCGCTTTAAGAGGAGGATTATGGATGGTACGTGCATTTAGAGGAGCGATTACCGTTGAGGAAAATACCGCTGAGGAGATAAGGCGGGAAACAAGGCGAATGGTAGGGGAGATAATAGACAGAAACGGTATAAAAACAGACGACTTGATAAGCATTGTATTTACGGTTACGCCGGATATTACAGCAGTGTTCCCGGCTTCTGCTGTGCGGGAGATGGGGATTTGCGACGTGCCGCTTCTTGATATGGCAGCCCCTGCGATAGACAATATGCTGCCCATGTGCATACGTGTTATGATATATGCCGAAACGGAGCTTAGCAGGGCGGACATAACCCATGTATATCTTAATAAAGCGGCATCGCTGAGGCCTGATTTGAAGAAGTAAAAGCGGCTGCTGCATTTTGAACTGCCAACAAAGGCGGGGCGGAAAGCCCGGCGGAGCGGTTCATTATGCGGCGGCTTTTTTAGTGCGGTTTTAAGGTTGACAGCGGGGATTATCCGTGATATGATTATAAACAGAAAATAAGAAAGGGGCGTTTTGATGAGGATACTGCATACCTCCGACTGGCATTTGGGTATACAGCTGCACGGTTTATCGCTGATAGAATCGCAGCGTCAGTTTATTGAAGAATTGATTGAGATAATAGAAGAGTATAAGGTGGAGTTGGTGATAATCGCCGGGGATATTTTTGACAGCGCAGTATCAAGCCGTGACGCAATAGCCCTTTATGATAGCGCAATGACTAAGATATGCGGTGAACATGGGATACCGGCGGTCGTGATTGCCGGCAACCACGACGGTGCGGAGCGGCTTGCATCCTGTTCGGCTCTTATGCAGAAAGCAGGTCTATACGTGGTCGGCAGGATTTCTCAGGGGATAGGGCGGCTCGAGTTTGGGAACGTACATATATACCCTGTGCCGTATTTCCATAAGGATGAGGTGTCTGCACTGTATCCCGGCGTTAAGATAAACACGTATAATGAAGCGATGAAGCTTTTGTGCGGATCGGTTAAGCTTGATAAAGAAGCGTATAATATAGCTGTTGCCCATGTGTTTGCAGAAGGGGCGGCGGTTTCTGAGAGCGACCGTTCGGCAGCGGTGGGGACGATTACAAGCGTTGATACGTCATCATTTGCGGGCTTTGATTATACCGCTCTGGGACATTTGCACAGGGCGCAGTATCCGTCAAAAAATGTCCGCTACAGCGGAACGCCGCTTAAATATTCATTTGCGGAGGCGGAACATAAAAAATCCGTGACGCTTATAGATACTGATGCGGCTAAGATTACAGAGATTGATATAAAGCAGCCGAGGGATCTGCGCACGATACGGGGAAGCTATGACGAGGTAGCAAAAACGGCGGCAGAAATATCAGGATGTGAAGATTACGTGCGGATAGAATTTTCCGACATCTTCCCCTCGCAGCAGACGCTTTTTACGTTCCGTGAATACCTGCCGTTTTTGTTGTCGGTGACAGGGACTGTGGCAGAGGATGAAAATGACGGCGAGTATTCGCTCAGCATAGCTGAGGTGGAGAGCTTTTCCGCAGGAGAGCTTATGGAAAAATTCTACAGCGAAATAACCGGAGAAGCTCCGGAGGATATTCAGACGGAACAGTTTTTGAAGGCAATGGAGGAAACATTGTCGGAGTGCGAGAGGATGTGAGGAGAGAGCTTTGCGGCCGATATTATTAAAACTCTCAGCGTTTGGCCCTTACGTTGAGGAGCAGACTATCGATTTTTCAGATTTTTACGAGAGCGGGCTTTTTTTGATAAACGGGGAAACCGGCAGCGGCAAGACGGCTATACTTGACGCCATAACGTACGCTCTCTACGGCAAAAGCAGCGGTGGGAGCCGTGGTGAGCTTATTGATATGCGCTGCCAGCTGGCGGGTGAGGACGCAGTATGCAGCGTGGATTTTACATTCATGGTGAACGGGCGCAGATACCGGTTTTACAGGCGGCTTGTACCAAAAAGGAAGCGTGGCGGCGGATTTTCCGGCTATAACAGTGAGCAGAACGCTCTTTTGTGCAAGGAGGAAAATGAGGAGCCGTTATTGGAAAAGGTTACCGTCAAGGCGATGGCTGAAAAGGCGGAGGAGCTTATCGGGCTTAGTGAGGCGCAGTTCAGGCAGGTAATGATACTGCCGCAGGGGCAGTTTGAAAGATTCCTTATGTCGCCGTCTGACGAAAAGGAGAAAATACTTACAACGCTTTTCGACACAGGACGCTGGCAGAGGGCGGCGGAGCTTTTGAAAAAACGGGCGAATGAGGAAAGCGCCCGTATAAAAAGCGAGGATGAAAGCATAAAGCGCAGTCTTGAGGAATACTGCGTAGATAATGTCGCCGGACTTGAAAAGCAGATAGAGGAACGTGCAGAGAAGCTTGAGCAAACGGAAAAAGAGCTTGAAGCGCTCCGGAAACGATCAGCAGAGCTGAGAACCCGCTTGGAAGCACAGAAGCTCATATTGGGATTGTTTGAACGGCTGGATAGGTCAGAGCGGGAGATAGCGTCTCTTGACAGGAAGAGGCCTCAGATGGAGGAGAAAAAGGAGTGGCTTAAGCGCACTTCTATAGCAAGGACTATAGGTCAGTATTACAATGCATATAAAGCGTCTGCCGAAAGGGCAGAGAAGAGCCGTTCTGCATATGAAAAAGCAAAGACCGATAAAAAAAGGCTCGAAAACGAGCTTAAAACAGCAGAAAAGGATTTGGCAGAGCTTACCGGCTGTGAAGCGGAAATGGCAAAGACTCGTGAACGGCTGATAAAGCTGGAAGCTGTTCCCTCACGTTTGGCAGCGGCCGAGAAAGAGCAGCAGCGTCTGCTGAGGGAGCTTAAAAGGCTGCAAAAGGACAGCGGGGAATGTGCAGCCACTTTATCCGCAGCACAGGAGGAATATGGCAGGAAGAGGGAACAGTTTTTCGCAGGCCTTGAGGGTATGATAGCAGCCTCCCTTGAGGAGGGTAAGCCGTGTCCTGTATGCGGAAGCGTTCATCATCCCTTACCAGCGCCGCCGGAAGAATATTCGGTATCGAAAGAGGAGCTTTCAGACGTAGGCGACCGTGCGGCGGAGCTTTCTGCAAAAGCTGAGGAGCTAAAACATAAGGGACAGCTTACACAAGCCTTTTTAAAAAAAGCGGAAGATGAGATAAAGCTGGCATTATCGGAAATTGCGGACGGTGATTTTGCCGGAGTTACAGATGCTGCTGTTTTGGAAAAACAGCTTAAGAACAGGAAGGCAGAGACCGAGGAATATTTCCGCAGGTTGGAAAAGCAAAAACAGGTATATTCCTCGCTTTTATCAAAGAATGAAGCCTCAGATGAGACATTGAAGCTGTATCTCTCCAGATTTAATCAGGACAGGGAAGAAAAAGAGAGGGACGAGAGGATATTGGCGGAGAAAATGGAAGGCAGTATCTTTTCTTCCTACGATGAATTAGAGCTATATTTGATAGACAGCAGCGAGGAAGAGGCTATTGCCGAGGAAATAACCAGGTACGAGGTAGACTGCGCTTCTGCAAAAAAAGAAGCGGAGGAATTGAAAAAACAGCTCGAGGGCGCAAACCGTCCGGAGATAGCCCCTCTTGAAAAGGAAGCAAGAGCTGCGGAGAACGACTGCATAGCCACGGAAAAGACAGCAGCCGTTGAAAAGAACACGATTGAAAGAATATCAAAGGAAGCCGCACAGCTCAAACGCCGTTCGGAAAAGCTGTCGTCACGCAAGGCGGCCTTTGATAAGGACTACAGCTTTGCAAAAATACTCTGCGGCGAAAATCCAAAGGGGATAAGTCTTGAAAGGTACGTTCTGGGCGTAATGCTGTCAGCCGTAATTGTGGAGGCGAACCGTATGTTAAAAACCGTCTACGACGGACGATACAGCCTTTGCCGGCGTACGGAAAAGGTCGGCAGGAAGCGTGCAGCCGGACTTGATATAGACGTACTGGACAGATTGTCGGGAGAAAGGCGGCCGGTGTCCACGCTTTCAGGCGGTGAGAAATTTTTGGTATCACTGTCGCTGTCACTTTCGCTTTCGTCTGTGGTAAGCCGCCAGTCGGGCGGTGTGGCTATGGAAACGGTGTTTATAGACGAGGGCTTCGGCACGCTCGATGCGGCTACCGTATCCGATGCGCTTTCGCTTTTGGCGGAGCTTCGCAGCCGCGGGGGCTTGGTGGGTATAATATCGCATATAGGGTTTTTGAAGGAAAGTATACCTATGCAGATAACGGTAAAAAAGACCGGCAGAGGAAGCATTTGCCGGATAGCAGGAGTGTGAAGCAGTGATACATATATATACCGGAGACGGACAGGGAAAAACAAGCGCCGCTGTTGGGCTTTGTCTGAGAATGATAGGTAGTGGCGGGCGTGTGTTATTATTTCAGTTTTTGAAAAACCACACCTCCGGGGAGATAACGGTTCTTAAAAAGGCGGGAGCGGTCGTGCCGGAAACGATTGAAAAAGTAAAGTTCACCCGTGATATGACGGATGAAGAAAAGGCGGAGCTTGCGCTTTTTTATGAACGGAAGCTTGCGGAAATAGCGGCAGAGGAAAAATCCTTCGATATGATGCTCTTGGATGAGACAGCGGCGGCGGTGAATAAGGGCTTTCTCAAAGAGGAGGCAGTTATAGAGCTTATAGAAAACGCTTCCTGCGAGATAATACTTACCGGACGGGAGATGCCGGAGAGAATAATGGAGCTTGGCGATTATATAAGCGAGATAAAAAAGGTACGCCATCCTTTTGATAAGGGTATAAAAGCCAGAAAAGGGATTGAATTTTAATGATAACAAAAGAAATATACGGTTTTTGTTGCAATTGTGTAAAAACTATGATATAATATTACCATAATTGGTGAAGATAACAACACAAATTAAAGGAGGACACATTATGTGGGCTGACAAAAGCGTAATTTATCAAATATATCCCCTGGGTTTCTGTGGGGCGCCGTTCGAGAATGACGGCGTACAGGAGAGCCGAATATTAAAGGTTATAGATTGGATAGATCATATCAAATCGCTCAATGCGGACACTATATATTTCTCGCCGCTGTTTGAATCGGACACTCACGGCTATAACACACGTGATTATACAAAGATTGACTGCCGTCTGGGAACGAATGAGGATTTTAAAAAGGTTTGCCAGAAGCTGCATGAGAACGGGATACGTATACTTTTGGACGGCGTGTTCAACCATGTTGGCAGAGGGTTTTGGGCATTTCAGGATGTGCTGAAAAACCGTGAGGCATCGCCGTATAAGGACTGGTTCTGCATAAATTTCGGCGGCAATTCGGGCTATAATGACGGGCTGTGGTATGAAGGCTGGGAAGGCCATTACGATCTGGTAAAACTGAATCTGCACAATAACGAGGTAGTGGAATATATTTTCTCCTGCATAAAGGGCTGGATAGATGAATTTGATATTGACGGACTGCGGCTTGATGTTGCGTACTGTCTTGACAAGGAGTTTCTGAAGCGGTTACGGCGGTTCGTTGACGGACAAAAGGCGGAATTTTTCCTGTTGGGAGAACTTCTGCACGGGGATTACAACCAGTTTGTAAATCCTGAAATGCTCGATTCATGTACAAATTATGAATGTTATAAGGGCGTGTACTCTTCGTTCAACAGCATGAATATGTTTGAGATAGTACATTCTCTCTTAAGGCAGTTCGGACCTGAGAACTGGACTTTGTACCGTGGTAAGCATCTATTGAGTTTTGTGGACAACCACGATGTCACCAGAATAGCAAGCATCCTCACGAACGAGAAACATCTGCCGCTTGCTTATGCGATGATATTCGGCATGCCCGGAATACCGCAGGTGTACTACGGCAGCGAATGGGGAGCAAAAGCGAGAAAGGAAGAAGGCGATCCGGCACTCAGAGCCTGCTTTGATGAGCCGGTTGAAAATGAGCTTACAAAGTGGATAGCCGCCCTGGCAAAGGCTCACCGTGAAAGCGACGCTCTTTGCAACGGTTCATTCCGTTCGGTAGTCCTGCAGAATAAGCATTGCATATTTGAGAGAAAGACCGATACAGAGCGTGTATTGGTGGCGATTAACGCAGATGCAGAACCGGTTACGGTGCATTTTGACGCCGGCTGCGGTATGGCAGTAGATCTGATAAGCGGAAAAGAGCATGATTTCGGCGGCGGAAGCGAACTGGAGCCGTATTCGGCATATTTCTGGAAGATGGAAAAATGAGAAAGGAGAGGCGCCAATGGTAAACAAAGAGCCTGACGATGATAAAAAATTCAAGCTCTCGGGCGCAAGGAAATATTTTAATATCGGCATTACGGCATTTTTGGTTATAGTATGCAGCCTGATATTCTTTTTCTTCCTGTTCAGGCTCGGCGGGATAGCGGATTTCTGCTTAAAGCTTTTAGGCATATTACAGCCGGTGCTGTTCGGTCTGTTTTTTGCATATCTGTTAAATCCGCTGATGAAGAGGATAGAGGGCGGGATAAAACGCCTTTTAATGGGGAAAAAACTCGGCAAATTCCATCCGGTGAAGTATTCAAGAGGAATGAGTATATTTGCAGCCTTATTGATAGTTGGACTTTTAATATACTTCTTAACAGCGATGCTGATACCGGGGTTGGTGACAAGTATTGCCACATTGGCTGCGGAGCTGCCGGAAAAACTTGATTACGGCATACAGAAGCTGTGGGCGTATTTGGGCAGTGATGAGCAGATAGCCGCCTACGTAAACAACGCAATCGTGCAAATAACGACTTATACCGACACATGGCTCAGAAACGATCTTTTAGGTCAATTGCAGAACTGGATAAATATAGTCGCAAGCAGTGTAAAAGATGTAGGCGTTACTACGATGAACCTCTTAATCGGGCTGATAGTATCGGTATATGTCCTCGGCAGCAAGGAACGGTTTATCGGACAGTTTAAAAAGGCTGCTTACACGGTTTTCAATGAGCGGTATGCAAACGCCGCCATAGATTTGGTAAGGCAGGCAAACAGCATATTCGGTGGGTATATAATCGGCAAGCTGATAAGCTCTGCTTGCATAGGCGTGGTATGCTTTTTAGGGATGACGATTTTTGGAATGCACTATGCGGTTTTAATAAGCACTATAGTGGCGATAACAAACGTGATCCCGTTTTTCGGACCGTATATCGGCGGTATACCGAGCGCACTTCTGCTTGTGCTTACCGACCCGATGGAGGGTGTGTATTTTGTAATTTTCCTGATAGTTCTCCAGCAGCTTGAGGGGAATATTCTCGAACCGAAAATAGTCGGAAGCTCACTGGGACTTTCGGCGTTCTGGGTGATATTTGCCATACTTCTCGGAGGCGGGCTGTTTGGTATAATCGGCCTGATACTCGGCGTACCCGTTCTATCGCTGATATTCTATGTTCTGGGGATATTCACCGACAAAATGCTGGGGAAGAAAGATCTCCCAAAGGATTCTAAGGAGTATGTGCGGATAGACAAAATAAACGATGGGAATATAACGTATATCCCGCCGGACAGACCGAAAAAACGGACGAAAAAAAGATTTAGGATGCGTAAGAATATTAAAAAATGAGATTTTGCCGGAAGCCGCAGCTGGTTTCCGGCAATACGTGTGTTTAAGGAAAAATTATGAAAATGAAAGCTGTACCGGACGGCGGAATGGAGATAATGTATGGAAATATATGCAATACAGACTGAAGCAATGACAGAACCGATAGGCATAGACTGTCCAAAGCCTGCTTTTAGCTGGAAGCTGCGTTCGGACGAAATAGGGGCATGCCAACAAAAGTACCGCATTGTTGTTTCTGACGGAAAAGACGATGTATGGGACAGCGGATGGGTGGAATCCGATGAAACGGTTAACGTGCGCTATGGCGGAGCTGCACTTAAACCGTCTGCAAGATATTATTGGTATGTTACGGTATATTGGCAGGGGAAAGAGTACAAGAGCAAGACTGCATGGTTTGAAACCGGTCTTATGGGGACAGACAGCAGCGTATGGCGGGGCGCTTGCTGGATAGGAAGTCCTGATCTGAGTGAGAATACAGACGGAATAAGAAATTACGCCATATCGGCAGAGTTTTTGGCAGAAAGCGGCAGGGCCGGTATAGCTTTTGCTGCCCGTGACAAGGATAATTACCTCTTAGCCGACATTGATATGAACGCAAGGAGGGTGATTGTGTATGATTACAGAGACAATGCTTGGACGGACGGTATACCCTCTGTAGATGTTCGGGGAGAATGGAGCATATCAGAGGCTGCGCTCCCAATCGGCAGTGAAAGGGAGAGCCACAAGCTGCGGATGGAAATTTCCGGCGGCACACTCTCGCTTTATTTAAACGATACAGCGGTAATAGACAGAGAAGAGGATATTATACCAGAGGATGCTGTACACCAGCCACGGAAGCGGTGTATGCTGAAAATCGGGCTTAAGCAGGAGGATAGCCGGACGGTTTATACATATCTTAGGATAGAAAATACAGACAGCGGTATGGTATACCAGGAGGATGATTTCAGGGATGATTCCGGGGCGCTTTCAGCCCTTGGCGAAGCGGAAGGCGGCAAGCTTTTGGTAGAGAACCGTTTCGAGCTTATATCACCGTCCCCCTCTGTGAATTTGCGCAGATGTTTTTCGGCGGAAAAACCTGTAAAATCAGCAAGGCTCTACGCTGCATCAATGGGTTTTTATGAAGCTTACATAAACGGGAAAAAGGTAAACAGCAGTTTCTATGAGCCGGGATTTACCGATTACAGGAAAAGGATAGAATATCGTGTATATGATGTAACCGAATTTATAACTACGGGTGAGAACACGGTTGGGGCGATTGTCTCAAAGGGGTATTACAGCGGCTATTTGGGTTATAACGCTAAGCCGATGGTGTACGGCAATCAGAATTATTTTATCGGTATGCTGCTTTTGGAATACTCGGACGGAACAAAGGATGTAATAGTTACGGATAAGACGTGGCAGTTTACCGATAAAGGCCCGGTTATAAGCGGCGATTATATCCAGGGTGAGGATTATGACGGCCGTTTGGAGTTTGATTGGTCTGATAAGGAGGACAAACGCTGGCGCAGCTGTGGGAGCACACCGTGGCCGGAATTTGCCGAGGCGACAAACGGGAAAGTTGAAGGGGTGCGATTTGAGCTGTCCGCTCCCAAGGCACCGGCGGTATTGGAAAGAGTGATACAGCCTGTATCAGAGCCGATGGAGGCTGTAAAAGGGCATTTCGTGTATGATGTCGGACAGAATGTGGTCGGTACGCTGCGTCTTTTTATAAAAGGCGAGCGCGGGCTTTCGGTAAAGCTGCGCTACGGTGAGATGTGTTATAAAAACGGCCGCCTGTATACTGCAAATTTGCGCAATGCGGCGAATACCGACACGTATACGCTAAAAGGCGATCCGAATGGAGAGGAGTTTACAGCCTCCTTTGCTTCCCACGGCTTTCGATACGTGGAGATAAGCGGGAACGGCTTTGAGCTTACAAGGGAGCGGCTGGACAGGCTATGCGTACGGCCGGAGGCGGTTGTTATCACCAATACGCCGGAGGTCACGGGTGAGTTTTCCTGCTCAAACGAGGATATAAACCGATTGCAGGAAAACATACAGTGGGGACAGAGGGGAAATTCCCTGCTTGTATTCACAGACTGCCCTCAGCGCAATGAGCGTATGGGGTGGACTGGTGATGCGCAGGTGTTTGCGAAAACGGCTGCATACAATATGGATGTGAGAGCGTTCATGAATAAATGGCTGATGGATTTAAGAGATGCGCAGCTTTTGTACAACATGAGTGGAGCCGTACCTGATACTGCCCCTCTCGGCGGCGATAACCGTAAAACCGGCGGCTGCGGCGGCTGGGGCGATGCTGCGGTGATAGTCCCGTGGGAGATGTATTTATCGTATGGTGATATAAGTATTCTTGAAAGAAACTATCCAATGATGAGGATGTGGGTCGATTATCTGTGCAGTGAGGAAAACAGAAACTGCGGCGAACGTATAGTTGACGGCGCTTTGGCAGAATACGACCATTCCCCCACCGGATATATACAGCGTCAGCAATCCCGTGGGGATCATCTCGCATACGACCGTTCTACTCCGTTCATACTTTCAGCAACCGCATATGCTGCCCGTTCTGCCGAGATAACGGCTGATACGGCACGTATTCTGGGAAAGTCGGACGATGAAAAGAAGTACCGCTGTCTGTGGGAGAAAATCTGCCGATCTTTTCGTGAGGCTTGGGTAAAAGAGGACGGTTCGCTTGGATACTGGGGCGAGCAGAGCTTTTCTGAGCCGGATGCAAATGGAAATATAATAAACAAGACGTACTACTCAAATGCTCCGGGAAGTCGTGCTCTGCCGAGCCAGACAGCGTATGCTTTGGCGATAGATTTCGGGCTCATACCGAAAGATAAAATAAGCCGCAGTGCAGAGTGTTTGAAAGCGGCCATAGAGGAGCGGGGCGGAAAGCTGTCTGTGGGATTTTTGGGTATATCCCATCTTGCGCCATCACTTTCAAAGGCGGGACTCGGCGATATTGCTTTTTCCCTGCTTGAGCAGGAGGAAAATCCCGGTTGGCTCTACAGCGTTAAAAACGGAGCCACTACAATATGGGAGAGATGGAACTCGTACATTGCAGAGACAGATACGTTCGGCGATGTTTCGATGAATTCGTTTAACCATTATTCATACGGTGCGATAGGGGAATGGATGTTCGGAGAAATCCTCGGCATAAACACAGGCGAAAAAGAGGGGGAGTGCGGCTATAAAAAGATTATCCTAAAGCCAACGTTTGGAGGCAGTCTTACCGAAGCTAAAGGGTATTACGAATCTGTAAGGGGGCGGATAAGCTCACATTGGCGATTAAAAGGTGGGGAGTTTGAGTATTGGTGCAGTATTCCGGCGAACACTGATGCAGTGTTATATCTGCCTTCCGATAAGCCGGAGGAGATTGAGTTTTCCGCAAGCGGCGGCGTGAGATATATCGGTGAGAGCGGCGAGAGAGCGGTATTTGCTCTTATGAGCGGGACGTACCGCTTCCGTACGAGGGTTTGAGAAAGGGGTTCTGTGTGAATTTAATAAGACCTCCAAGATGATATACAAATATCATTTCGGAGGTCTTATTTATTTCCCGTTAAATATATCCTTATACTGCTTAGGCGACATACCGTATTCCTTTTTAAATGCACGGTAGAATGAGGAATAATCGTCAAAGCCGTAGTATTCGCAGGCACGGGCGATAGGCATTCCGGCAAGGAAGGCATTTTTGCAGGCGTTCAAGCGTTTTTTCGTTATATATCGGTATATGGATATTCCCATATTGTCCTTGAAATTATGGGAAATATAGTACTTGCTGACGAAAAATTCACCTGCCATTTTTTCAAGAGAAAGCTCCGAATCAATGTTGCTGTCGATATAGTCGCAGATGCGCAGGTATAGCTTGCGTTCTTCTTTATCGTCCGCAGGCTCATCTCTTTCATAAACGATACGGCCGAGGAAAAGTATCAGCATATTGATCTGCAGGGGTATGTACGTATCACGGGCAAAACGGCGGCTTTTAACCTCTTCTATCAGCTGGAATATCATTGACTGAATACGGTTGAAGTCTATCATATCATTGTGGAAGATATATTCTCCGTCTTTTTGAGCACGCTCGATAAGATACATATAATCCCTCGAATCCTTAGCAAGACGGCTGCAGTAGTCGCTGCTTATCCAGAGGACGAACCGCCGGTACGGGCGGTCAAAATCCCGTATCAGCGGGTAGTGGCGGGTGCCCGGCGGAAGCAGGATTACATCGCCGCTTTTAAGAGCGTGGCAAACGCCGTTTATGCAAATTTCCACGTTTCCCTCAAGGAAGAAGTAAAACTCGTAATAATCATGAGTATGCTCTTTTACCGGCGTAAGATGAGTGTCCTTGTAATAGTATATTTCAAAATCCTGCGAGAGCATATATTGCCGGGGTGAAAATTCTGTTTGCAGTTCCTTTTTCACGATTTTCAAGCCTTTCTTTAAAGAGCCGCCGTTGTACAGAAAAAACGGCGGCTCGTTTGTTTATCTGAGTTTTGCTCCCAGCTCTGTTTCAAGAGCGTTTACTATTTTATCAAATACCGGATTTATTTCCTCGTTTGTGAGACTCCTGTCGGAGGCACGGAAGGAGGCTGCATAAGCAACGCTCTTTTTGCCTTCCGGTATCTGTTCGCCCTCGTAAACATCGAAGAGGTTCAGGGAATCCAGAAGCTTTCCGGCTGCGTGTCTGATGACGTTTTCTATTTCCGCCGACGGTACGCTGCGGTCTGCAAGCAGAGCTATATCTCGTGTAACGGCGGGGAATTTCGGCAATGCACGGTATTTTATGCTGTTATCAACGTGCGAAAGCATTTTGGCAAAATCAATCACTGCACTGAAACATTCTGTTTCGATACCGTACTTTTCGCTTACCTCCGGATGTATCTGACCCACAATACCGATTACTTCACCCTCTGCGGATATTTCAGCCGTTCTGCCGGGGTGGAATGTGGGGTTATCCGATACCGCCTTATATGATACGTCTTTTACGTGCATCCCCAAGAGCAGCGTCTGGCAGATTCCCTTTATATCAAAGAAATCGCAGTTTCCGTACATACCCATCGTTATCTGCATAGGCTCGTTGGGGAGCTTGCCCTCCTCAGTCGGGATAAATATCTTGCCTATTTCAAACAACCGTGCTTTTTCGTTGCGGTAGTTGTAATTGCGTGAGAGAATGTCGAGCATCGAGCCGAGCATTGTTGTACGCATAACGGAGGTATCCTCGCCGAGGGGGTTGGATATTTTCACCGTTGTTCTCAACGGGCTGTCAGCCGGAAGCGACAGCTTATCAAATACTGAGGGGGATGTGAACGTATACGTATATATCTCGCTCATGCCGGTCCCTGTTAATATCTCATTTATCGTATCCTGAGCCTTCTGCTCCGTTGTTTTGCGGCCGCACACGGCTTCGCCGGAAAGCAGGGTTGTCGGTATCTTATCATAGCCGAAGAATCGTGCGATTTCCTCTGCAACGTCCGCCTCACCCTCAATATCGGGACGGAAAGAGGGAGGGGTTATCATCATATTTTCGGTATCAACCGCAAATTCCAGCTTTTCCAATGTGGAAACCATGTCCTCCTTGGGGATACTTGTGCCGAGGAAAGCGTTTATCTTGTCGGGGCGGAATTCGAGAGCAGGCTGTTCTTTTGTTTTTCCGATAACGTCTATGCAGCCGCCGACTACTTCACCGCAGCCTAAGATTTCTACGAGTTCGCAGGCACGTTCGAGTGCGGGGATGGTATTGTTGGGGTCAAGTCCCTTTTCATATCTTGATGAAGCTTCTGTGCGAAGTCCTATCTTTTGGGCGGTAAGACGAACGCTTGCAGCATCAAAGGTCGCCGACTCGAATACAACGGTTGTAGTATCGGGCTTTACCTCCGAATTGAAACCGCCCATAACACCGGCAACGGCGACGGCCTTTTCGCCGTCTGATATTACAAGGTCGTTGTGGTCAAGAGTTCTGTCATTTTCATCAAGCGTTTTTATGATTTCGCCGTCTGCGGCTGTTCTGATAACGATTTTCTGACCGGCAAGGTCGCGCATATCAAAGGCGTGCATCGGCTGGCCGTATTCAAGCAGCACATAGTTGGTGATGTCAACGATGTTGTTTATCGAACGAACGCCGCAGGCTTTCAGGCGGTGTACCATCCAGGCAGGCGAAGGACCGATTTTGACGTTTTTAACCATACGTGCGCTGTAACGCAAGCATTTCTCGGGGCTTTTAAGCTCCACAGACAGAGAATCAGTGATATTTTCGCTGTTTTCGTGTATTTCGGGCTTTTTGAGGGTAAAGGGCTTATCGAATGAAACCGCTGTTTCCCTTGCCAAGCCGATGACGCTGAAGCAGTCGGGGCGGTTTGAGGTTATCTCAAACTCAACTACGTTTTCATTAAGACCGAACACATCTTTTATATCGGTGCCGGGGGCAATATCGTCTGACAATATCAATATGCCGTATTCCGGCTCATAGCCCAAATCGGCAGATGTGAGTCCAAGCTCCTCATGCGAGCACATCATGCCGTTTGACATAACGCCGCGAAGCTTGCCACGTGTTATCTTAACGCCGCCGGGAAGCGTCGATTTGTGCAGGGCAACCGGGACGGTCTGTCCTGCTTTTACATTGGGAGCGCCGGTGACAATCTGTATCGGCTCCTCTTTGCCCACCTCTACCTGGCATACGACCAGATGGTCAGAATCCTCGTGAGGCTTTACTTCAAGAATTTTTCCGGCTACAACGTTATTTATTTCGGCGCCCATGTTTTCTACGCCCTCAACTTTTGATCCGGTCATTGTAAGCCTGTCGGCATATTCTTTCGGCGAAACGCCGCTTATATCCGTATAATCGCTGAACCAGCTCATTGGTACCTGCATTTTACTTTATCCTTCCTTTCGATATATCTGATAAAAATTTTTTCAGTTCACTCTGATGCTTAAATATATAAACCTTTTCCCTGATTTCGTCCAATTCCGCAAGGACACTGCGGCGGCGTTTTCTGCCATCGTAGAGAACCCAGCGTACAAATTCAAAATCAAGCCGCTC
>DBQZ01000015.1:21392-30505 GCA_002305435.1 Clostridiales bacterium UBA1381
GATTTTCCGCAGCCGGAAAAACCGGTTATTACTATTTTCTGCATCAGAACTGGTTTAGGAATCGGAGGTCGTTCTCGAAGAACAGCCTGAGATCGTCAATGTCATATTTACCCATTGCTATTCTTTCCAGACCGATACCGAAGGCGAAACCGGAATATATCTCCGGATCAATGCCGCAGTTTGCGAGAACTTTCGGATGAACCATTCCGCAGCCGAGGATTTCTATCCAACCCTCGCCCTTGCAGACACGGCAGCCTTCTCCGCCGCAGACGAAGCAGGAAACGTCCATTTCAGCCGACGGTTCTGTGAACGGGAAGTGGTGCGGGCGGAAACGTACACGGGAATCCTCGCCGTAGAGCTGCTTTATAAACAGCTCAAGCGTACCCTTAAGATCTGCCATTGTAACGCCCTTGTCAACGACAAGACCCTCTATCTGATGGAACACAGGCGAATGAGTGGCATCCTGTGCGTCGCTTCTGTAAACCTTTCCGGGAGCGATAACACGGATGGGGGGCTTAGTTTTTTCCATAACACGAACCTGTATAGGCGACGTTTGTGTTCTCAAGACGATGTTATCCTCGATGTAGAAAGTATCCTGCGTATCTCTTGCGGGATGGTTTTTCGGGATGTTGAGCGCCTCGAAATTGTAGTAGTCGTATTCCACCTCGGGGCCGTCTGCTATTTCAAAGCCCATACCGATGAAGATGTCCTTTATATTATTCATAACCTTTGTCAGAGGATGAAGATGTCCGCGTTCGGGCATTCTTGCGGGGAGGGTTACGTCAATTATTTCGGCTGAGAGCTTCTTTTGGCGCTCCTCTTTTAAAATCTGCGCTTTTTTGTTGTCTATTTCTCCGGTTAAAAATTCCCGTATTTCGTTGGCAAGTGCGCCTATTACCGGACGTTCTTCAGGCGAAAGCTTTCCCATGCCCTTCAAAACGGCTGTAAGCTCGCCCTTTTTGCCCAGATATGCTATACGTATTTTCTCCAGCCCGTCCATATCGGAAACGGAGCCAAGTGCGGCTTCAGCCGCATTTTTGATTTGCTCAAGTTTTTCTTTCATCTGTCTTATCCTTTCTTAGAAATGGTTTTTTCGGGGACAAATAAAAACAGCTCCGCCCCGAAACTACGGGACGAAGCTGATATGCTCCGTGGTACCACCCATATTTCCGCCCATGCGGCGGACACTCGTTGTAGCGTATAACGGCGCTGCCCGATGCCGACTACACATTTGCACTTCACCGGCATGGCTCCGAAACGAAGGTTCAGCTGCATTCTTACCGCCGGGGCTTACAGCCGGTGACCCCTGCTCTCTTATGGCGAATTTGCAGCCTACTGGATTTCTTCACAGCCTTTGGTTCAATTTTGCTGTAAGCTATTATATCACAGCGGATTTTAAAAATCAAGTGTTTTTGTGAAAAATTTATGAAAAATATTTTTGCTGTCAATCCTTTTTCAAAAGACTGTTTATCTTTTCGAAACAGTCCAAAAGTACGGGGTTAAAAGCCCCACATTCGCCGTTTAGTATCATCTGCACAGCCTTCTTGTGCGGATATGCGGGCTTGTATACACGCTCGCTCGTCAAAGCGTCATAGACATCGGCAAGGGATACGATCTGCGCATAAATGCTTATCTCATCGCCGCAAAGCCCGTCTGGATAACCCCTGCCGTCCCAGCGTTCATGGTGGTGGCGGCAAATATCGTAGGCGAAGGTGTAGATGGGATTTTCCCCTCTTTTTGGAATCTTGTCCAAAAGCTCGCAGCCTCTTGTCGTATGAGTTTTCATTATATCAAACTCTTCAGCTGTAAGCCGTCCCGGTTTATTCAGGATGCTGTCGGGAATGGCGATTTTCCCGACATCGTGCATGACGGCGGCAATGGACACGTGTTCTATCATTTCATCAGAAAATTTGTACTCATCAGGATAGAACGTTCTAAGCGACAGCATCATTTTATGGGTGATATTGCGTATGCTTTGAACGTGTTCGCCCGATTCGCAGTCACGGAACTCTATTGCGGTTGCAAGCGTTTCTATTATGGAATAGTTTAATTCCTGTATTTCCTGCGACTGTTCCTGGAGTGTCTTTTCCTGGGCAATTACGGTGTCGAGCAGCTGTTCTCGTGTTCGGAACAGCTCGATAATGCTGTTTACCCGCTTCTGTACGAAATGCGGAGTTATCGGTTTGATAATAATATCCATTGCACCAAGCTTATAGCCGGTTTCCATGCTTTTGGCGGAATCGTACGCCGTTATAAGGAATACGGGAATTTTTTCGGTAAGCCCCGTGTCATAGAGTGTCTGCAGTACATCAAAGCCGTTCATCACTGGCATAACTACGTCCAAAAGGATGGCTGCTAGAGTATCAGTGTTAGCCATGATATAATCCAAAGCGTCAGACCCGTTATCAGCCTCTGCAATATTATACTGCCCTTCAAACTGTGCACAAAGCACGGCTCGGTTTATATCCACATCATCGACTACTAAGATAGTGTCTTTTTTCGGCATATGATCCCCTCCGTTAAGAATGCCGGGTTCTTATACTTCTAAACTATTATACCATAAAGCCGCAAGCGGTGTCAATTATGAAAACTGATTTTATAAAAATACTCCGGCAGCCGTCAAAAATCGGGAAACCGGAGCAGAAAATTCATATTGTACGGCACAGGTAAACATCCGAAAACTGGTAAAAGAAGCTGTCGGCAGAGAGTTTCGCCTTTTCAAACGAATCAAACAGGCCGAATACAGCTGAACCGCTGCCGCTCATAAGAGCGCCAAGAGCGCCGTTTTTCCCCATTTTGTTCTTGATACCGGCGATTATCGGGTGCATTGTCTCGGTAACCGCTTCCATAACGTTGCACAGATTATCAGCAACTGCGGAAAGCTCGCCCTCCTCCAGAGAGCGGATCATAGCTTTAGTATCCGGACGGCGGGAGATTGGGGCTTGGTCTATGCCCTCGTAAATTGCTGCCGTGGAGATGTTTATCTGGGGTTTGACTATAAGCACATAAGAAGGAGGCATCTGCGGAAGCGGTGTTAAAACCTCGCCTATTCCGGAGGCAAGCATCGTTCCGCCTTTTATGCAGAACGGAACATCTGCACCGAGCTGCGCTCCCAGCCGGCAAAGCTCTTCCTCTGACATCCCAGTGTTATAAAGGGCGTTTAATGCACAGAGGGCGGCTGCTGCATTTCCGCTTCCGCCGGCAAGACCGGCTGCCACGGGAATGTTTTTGTGTATCAGAAACTTAACGCCGCCCTTTATTCCGGTTTCGGCAAAAAAGAGGGCTGCCGCCTTATATGCAATGTTTTTTTCGTTGCAGGGAAGATAGCGCAGGTTTGTGCTTATGCGTATCGAATCAGCCGTCTTGTCGGCAATGATAAGGTCGAACAGCGAAACAGTCTGCATAACCATTTCCACATCGTGATAACCGTCGGGACGTTTTCCGAGTACGTCAAGCGTCAGGTTTATTTTTGCATACGAACGGGCTATGGCCCGGTTTCCGGAAATTATCATATCTGATATTATCGACATAAGCCGGCCTCCTCTCAAGGTTTATAAGCTGCTGTGTGATTCCTCCACAACGGCAGCAGCAGTTTCATCGGTGATAGTATCCTCGTATTTGCCCTTTTTTAAATATGCGAGATATTCTATATTGCCCTCAGGCCCTTTAACAGGGGAAAAGGACAGCCCGCATACACAAAAGCCTGTTTCTCTTGCGAATGAAAGTACGTTTTTTATAACTTCAAGGTGGATGGCGGGATCTCTGACAACTCCCTTTTTGCCAACCTGTCCCCGCCCAGCCTCAAACTGCGGCTTAATAAGGGCGACGGTTTCTCCGCCGTCTTTGAGCAGGCTGTATGCTACAGGCAAAACCAGGCGGAGCGAGATGAACGATACGTCTATGGAAGCAAAATCCAGCTCTTCGCCGATTTGCTCAGGCGTTACGTAGCGGATATTCGTCCGCTCCATATTTACGACACGGGGATCGTTACGCAGCTTCCATGCAAACTGTCCGTAGCCGACATCGACCGAATACACCTTTACAGCTCCGTTTTGAAGCATACAGTCGGTGAAGCCGCCGGTGGAAGCGCCAATATCCATCGCAGTTTTTCCTGCAAGTGTTATAGGAAACACCTCCATCGCCTTTTCAAGCTTCAATCCGCCGCGGCTTACGTAGCGGAGGGTTTCACCGCGTATTTCAGGCGTGGTATCCTCTTCGACCATAAGGCCTGCCTTGTCACATTTTTGTTCATCTATATAGACCTGTCCCGCCATTATCATCGAACGTGCCCGCTCACGGCTCGGAGCAAGTCCTTTTTGGGTCAGTAAAACATCCAATCTAATTTTCATGTGTGTCTCCGTTTCTAAGAAGTCCTTTGAGCTTTTCGGCTGCGCTTTTAGCATCAAGTCCGTATTCCCTGTCAAGCTCATCAACTCTTCCGTGAATTATCGGCCTGTCGGGGAAAGCAAAATGGGCAAATTTGGCGCAGACGCCGGTTTCAAGCAAAAGTTTCGCAACAGCCGCTCCAAGACCGCCTATGGATACCCCGTCCTCGAACACGGCAAGAGTTCCTGTTTTTGAAACGGAGGATATGACAGCATCGGTGTCAAGCGGCTTTATCGTTGGGATTTCAAGGATTTCGCAGCTGATCCCGACAGATGAAAGAAGGTCGCAGACCTCCCATGCACGCAGAACCATCCTGCCGGTGGCGATAAGCGTTATATCGGTGCCGCTGCGAAGAAGCTGCGCCCTGCCGTATACAAAGGGAACGCTGTTATGTTCCGACTGCGTATTGCCTCGAGGATAGCGTATCGCTATAGGGCCGGTATGCTTTTCAACGGCGTATTCGAGCATTTCCTCAAGTGCACGGAAATTGGACGGCGAGAGTATCGACATATTCGGCATATGGCTAAGATAAGCAATATCGTATATTCCCTGATGTGTTTCACCGTCCGCCCCGACAATACCCGCCCTGTCCACGGGAAGAAGCACATGCAGGTTTTGAAGGCAGACGTCGTGGAGTGTCTGGTCATAGGCTCGCTGCAAAAACGACGAGTACAAAGGTACTACCGGCGTGAACCCAGAAGCGGCAAAGCCGGCAGCCATTGTAACTGCGTGCTGTTCTGCGATTCCCACGTCAAAGAAGCGTTGCGGGAAGCTGGCAGCAAATTTCGTAAGACCGGTGCCGGTCGGCATTGCGCCGGTAACGGCCACTATTTTTTCGTTTTTCTCACCCAACGAAAGGAGCTTGTCGCCAAAGACGGCTGAGTAATCCGTGGATGAGGGCTGCATTTCTCCTGTGGAAACGTCGAATTTACCGACTCCATGATATACAGAGGGGGATTCCTCCGCCGGGGGATAGCCCTTNNNTTATCTATGTCGTGGCCGTCCACAGGCCCCATATATTCTATGCCCAAATCGTCAAAAATAGTGGGCGGCAGAGTCATTGAGCGTATCCAGCGTTTTGTGCCCTTGAGGAATCTTGAGGTAAACCCTCCACCCAACGGAAGCTTGCTAAGAAAGGTTTCCACCCGTTTTTTTGAACGGAAATAAGACGGCTGAAGCCTCAGGCTGCGCAAATATTTTGCAAGTGCGCCCACGTTTTTCTCTATTGAAATAGTATTGTCATTAAGAACAAGTACAACAGGCGTTTTTGAGTGGCCGATGTCGCAGATGGCCTCATACATCATGCCGCCTGTTAAAGCCCCGTCACCGAATACTGCGATTATATTATTGTCAGCCCCCTCAAGGTCTCTCGCCCGTGCCATTCCGGCTGCGGCGGAAATGGAGGTAGAGCTGTGGCCGGTATCGAAGCAGTCGAACGGGCTTTCAGAGCGTTTTGGAAAACCCGACAATCCGCCGAACTGTCTGAGTGTTGAAAACTGTTCACGCCGGCCGGTGAGTATTTTGTGTACATAAGACTGATGACCAACGTCGAATATTATTTTATCTTTTGGCAGGTCAAAAACAGAATAAAGCGCAATGGTCAGCTCCACTGCGCCTAAATTGGAGGCCAAATGTCCGCCGCTTTGGGAAACGTTTTCAATGATGAAACTGCGTATTTCCCTGCAAAGTTCTGTTTTTTCCTCCGGCGTAAGCATTTTCACGTCGCCGGGACAGTTTATTCTGTTGAGAACAGAGTATGTCATTTAAGGTCAATTCCTTCGTATGTTTTTTATATTCTTTATATAATAGAAAAGTTTCCCTAAGAAGAATATTATATCGTTGCATTTGCGCATTGAGATGCCTTTGCCGAACGCTTTGCCTCCGATTGTCATTGAGCTGACGGCTCCGGTCAAAAGCAGGCTTGGAAGCATCCCCTGAAGGCCAAGCGAGGCTGTAAGGCTTGCGACTATCAGCGCCGTTGCCGCACCAGATATAATACCGGCGATGTCGCCTATCACATCGTTGCACATATTAGACACCTGCGGCGCATGGCGTATTATAACTATGCTTTCCTTTGCTCCGGGTACCTTTCTTGATGCCAGCGAATGAAACGGCATTTCTTCAGCGGTGGCGACGGCAGTCCCGACTATGTCAAACAGTATGTTAATAAAAATTATCGTTAATAAGACGACAAACGCCCAGAAAATATTAAGAGCTTCAAGCGCCGTCGAGGTTATTGCGGAAAAAGCGACCGATAATGCAAAGGACAGGCAGATAACTATGATTGTCCACGTATTGCTAACGTTGACCTGCTGTGCAGGCTTAGACACCCGAAAACTCTTTTTCGGTTTAACAGATCTATCCAAAACAGATATACACCTCGAAATAAAATGCAAAGTAAAACAGCAGGGCAGCGGATGCGGTAAATTTTACGGCT
Source organism: Clostridiales bacterium UBA1381 (assembly GCA_002305435.1). Lineage (GTDB taxonomy): Bacteria > Bacillota > Clostridia > UBA1381 > UBA1381 > UBA1381. The sequence goes on from DBQZ01000015.1 coordinate 28,216, forward strand.
TAGGTCCGGTTGGCTTTCCCAGCAGTCTGCTCTATCGTCGCCGAAAAAGCGGTTCCCCATTAAAGACCGCTATCTTATGATGACCGGAGTGCCACTTAGTCCGCACTGCAATCCCGTATCCGCCGGCATTTGCATCAGCCTAGGGGTTTTCCCCGGCATTTTTAGAATATCCTTATCCTCTTTTGCAGCTATGATTTCAGGTCGCAAAATCCCTGCGTGTCCTGGCCGGGAACTGCAGAGCCGAACCGATCATCCGCCATAACCACTCAAGGCTGGCTACGCTGCACACAGCATTCGGTCATCTTCCTTGTGGGAAAAAGACGTACTAACCGCGAAGCAGGTTTTCCCCTGAGCCGTAGCAGCTTGCGTCCTTAGGAGACGTCAGGGGCTGCCACAGTCGCAGGCCTCCGCGGAAAAGGGGTCAGGAGTTCCATGCCGTTGGAAGCTGCCCCTAAACCTTAACTCCCAGCATCAGCCCCGAACTGGGCGTTCAAAGCAAAACACCAGGAACTTCATCGATGTGCCATTTAACGGATTTTTAGCCCCGTCTTACGGATAAACAAAAATGACTAGGATACTGCGCCGCTGCTGCTATTAAATATAATATATCATATTTCGTAATATTTGTCAAATGATATTTCCGCCGTGACTGGACATTCCTGTCAAAAACTAAAGCTCTCTATGCGTAGCTATATCCTGTAGGCTGAAAATGCGGAGCAGTAATCCAGAGAGTCTTAAATCATACAAAAAAACGAGGGCTTTTGCAGTCTGCAATCGTCCTCGTTTTTAGAGTGTAGCGCCAAATCAGCGAATTAGCCAAATAGGCTATTTTGCAAAGTTAAATCCACGCTCGATAAGATATGTATTCCATGCGTCAAGACGTGTCGTGTCTATAACAATCCTGCCTGTGTAAGGATCGAAGCCGATCGGCACAAGAGCAAAGCCATTGTTGAAACCGTTTGTTTCGTTTGCAAGAGTGTCGTTATCATTGCCGAACATGGTTGCCCACCAATTGCCCTCTTTGTCCTCGAAATATCCGTTATGACCGAGTGTATAGAGGATATGCACCTCTCCATAGGCGCCTTTTGCAAGGCATTTGCCGGTTTTATTCATACCAACAACCGCATTGTATCCGCCGTTTTCGTCAAATTCGCCTGCCGTAGCGTAGTAGATACCGTTGCGCTTAAACAGGAAACCGCCTTCTTTTCCCGGAGCCTGTGCGCTTATGTAATCTTCCTCGCCGTTTGATTTTTTTGCAATCGCAGACATATCACCGTTCAAGTGCCATATAGCGCATGAACCGTCGGTGTAATATACCTCATTGTCATCATCCCAGAACAGTGATGCGTCTATCCTTTCCTTCAAAGGCTTATCCTGCGAACACTCCTGTCTTACGTAAGGTCCCTCAGGCTTTCCGCTTACGCTTCGTGCAATGGAGGTTCCTCCCGGATTCATACAGTAAACGATGAAATATGTCCCCTTTATCCAGTGGATCTCCGGAGCCCAAAGCACTTGCGCAAACCGTGCGGCGCCCTTGCCGGTTTCGGGGTCAACATTGATGTTGTGAACGCCGAAACCGTTCACCTTTTCCCATGTTCCGCCCTCGTATACATTCCAGATGTAGTACGGATATTCCGAATCCACTTTAGCGCTCTTTACCGGCTCCCAATCCACAAGGTCGGAGCTTCGCCATATTCTAACGCCGGTATCGTCGTTCCACAGGTTTTCATCGGACGTATCCTCTCTTGGGAAAGCTTCGCCCTTTGCATCGTCGGGATGCGTTCCGGTCGAGCAGCACATATAATAGTATCCGTCGGGGGCGTTTTCAACCATCGGATCACGCATTACCCCTGTTTCGGGAAGCAGATCTATAACGTGGGGAACGATAATTTCCTCCTCAGGCTCGGGGATGATTTTATTCGTAATTCCGACATTTATTGATGAGATAAGCCGAGATACCGCCTGGGCCGCCTCGTATCGGCTGACGGGTTTTGATGGCTCAAATCTGCCGTTTGTAACCGGCGTAAGTCCAAGCATAACAGCCGTGCCGATTTTTACTGTATCAGATATGGAAGCGTTATCCTCAAATTCCGGCTCATAGGCAATAGGCTCATAATCGCCGCTTCGTACCATGTATACATCTACTAAATGCGTATACAGCTTTTCCCTTGTAATATCGCCTGCAAGAGATGATTTTGTTTCGGCTGCAATCTCTATCATTTTGTTTATTTCATCAGCAGAGACTGCTTCCTCGCCGCAAAAATCATCGGGTGAAACAGGCTTCATGCCC
>DBQZ01000015.1:30551-35036 GCA_002305435.1 Clostridiales bacterium UBA1381
GTTTATAAGCGGGGCTTCGTTTTCGCTGACATCAGAAAAGGCATTCACACTGTCCTTGACCTCGTATATATACACATCATCAATGCTGTAGCCTTTACCGGTATCACGTCCGATATTAAATCGTATATTTTTTACTCCCGTGGCATTGCTGTCATAGAAATCGCTGTTTTCGAGCTTGCCGACTAATGCGCCGCTTTCATCATAGATATAGATGCTGTTCTTTTTTGATGGTATGTCGCTTATTGATTTAATGGTATACCATATACCGGTATCAAAGGATGCAATTTCCTCCTCGCCGACCCTCACCTTGCCGTCAGCTCCTACAGTTATCCTCTCTGCAATAACAAGGCGGGTATCATCGGATTTTTGGTTGTGTGCGCTTGACGAGGTCAGGTCAAACATTGCAGCATTGCCGTTGTCTTTGGCTTTTATCTCGTTAAACATAACTTTTATCTGTGCGACTGAGGTTGTGGTGATAAGCTGTGTTTTGTCATCATCAGTTGCAGCATATCGAACACCCGTTTTGGAGTTTGTCATTGTCATGAAGTGGTTATTTGAGCTGTCGCTTCCGCCTGCTGCATTTGCGTCAAAAATCGAGAAGTTGTCGGTGACGATAGCTTCTTCCGAATAGTTTATATACTGTTCAAAATCATCATGGAAGGTATAAACATTTTTCGATTTTGCATCATCTGCCGGCTGGGGGTCGAGCGTCGGCTTCGGAGTGGGCATACCCTCGGGACGAGGGGTAGGCGTGGGTGTTGGCTGAAGCGTCGGATACGGCGTTTTGGCAGGCTTAGGCGTTGCCTGAGGTGTTTGGCCATCATAGGCAGCAACCGAGAAATCCTTAAGCTGCATCTCGGCACCGTATCGGCTGTTTGGGAAAAAGTTAACCTTATACCAGTTGACCTCGGTGTAGTGCAGTTTTAAATCGTCAACCCTGCCCAACTCTTTGTCTGTATTATCTGCATCATATATTGACACGCTTCCAGAGGCAACCGGATTTGCTTCTCTGCCGTCATGAAGTACTATTTTAAACGTGTACCATTTGCCGGTATCGAAATTTTCAAGCAGGATGTCGTTTGCATAACCGGTATTTACGGTAATATTTCCGTTATCAGTGTTTATATACGGGGCGTAGCAGTTATCGTTTGAAATCTCGACAAATGCCCCCGCTTCATTGAAATTAGCGGTAAAACAAATCTCTGTGCTTTGTGCCGATACAGGTATCTCGTTTGAAAACAAGCCGTGATTCGTCTTGCCAAGAGTACGCTCATCGCTGCTGAGGGACTCTCTTACAAGGGACTGAACATCTACCCCGCTCTCAAAAAGAACGGCGTAGTCCTCAGCGGTATAATCAGCGTACTCGCCGCCAAGAGCAGCGTTTGCAACATCGACGGCGCTTATTTTGGAATTGTTGTCAACGTTTTTTATTGTGACTGAGCCGTCCTCGTTTTGAGTGATTTTTGCATCAGAGTGATCCCACCATACGCCGTCACCGGAATAGGAGCTGTATGTAAGCGTATCCGTAAGATCTGCCTCCTTCGCCATTATATTGGGGACAGCTGATATAATCATCACTGATGCTAAAAGTGCGGCACATATTCGTTTCATGTTCGATATCCTCCTCGTAAGCTATTATGTAAAAAGTATACCGTATTTTCTGGTTTAAAACAAGTCTTATATTACGGTTTGAGCATATTTTTCAACAAATATTACTGTGGATTATATTGTATTTGCAGTAGTTTTATGTTAAAATGAAATTACAGAAAAACCGGAGGAGGAACAAAAGCAAATGTTCACGCCGCAAAGCGAGTATTATTCCGATGTTGCCCATGATTTTTGCGCCGTATATAAAAAGCGCACGGACGTATTCAATATGCGTTCATTCCATTTTCACAATGTTTATGAGATATACTATTTCATCACAGGCGAGCGCAGGCTATTTTATAAAGACAGAATCTATCACATAAGTCCCGGCGATATTGTTCTTATAAGCAAATACGAGCTACACAGCATAGGCGAGTGGGAAAAGCCGGGACATTCAATGATAATGATAGATTTTAAAGAGGATTTTCTATCAAGCGTTTTGGCAGGGGATTATGATGTGTTTGAGTGCTTTAGACGGGATATAATTGTAATCTCCCCAAAGGATACAAAAAGCGAAAAGGCGTATGAGATGTTCAGCGATATACTTCATGAATATAACTCCGACCAAAAAGGCAGGACGGCAGCTCTTAAATTAAAAACGGCGGAGCTTTTGATATATCTTTTGCGACTGCAGGATATTTACGGAGAGAAAAAGGAAACGGCGCTGTCCTCTCAGCTGATTGTTGAAGCAATCATTAAATATATCAACATAAATTACGAAAACAAAATAACATTGCAGGAAATTGCCGATTTTATGGGGTACAGCAAAAATTACCTCTGTTCGTATTTTAAAAAACATTCGGGATTTTCCATCATAGAATATTTAAACGGCTACAGGGTTAAAAAATCGCAGGAATATTTGAAGAGCACAAATATGTCCGTGACGGATATTTCAGCCAAGTGCGGATTTGACAGCATAACGCATTTCGGGCGCACATTTAAAGCGATCGCAGGCTGTTCCCCTGTGCAGTACAGAAAAATGCTTAAAGAAAACTGAACGGGACAGTATCATCCCGTTCAGTTTCAAATTAACATTCTGTGACAAAATCAAACATTTTAAGCTTGGCCGTGGTATTTTTGCTGCATTGGGCAAATACGCCGATAAGCGTTCCGGTGAAGCATTTCCCCGCATCACTGCTTGTAAGAACGGGCACCTGTCCGGCACGGATATAGCTGTTGCCGTTTACGGCGTAATAAAAGTCGTAATTCTTTTTCGAGGATTCTATCCTAAACGTCAGCTTTCCGTCTGAGACTTCTCGGTATATCGGCTTAAATTTAGTATCGTTTTTAGCAATTACGATGTAATTTTTGCCTCTCTGGCGTAGTTTGGAAAATGTATAATAGCCGGTATTTGATATGTAGACCGTCATACCCGCCTCGTCGCCGTCAAACTGGGGTGAAAACTCCGCTTCCGCTGAAACCGTGCAGTCAATATCAGGCTGGCGTATGAGCATCATTGTGGGAGCCCCTGTACTGTCGGATATTTTCACAGGCGAGGGGATTAGCGTCATGTATTCATCACCGGGGATGTAATTCTTTGTTGCCGGCGATCTTAAAAACAGCCACCTGTTCTCTATTTCGGAAAGAGCTGGCGTCCACCGTTTCTCCTGTTTTTGTTCATTCCACAAGGGGGCGTCGCAGCTTATTTTACCTTTGCCGCCGTCAAAGCACGGCCATTCATCTTCCCATTTCATAGGGAGCAAAAACGTTTCCCGGCCCATATGCGAATACCACTCCTCATCCGGTCGTGTTGCAAGATGCACGCACCACCAATTCCCGTTTTTGTCCTCAACAAAATCCCCGTGACCGCTGCAGGCGACGTCAGAAGGGTTATCATATCGGCTTGTGAGTATGGGGTTTTTCGGACAGTTTTCGTAAGGCCCCCATATGTTCTTGCTTCTTGCACAGGTGATCATATGATTTTTGCCCGTACCGCCCTCTGCGGCAACAAGATAATAAAAGTTGTTTATGTGATATATGTGCGGGGCTTCCAAATACTGCGGCCTATCATCAGAGTCACCATGCCAGATTTGTTTTATTTCGCTGAGAATTTCGCCGGTGTCCGCATTTATTTCCGCTAAGGATATTGCTTCGGCATCATCCTCTCCTCGTGCATTTGTGCAATAGTACGCACTTTCGTTGTCGAATATTATTGACGGATCTATGCCGGTTATATCCACCAGTACCGGGTCTGACCAGCCTGAGGCGGGATTTTCTGAGCTTACAATAAAATTGCCGAAGCCCATGAATTTTGCTGTTACATAGAATTTGCCGTTATTATAGCGTATCGTCGGTGCCCATATCCCCTGACCTGCTGCGGCAGTCTCAAACGGAAGCTGTTCTGGACGCTCAATGCAGTTGCCTATTTGCGTCCAATTAACAAGATCCGTGCTGTGGTAAACCGGTATGCCGGGGAAATATTCAAAAGTACTCGTGACAAGATAGTAATCGTCTCCGACTCTGCATATACTCGGGTCGGGATTGAAGCCTTTTAAAATTGGATTTAAGTATTTCATAGTAATTACTCCCTGTATAAATTTATACTGTGATTATACTATAGTTTTTTGTAAAAAACAATTCATATATTATCAAAATGCAGATTTTTTCAACAAATATTATCATCCACCCCAATTAAACTAAGCTGTACAGTGGTTCTGTACGGAAAATATTTTGCCGGATTTTTTGATTTTGCTGTTTTCTTTTTTTGAGGTATGTGGTATAATTATTTTACAAAAATTGAAAGGCTGTGAATTTATGAATATATTGTATTTGGACTGCCCGATGGGAGCTTCCGGAGATATGCTCATGGGAGCGCTGCTGGAGCTTATACCGGACAAG
>DBQZ01000112.1:0-8973 GCA_002305435.1 Clostridiales bacterium UBA1381
AATTGAAAAAGAGGCGGCTTCTAAAAAGCCCGTAAAACAACGCCTTCTGTGGTAAAACAACGACAACCCACAGAAGGCGTTTTATATCTAATGAGATACTGCACTCCAAAAGAAAGCATAATCCAAGAGTCAGGGGTGCGGGCATATTCTTGACAAATCATTCTATACATCATTGCAATAAAAAAGCGCTCTTTCCGAATCATAAAATTCGACAAGAACGCTTTTTCTATGGTCGGAGTGACTGGATTCGAACCAGCGGCCCCTTGAACCCCATTCAAGTACTCTACCAAACTGAGCCACACCCCGAAAAAAGTGGTCGGGATGACAGGATTTGAACCTGCGGCCCCTACGTCCCGAACGTAGTGCTCTACCAAACTGAGCCACATCCCGATTTCCGAACCACGAATAATATAATACCATAAAAAGCTTAATATGTCAAGACTTTTTTTGAAATTTATTGTAATTTTTTTGTGGAGTTGATTTGCAAAGTAAATGCAACAGTGCAATTTTAAACAAAGTGCATTTACTTTGCAAAAATCATTCTCAGCAAGGCTGTTTATACTATTTATTACTGCTGCGTTATTAAGGATTCATCCCTTGTAAACAATCCGCTCACATCCATGGAACCGAATTTATCCGTCTTTTTCCCATCAAACAGGAATTGAACGTATTGAATGTCCGCAAGCTCAGTCAGTGAGTTTACAATAGAATATATCACAAGACGTTCACCACCGGCGCTGCTTGAGTTTTTATCAAGGAAATTCGCTCTAAAATTCACGAAGCATATACCGTCAGTAGTTTCCACTGAGGCAACAACAGTATCAGCCGAAAGGATTCCGGCAAGAGCCGTTTCATCATACGGCCCTTTTATAAGCTCATTTATAATGTATTGTTCAAGCGGTTGCCGATCCGTCACGTGTACGGTGCGGATTTCTTTTAAAAGCGTTGTGCCCGAAGCGTCAGAAAAGTAAAGGGTGACATTTCGTGAGTCACTGCTAGCAGTTTCTGTGGATATGTTTATATCATCCGAGGTAAGAAAGCCTATTTCGCTTCCATCAGGAGCCTTCACCGCTTCACCGTTCACAGTTACCTGTACACGCTGTATATTGTTTATCCCACACAAGGATTTTATGACCGAATATACAGCCATAATATCACGTGAGCTATCACCTGAATAAAAGCCCGAGGAAAAATCTACTGTAAGCCCTCCCTGACCGTCGCTCACAAGTGATAACAATTCTGTGCTTTCCGGGATTATGCCCTCATCAGATGATGCTGGGCCCGCTATTAACTCGGCGACGACTGCACCAGGTAATTCTTCAGGGCGTGAAAAATGTATTTCCCTCTCTTCCGGAGCGATAGAAGAAGAGTTTGTATTTAAAAAATACAGATCAAGCACTACTCTAAAATCATTTGGATCATGAGTGAACCTATATGCGAAAAATCCGACCGCTGCAAGCAGTACGGCTATTGCGGCAGAAATAGCTATCGCTTTTTTCTTCATATCAACCCTCCTTTTCTTAAATAGCTGACGGCTCAGTAATAGGCAGTGTTATTATAAATTTGCTGCCGCCGTCTTTACCCGGCATTACTTCTATTACGCCGCCGTGCATCGTAATAGCCTCTTTAGCGATAGCAAGACCAAGACCAGTGCCTCCGGTATCACGTGCACGTGAATCATCAAGCCGATAAAAACGCTCAAATATCCGTTCCTTTTCTGTATCCGGTATACCGGGGCCGTTATCCTCGACAGTTGTTGTTATAAAACTGCTTTCCCTGTATATCTGCACCTTAATGAAGCTGCGAGGAGGGGAGTATTTAATTGCATTATCAATTATATTGTATATTGCCTCCCATATTCGATCGTAGTCAAGAAGCATCTGAGGGATGTTTTCCTGATTGTAATTCAGCGATACCACCGTTTCTTTAACATCAGCTACCGGCTTGAGTTTAAGAACCACCCGTTTTACAAGCCCCGGATAATCAACAGTTTCATACTTCAATTCTGCACTGGCATTATCGAGCTTTGTAAGCGCCAAAAGCCTCTCGGTTATTCGGGTAAGCCTGTCCACTTCTTCACTTAAATCCTCAAGGAATTCCCGCACCATATCAATATCGGGGTTTGGAGTTGATACTATACTGTCACAAATCAGCTTTATGGTAGCCATGGGAGTTTTCAGCTCATGCGAAGCGTCAGATACGAATTTTTTTCGTTTTTCTTCCAAAAGCGCAAGCTGGTCACACATTGAATTGAGAGCCTTAGCAAGTTCTGCAAGTTCTGTCTTGCCTCTCACCCGGATTCTCTTTGAGAAATCGCCTTTTGAAATTTCTTTAGCAATATCTATAAACTCCACAAGCGGCGAGGTTATAATATAACTCATACCGAGACTTAGCATACCGATCAATATGCTTATCAGTATGCTGAACACAATAAGGCTCCATTGGATAGAGTCTATTGTCTCATCTATGTTATCTGCCGTTACGGTTAAATATACGCTTGCCGTTATTGTTCCCTCATGCTCTATAGGAACAGCTACAGTCATCATATTCATGTCCGATTCATTCTCAGCAATAAGGCTTGCTTGTTCACCAGACAAAGCGTCTGCTATAACGCTGCGCATAAATATCTTACCGACGAGATCCGATTCGCTGTTGCTGTCGTACAAAACGAGATATGCTGTATTTGTAATTATCCCACGGATATTTGTGCCAGCAAGGCTTTGACCGACTATTCGGTCGTAGTCTATTTCTTCTGTATCCCAGCTTTGCGATACCGTATCTGAGATTATATTTGCCTTAGCATACATATCTCCCAATGAATCATCATAGAGATTTTTTGCAAGCATTGCTATGATGTATACGCTCATAAGGATAAGCGTTGCGAGAATGACCGCAAAATACGTCGTTATCATCGAAAAACGCATTGATTTTAGAAAATCAACGATTTTCTGCCGTCTTAAATTGCGTTTCGTTTTGCGATTTTGTTTTTTTTGGTTTTTACCCTTGTTTTTATGCGGTTCAGTCTTTCTTATAATAATAGCCAACACCCCATTTTGTTTTGATATACGTCGGTTCAGCAGGGTTTGGTTCCACCTTTTCTCTGAGCCGTCTTATGTGAACATCCACAGTGCGGACATCTCCAGGATAGTCGAATCCCCATGCGATGTCAAGCAGGTTTTCACGAGTATATACTTTTCCAGGATTGCGCAAAAACAATTCCATAAGGTCAAATTCCTTGCCTGTAAGCTCTATAACCTTATCTCCGATTATTATCCGGCGGAAGTTATAGTCAAGCGTTATATCACCGGAGGTATAGAGCTTTTCCTTCTCAGCTTTCGGAGCGGGATTTATGCGGCGCAGTATGGCCTTTATTCTGGCTGTAACCTCACGTATATTGAACGGCTTTGTTATATAGTCGTCCGCCCCGTACTCAAGGCCGAGAATTTTGTCGATATCCTCACTTTTGGCTGTAAGCATTATTATAGGAACTTCCGAAAATGCTCTGATAGCACGACAAACGCTAAGCCCATCCATTTTCGGGAGCATTACATCAAGAAGTATCAGGTCAATGCTGTCATCATGAGCAAGCCTTACGGCTTCTTCACCGTCAAATGCTGTCTCCACTTGGTAACCTTCCTGCTGCAGATTATATTTAATGCCTTTAACAAGCAACTTTTCATCATCAACTACAAGTATTTTCATAAACTCTGCTCCTCTCAATACAATAATGGCGGATGTAATCGATTATAAGATACAGGGGTTTAACTCCCTATCAGTCTCTATAATATCAGCAATATACTCAAATATACATAGCCCCATCACTACAGTCAAATAAAAAGTACACACAACTTCTGCGCATGAGCTATACAGCCACAAAAATATTTTCTATAGCACCGGTTTCCGGCGATAATGTTATATACCGCCAGCTAGAATCTTATAGAATAATGTTTTTTAATATATAATCAGAGGTATACTACATATTGCGGAAATTGGCATATTCAACCGCTGCATTTTGCGGCAGCAATATTATTAGAATATCAAGACAATTATTAAGATTAGAATTTAACATTATTGTACCATAACTGCATTTTAAAGTCAACGAAAATTTAGGTGCCAGACCAAAATTCTAATTTAAAAAGAAAAACGGCCGCCAAAAGAATCATCGCAGCAGCCGTCGGTTCGGTCTTCAATTATTATATCTCCAAAATCATGCAAATTGACTATGAAAGGCCCCGCATCCCTTTTGACAAAAAACTTTCATGCCAGCGTGAGAATAATCTCTGATGCGGTTAGAATTTGCCGACATTCCCATGCAATAAAACCTTATTTCTCCCTGCCCGCAGGCAGCTGAGCGGCCCTACTGTACCGGTATTATCCTCACCAAGCATATCGGCGGTTATTGCAAGCATCGTACCATCGGGGGCTTCAAACGGAAGCTCGCATATGCGGGGAGTCCCCAGCTTTTTTGTATTCACTTCCACAGCTCGTAACGACTCAAACTCATTCGGCAGCGTTATTTCAAGATATATGTCTCCGGAGGATATTGTAACCAAAAAATCAGAGGGGATCTTTGATACAAGATTATTCTCCTCCTTCTCAAACGGCTCTGCGCCATCCAAATAGCAGTTGCGGTCAATATATACAGGCTGTTTTTCGCACTTAAAATTTTCAATATCTCCTCTGCCATGTGATGCTACCCGCTCCATATACTCTTCCATAGATATGGGCGAACCATTGTAATAATGCGTGCCCGTAAGCCATCCATCTTCTTGTGTTCCGCAGAATATATTATTGTAATAACGGTCGTCCCCTCCATATACAGCGGCACACCCTGCAACTGATGTTGAATGTGGAAAGTGGTACGGCGTGGATCGATCCGGTACGCTGTAATATTGCACGCCGCCGCAGAAAAGGTTATTTACATATGCTCCGCCCTGCGCATTATTTGTCATGCTTCTTTTTGATGCAAAAATATTATTATCAACCACGAACGGACCGTGAGTTACCTCTATCCATAAATCCTTGTCTACATTATCAAAAAATACATTGGAGCTAAGCCGCACGCCTTGCGCCTGCCAATCAAGCCACAGTCCCCAAAAACATCCATGTATAACGTTATGCTTGATTACAGTATCAATAGCGGCATGGAGCTTTATCCCTGCAATTTCATAACCGAAAAATTCACGCTTGTTTCCTATATTATATATGTGGTTGCCATAAATACGGGAAAACGCTCCGCCCATATTCCCAACAATGCCATTCTGCCCGCAGTTGTAAATGGTATTGTTTCTTATAATATGAGAGCCGATTTTTTCCTTGCACCACCCGGCTTGAAGCGCCTTAAATACCGTCTCAAGCTGGTATTGATACCCCGACTTTCTGCCGTATTCGATATACGGATTATGCCCTGTTGCCTTTTCCTTGCCGACGCTTATACCACAGCATCGTGAATCGTGTATAATGTTATCTTCGATTATCCAGCCCTTACTCCAATGCGTGCCTATAAGACCAGGCTGCTCGGCTGTCGGCGGCGCCCAAGGAGTGGCTGCATGAGCCATTTCCAATCCACGCACAGTTATATAATTAATACCCGTCATCTCCGGATAAAAACAGGTTTTGCGCACGTTTATTTCGACAAGCTCTTCATTTGGATCATATTCCCCGAAGTCGGCATAAATGATCGTCTCATCATTCCTGACTTCGCAGCGCCATGAATTTTGCAAAAGCGATTTTGTATCAATCTTCTCATCAAGTGGTACGCCGTTTAGATATACCGCTCCCGCATGCAAAAATTTATCAGTCGGAGACATAAGCCAATCGCCGTCTATCGTCTGCTCATATGGATTGTATGATCCGAATATACTGTTGTTTATTTCCGCTTTCCACACACTGTCGCTTTTATGCCAGCCTTTTATCTGTTCGGATCCCTTTATAACAACACTCTCGCCCTCAGCCGCCGTATACACGATGCGCTCATAATCGCTAATGCCGCCGTATTTCGGGGAAACGTTTTCCCTGTATGTACCTTCATGTATGACGACGGTGTCTCCGGAACGTGCAATAGCTGCTGCCCGTGAAATTGTAAGGAATGGCTCTTTTTCATTCCCCGTATTTTTATCGTTTCCCGTTTTTGCAACATGGTATATTCTGCCCATGATTTTTCCTCCTGAAATTAAAAATTATATTCGTACAGCGCAAATTGCGGAATCTCCTCTATCCCTCTTAATAAATCCTTCTCTCCTGCAAACAGAAATCCCATCCCTTCATATAACCGTCTTGCTGGGGTATTTGTGGGCACAGCGTCAAGGCGTATAGCTTTATACCCACTATTTTTTGCTGTATCCATACAGTACTTTACCATAAACTTTGCAACTCCCTTGTTCTGCAAATCGGGAACGGTAGCTAATGCGTGGATCACGAGGTATTCACTCTCCCGAAGCTCGGCCCTCCATTCGCCCTTGCTGTAATCCCCCTGCGGATCGTAATTAAGCACAAATGCGCCGACCGGTCTGCCGCTGTCAAGGCAAATATACTGACTCCCGTCAGCTATTGCACGTTTTGCGCTTTCTCTTGAGGGATATTCGCCGGGTGTCCATTCGGGGTAATTAACATTGCGGCTTAAATATTCTGTAACAGTATCATATAATTTTGCTGTTAAATCAAGATGTTCTTCTTTGCATTTTAATATTTTCATTATATCCTCTCCTATGTGCTGATTATAACACACAGGCGGGAGCATTGCAATCCATATAAAAAGATTTGTCAAAGTTTTAAGAAAATTTTAGAAAACTTCTTTTCAAACGCACGAATATATGCTATAATAATCTTAAAGCAAGAATTTTACAGGAGGGAATGACGATGGAAATTTCAGACGGCGCTGCCAATATTTTAAATACACTGGAATCCGCTGGATATTCTGCGTACATAGTGGGCGGAGCCGTCAGGGATACCCTCCTCGGAATAAAACCTCACGATTACGACATTGCTACCTCAGCCCTGCCCTGGCAGACTAAACTACTCTTCTCACGTACTATAGATACCGGCCTTAAGCATGGAACCGTTACCGTTGTGGAGAACAAGCAGAGTTACGAAGTCACCACTTTTCGTGCAGAAAGCGGATATTCGGATCTGCGTCATCCGGACAGCATACTTTATGTGAAAACGATAGAAGAGGATCTTGCACGCCGTGATTTTACAATAAACGCTATGGCATACAGCCCCTCATCAGGCCTTGTTGATGTTTACAACGGACGTGGCGACCTTGGTATGGGATTGATACGCTGTGTAGGAGATCCGGACTGCCGCTTTAAAGAGGACGCTCTGCGAATGCTTCGAGCTGTACGCTTTTCTGCACAGCTGGACTTTTCACTTGAGATTAACCTCCAACGTGCCATACGCCGCTGCGCCGTCCTGATAAAACGCATAAGCTCTGAGCGCATCCTTGAGGAAATGAACAAAATCCTCCTCTCCCCTCATCCCGGACGATTGCGCCTGCTGCATGAGCTGGGGCTTTTGCGTGCATTGATGCCCGAGGTTGACGTATGCTTTTCTATCCGTCAGAAGAACAAATACCATATATACAATGTCGGCGAACATATCGTAAAAGCGGTGGAATCTACAAGAGCCGATATTACCCTGCGCTGGGCAGCGCTTCTGCACGATATAGGCAAAGCTGTCTGCTCAAGCACTGATTCCAACGGCGTTATTCACTTTTACGGCCACCACAAGGAAAGCGTTAAACTGGCTTCGGATATTCTCTTCCGCCTAAGAATGGACAGAAGCACTGCCGAGGATATACTCACTCTCGTTGAATATCACGACGTACGTGTCGAACCCTCTGCTGCAGCAGTAAAACGCATGATGTCACGCACAGGGGAATCCCTGTTTGAAAAACTCCTTGAACTTCAGGAAGCTGACAATCGTGCGAAAAACCCCAAATATCTCCCTGAAAAGCTCGAACGCATAGAACGCACTCGGCAGATATACCGAACAGTCGTTGCCGAGGGTCAGCCGTACTTGGTAAGCCAGCTGGCAATCAACGGGAGGGATCTTCTGCGCTCAGGATACCGTGCGGGACGGGAAATCGGTGATACTCTCCGCTCGCTTCTTGATGAGGTAATAATGAAGCCGGAGTTAAACCGCCGTGAATATCTCTTAAAAAGAGCTCGTGAAATGAAGAACAGAAGATAACAAACAATATATACCACGTTTACAAAGTCGCTGCTTTCTTGACAAGCAGTCGGGCTTTATGTATAATTAAGATTACAAAAAGGAGTGTGAACATATGCGAGGTATTGAAACACCTATAACGAAGATAAGAAGAAAAGTATTTACAGAGGTTGCAAAGGTTGCATTTGATTCAACTAACATTAACGACGACATCGAGGCTATCCCCTACAAAATAACGCCCGGCGACGTCCCCCTATACAGGGAAAGCATTTACCGTGAACGAGCCATTGCCGCTGAACGTGTGAGATTGGCTATGGGACTGTCACTGCGTCCTGAAAATCAGCCCGTCCACGTAACAAGCGGCCTCAGCGCCAGCAATATCTCCGATAAATACTACGAGCCGCCGCTTATGCAGGTAATACCGTCAGCCTGCGATATGTGCGAGCATAATGTTTATGAGGTGACGAACCAATGCCACGGCTGCGTTGCCCATCCATGCGCAGAGGTCTGTCCTAAAAACGCAATAACAATGATTAACGGGAAATCGCATATAGACCGTGACAAGTGCATAAAATGCGGCAAGTGTAAAGCCATCTGCCCGTATGATGCAATAGCTAAAAAAATCCGCCCCTGCGCTGCTGCCTGCGGCATAAATGCAATCGAAAGTGATGAACACGGCAGAGCGCATATCAACAACGAAAAATGTGTTTCCTGCGGTCAGTGCATGGTAAGCTGCCCGTTCGGAGCAATAGCCGATAAATCCCAGATATTTCAGCTTATACAAGCCATCAAAAAAGGCGATGA
>DBQZ01000112.1:8998-10640 GCA_002305435.1 Clostridiales bacterium UBA1381
GATCTCGGTTTCAAGGAGGTATACGAGGTCGCCCTGGGAGCAGACATTGGCGCTATAACAGAAGCGCATCACTATGTAGAAAAGGTGAAGACCGGCGAACTGCCATTCCTTTTGACCTCCTGCTGTCCGTCATGGTCAATTTTGGCTAAGCGCACGCTTGCCGACTTAGCACAGACCGTGTCAAACGCACTTACACCAATGGTCGCTACGGCTCGTACCATAAAGCAAAAGCGCCCCAACGCCCGCGTTGTGTTTATCGGCCCCTGCGCTTCAAAAAAGCTTGAGGCTTCAAGACGCTCTGTAAGAAGCGACGTTGATTTTGTAATAACTTTTGAAGAACTTTCAGCGATGTTCGAGGCAAAAGGCATTGACCTTGCAAACTATGATAAAGAAGTGCCTGTGCATGACGCTACCGGAGCCGGAAGAGGTTATGCCGTTGCCACCGGCGTTGCATCTGCTATTGAGCAGTGCATAAACGAGTATTACCCCGATGTAGACGTGCTTATCGAACACGCCGAGGGACTTGCAAACTGCCAGACAATGCTCATGCTTGCCAAAGCCGGCAAAAAAGACGGCTGCTTAATAGAAGGCATGGCTTGTCCGGGCGGCTGTGTTGCAGGAGCCGGAACAAATATCCCGATACCGCAGGCAACTCAGGCTGTAAAGAAGTTTGTTAAGGATTCCACGGTCAAGATTCCTGCAAAAGATTTAGAAGAGATAGAGCTTCCATGACGTTAAATTAGAAAATGCGCCCGCCGATATATTGCCTGCCATGCAATATATCGGCGGGTTTTCTTTTGTTATTGAAAAGACCGTGCGTATGTGGTATAATACAGCTATAAATCTATCGGAGGAATATTATGACAGATATTGAAACATTAAAAAGAACAGCGGCTCTATCCGGTTTTGAGATTTCCGATGCGGAGCTTCACGACATGAAAGCTGAAATGGATGAGATGATCAGCTTTATCGACAGTATAAAACATTTTCCCGGCTGTGATGACTGCGTGATTTCAGATGGTATACAATACAGCGCACTGAGAGCCGATTCTCCGCAAAACGATACCAATATACCGGAGGGGCTTCGATTTGTATCGCCCGGCGTTATGTAAGGAGGTTCTGCTATGCTCAAAAAACTGCGCCAAATGCTTGATACAAAAGAAATAAGCTCCCCGGAGCTGACAAAGCTGTATCTCGACCGCATAAAAGAGGCTGAGGAATACAATTGCTACATAACCGTTTGCGCAGAAGAAGCCATGAAAGAAGCTGAACAGGCGCAAAAACGCATAAACTGCGGTGAGGCCTCCGCCCTTACCGGAATACCTATTTCCGTCAAAGATAACATCTGCACGAAAGGGATACGTACAACCTGCGCCTCAAAAATGCTTGAGGATTTCGTTCCCTCGTACGATGCTTTTGCCGTTTTGCGTCTTAAGGAGCAGGATGCTGTTATCCTCGGGAAAACAAATATGGATGAGTTTGCTATGGGTTCAACCTCCCAGACCTCATTTTTCGGCGGCGTTAAAAACCCGCTTAACAAAGATTTCGTTCCGGGAGGTTCTTCAGGCGGAGCGGCAGCAGCGTCTGCCGCCGGTTTATGCGCAGCTGCGCTGGGAAGCGACACCGGCGGTTCTGTACGCCA
>DBQZ01000089.1 GCA_002305435.1 Clostridiales bacterium UBA1381
AAAATCCGCCTAATTCAATCTCAAACGGAGAAATTCCGCAGACGGCTTTTTGTATTCGTTCTGCTAACGCTTCAGTTGTAATATCGCTTTTAAATGGGAATACAAGGGTGATATGCGGACGCACTAAATCAGATAATGGATCGTATTTGCGCCTTATTTCATCTATCTTTTTTATGTTGTTAAACTGTGGGAATATCATTATTGTACGTTCTTTCATAAAATTCAACCTGCCTTTTTGCCAATATAATATTAAACTTTCACGCTCTGTAATAAAAACTTTCCTGTATACGGAGGAATTACTCTGCAAAAAGCCCCCAAATTTCCGATATGCTATAGACTGTATAATCTGCGATTTCTGATTTGCATTTGGGCGATGATAATCCGCCCAGTCCCTGTTTAACCCATATCGTATACATGCCAACGTTATTTGCCGGAGCAATATCATTATCCAATCTGTCGCCGATCATAATTGCATTTTGTGCTGCACAGTTTGCACGTTCAAGGGCAATATGGAATATTTCCAAATCAGGCTTTGATACGCCCTCATCCGCTGAGGAGATAAGCAGACTCATGTATTTTTCAATCCCCATTTTACATAATCGTTCTTGCATACCCGGAAGCTGGTTTGCAATAATGCCGAGCTTGTACTTCCCATATAACTGCTTTAAGCACGTTTCTGATGCAGGATAAAGGATTTCATCTTCGCTGTGCCAAGGAGTGCGAGACAGTCCATAGTATTTTGCGGCTTCGATGTATCCGTTTTTGCCTTGAGAGGCAAAATATATCATTTTATCGTAAAACCGCTTATATGTAATGTCGGCATTTGAAATAGTATCACGTATTCTGTGTTCATAGGCTTTTGTTTCGTCAACAAGTGTTGAACCTATATCAAAAAATATCCATTCTATATCCTTCATTTTTAGGCTGGGGCTTAAACGTTGCTGCATCTTCCACCACCTCCGACATTGACCATTTTATTTATCATATCACAAAATTACATTTTACGCAAGACAAAGACAGGCTGAATATTATTTGTATTATATATAAAAATCGGAGACAGGTAAAAAAACGTGCCTCCGAAATATTATTCTATTGCAATATCGTACACCCGATAAAATACATCAGCCTTCAGACGGATAATGTTCATCATCCACAGCCTCCAGCCATTCGTTGGAGGTGTTTTCTCCAGGACATTCAACTGCCAGATGGCTAAACCAGCTGTCAGCCTTTGCACCGTGCCAATGCTTAACGCCGGCAGGAATGAAAACGACATCTCCGGCTGAAAGGCTTTGCGGTTTCTGCCCATATTCCTGATACCAGCCTTCACCATCTGTGCATAAAAGCAGCTGACCGCCGCCCTTTGTTGCGTGGTGAATATGCCAGTTGTTACGGCAGCCCGGCTCGAAGGTTACATTAGCGATAAATACAGTTTTTTGCGGATCGGTGAGTGGGTTTAAATAGCTGTTGCCGATAAAATACTGAGCATACGCATCGTTTGCGCTGCCAAGACCAAACATTCCGCCATGTCCCTCTGTTTTGTCGCTGTCTGCGTATACGTCTTTTACAATGCGAAAAGCTGCCCAGGCGTTCGGCCAGCCGGCGTAAAAGGCAAGATGCGTTAATATTTCTGCCATTTCTTCTTTTGTAACGCCATTGTCTTTGGCTGTCTTGGCATGGTACTGGAAAGAGCTGTCGATAATTCCCTTGCTTACGAGTGCGCTTACGGTAAGGATAGACCGTAGTTTCAACGGCAGCTTATCCTCGCGAGACCATACCTCTCCGAAGAGCACATCGTCGTTTAGCTCTGCAAATTTGGGAGCAAATTCTCCCAAACTGTCTCTGCCGGCTGTTTGCTTTTTGCTGTTTTTCATGATTGTTACCTCCGAATCTCTGATAGATTAGCAAGTTTTCCGCATTTGACTGCGTAAATAATCGAGGTTGTCAAGCTGCTTTTCCAAGACGTGGATTTTATCAAGAGTATGACTTCTTTTTTCGTCAAGAATCTTAAGACATTCCTCGTTGTTTTTGCCGGAGAGCAAAAGCTGCATATATTCATCAATATCTTCTGTTGAAAACCCTGTATCGTGCAGAGTCATTATCATGCTTAGACGTTCAATATCTTGTTGGTCGTACTGCCATGCGCCGAGTACACGTTTTACGGTTGAACAGAGCCTCATATTTTCATATTCTTTCAGGATATTTATTGGTATGCAGTATTTTTCGATTGCTTCCTTTATTGTCATTTCATGCCTCCGGCTGTAAAATACGGATATTTTTTCTATACCTATATTCTATCAGAAAACAGAGGATATGTCTAATACTTATATTGAATTTCAAACTATGCCTTTAACGCATTTCTGTACAAAACTGATAAATGCGCTGACAGCAGGAGAGGATGTGCGGTGTTTCTTCCAGGCCAAAACGGCGCCTGTTTCGAGCGCAGGCGAAAAGGGACGAAAACATAACCCGTCATGAATATTGCTGCTTTTTATGCAAACAGCCAAGCCCACTCCGCTTTTTGTCAACACCTCTGTATTATATAGAAGATCGCAGCTGGCAGCAATATCAAGCTCGTCATAATATTTCCCGAACCAATTTGCAAGTTCATTGCGCACACTTTCACGCTTAGCCATGATAAGCGGAACACCCGATAAATCCTCCGGTGATATGGACTTTTTTTGCGATAAGAGATGGTTTTCGGGCATGAACACGCCCCATTGGTCTTTTTGGCGCATACGTATAAAATCGTATTTGCTTATATCTACCGGCTCGCTCAGAACGCCTATATCTACTATGCCTTGCTCTATTTTTTCTTTTATCTCATCAGCAATACCGCTGCAAATTTCAAAATGTACCTGTGGGTTATCCATGCGGAATTTTGCTACTAAATCCGCAAGCTCACTCATACTCTGCGTTTCTCCGCCTCCGATAGTTATGGTGCCTGTGAGCATATCGTCTTTATGCGAGAGATCTTCGAATATTTTATTCTCTATAGAAATAATTTCCTGAGCTCTCTGTTTTAAAAGCAGCCCTTCTTCTGTCAGCGTTATACTGTGGCGACCCCGCTTAAATAGCTCTACTCCAAGCTCATCCTCAAGCTGCATCAGCTGTCGGGAAAGAGTGGGCTGGGTTACGTGCATCCTTTCAGCGGCTCGTGTAATATTTTCCTCACGTGCGGCCATTAAGAAATATTTTAACACTCTAAGCTCCATAAACTTTTACACTCCTAACACCGGTTTATACTGTAATTTAATTATATCATTTTGATTATTCGCTGTCAACATTTTTTGGTTTAAAAATGCCTTATACGAATGTTCGTAAAAAGGCTGGAAAAATGCCATTAGGTGTGATAAAATATATAAAAATACTAAATCAGGGAGGACCAATGTACAGGATAAAAGAAGCGGTAATTGTAGAAGGTGTGTATGACAAAATAAAGCTGTCTCGGTTTTTAGACGGGGTAATACTTGCGACAAACGGTTTTTCCGTGTTTTGCAAAAACGGCCGGCTGGAAACGATTAAGAGGCTAGCTGAAACGACCGGTATAGTAATACTTACAGATCCTGACAGTGCAGGATTTAAAATACGAAACTACATAAAACAAGCTCTGCCGCCGGAGCAGGTGAAACACGCCTATATACCGGATATAAAAGGCAAGGAAAAACGCAAGTTGCAGCCGGGGAAAGAGGGACTTTTAGGCGTTGAGGGTGTAAGCGAGGAAATAATCCTAAACGCTCTAAAGGCAGCAGGCTGTGAAATAGACGGCAGCAGCACAGAAGCTGTGTCGGGCAGGCAGATAACAAAGGCCGATCTTTATGAGCTGGGGCTCTCCGGCGGCAAAGACAGCAGCGCCCTGCGCAGGCGTCTTGCAGAGGAGCTTTCGCTTCCGGCAAAGCTGTCTGCGAATATGCTCTTGGCAATATTGAACCGGCTTGTAACGTATGAGGAGCTTCGGGAAATGGCTAAGCAGCTTAACGCTGACAATGAAGAGGGACATTTGCACGAAACGGATACATCTTCAGAGGAGAATAAAAAATGAAGGGAAAGAAGTTTGATAAACTGAAGCTGACGCTTTGGCTTAATGTAATACTGCTGGCTGCGTTTTTCGCTCTGGTTTCATGGGGAGTTTATCTTGTGCGAGATAAGCTGCTTTTAAACGCAAACGAGATGGGTACATATCTTGCGCAGAGTTATGCGGCAGAAGAAGAGAACCGCATCTCTATATACAAGCTGTTTATGAACCTTGGTGCAGTATACGTAAACGATGCTATCGATAAAGGCGAAAGCGAGGAAGAGCTGCAGGAGTGGCTCTTTGGATATTCGTCAAATATAACGGCGGCATTGGGGGCGGATATAATAGACCCTTATGCAGTAATAAACGGTAATATTGTAGCAGCCACTCCCTGGGAGGGGGATAGTAATTACGATTACGTCGAGACAGAGTGGTATAAGCGGGCAATGGCGGCTGACGGAGCGATAATATTCACCGATTCCTACGAGGATGCGATTACAGGAAAAAAACTTGTGACTATTGCAAAAAAGCTCAACGGAGACGGCAATGTGCTGGCTTTTGACATTTTGCTTGAGAATTTCCATATCCATAAAAATAAAGCCAATATACCGGATAAAAGCTCGTATTTTCTCTTTGACGGAAACGGAGAACTTATGCACGTTGTAAGTGATATAAACATGACCGGCAACGTTGCACGGGAGTATATTGAAGATCTACTGGAGAAAATACAAAGCGGCAGCATGGAAAGTCATGAAGCTACAATTGTTGACCTTGAGAATAACAACCGAGGCGTATATTATTACAGGATGGAGAACGGTTGGCTTTCTGTGATAACCATACCGACAGAGAACATATTACAGGACGGCTGGGACAGCATTGTTGTATTTCTGCTCGTTCTGTGCGGCGGGCTGGTGCTGATTTTGGCGGTACTTATGGTGCGCTCGTATCTTGGAGAGCTAAAGGGCCGCCATACGGAAAATACGCTGCGTATACTTGGGGATACGTTCTATGCCATATATCGTATAAATTATGAGACTGAAACGTATGAAACGGTGAAATCCTCTGAGGATGTGCGTGAAAGTTTGGGAAAAAGCGGGGAGTACAACCATCTTTTAGACGTTGTCAAGGATTATGTGGAAAAGAGGGTTTACAACGAGTTTGAAAATAGCTTCTCGATTGAAAATATCCGTGAATTGGTGCGGGAGGGCATACACGAATACGGCGGAGATTACAAACGCCGTTTCGGCAGCGAGTATAAGTGGGTAAGCATCCGTGTTATGTATAACAAGGATATGAGCAGTAATGAGGTGATCATGTGCTTCCGTGAGATAGACGAGGTGAAAAAGAAACAGCTGCAACAGCAGATACTGCTTGAAAATGCCCTGAATTCCGCCAAACAGACGGTGGAGAAAAAGAATACCTTCTTCTCAAATGTTTCGCATGATATGAGAACACCGTTAAACGCTATAATAGGATTGGCGGATTTGGCGCAGAAAAACCAAGGAGACGAAGAACGGGTATACGAGTACATAGATAAAATAGAAAACGCCGGTGTTCAGCTTTTGAATTTAGTAAATGATATATTGGATCTTGCAAGAATAGAGCAAGGCGAGGGCAGCAAGCTCGATTATGCGCCTATGCGGCTTGACGAATGTGTCAGGGACTGTGCGGCTATGTTTGAGAATCAGGTTCGCAAAGGCAATAAGCGGCTGGAAGTGAAAACTGAGGGCGAGAATCCAACCGTATACTGTGACCGTCTGCGTCTCAGCCAGATATTAAACAACTTGATCTCAAATGCTGTGAAATATTCGCTTGAGAATGCTTTAATAACAGTAGAGCTGAAGCTTACCGCACGTCATAATAAAATGTGCAAGTATCAGATAGTGGTAAGCGACACTGGAATTGGAATGTCTGAGGAATTTTTAGGTAAAATATTTGAGCCGTTCGCCCGTGAGACGATGTTTGCACCTGCAAACGTTTCCGGCGTTGGACTGGGGATGCCGATTGTAAAGAGCATTGTACAGCAGATGAGCGGCGAGATAACCGTCCAGAGCGAGCTTGGGAAAGGAAGCGTATTTACGGTAACGCTTCCACTGCAAATAGCTGAGAAGGAGCAGACAGCAATCGAAGAAAAACCGCAGTCGAATGCTGATCTTGCCGGCAAGACGGTAATGATAGCTGAGGATAATGAGATAAATATGGAAATAGCCGGAGAGTATGTTTCGATGCTGGGAGCTGAGGTTATAAAGGCTTGGAATGGCAGGGAAGCCGTAGAAATATTCTCAAAGATGGAATGTGGCAGCATAGACGCTATATTGATGGATATGCAGATGCCGGAAATGGACGGCTGTACTGCGTGTGAAAAGATAAGGGCAATGGAGCGGGACGATGCAAAAACGGTGCCGATTATTGCCGTTACAGCAAACGCTTTTGCCGAGGATATTGCAAAAACGACAAAAGCCGGTATGAATGGTCATATATCAAAGCCGATTGATTTTTCGCTTTTGTCGGACGTTTTATCAAAAGCTATTAACAATACGCAGTCATAAATGCACAGGTAAACATTTGTAAATTTGTGTATTATACATAAACCTGCCGGACAATTTTCTACACCGGCAGGTTTATTTTTTGTTGCGGCGGACAGTAAAGAATGATATAATAAATATAATAGGTGTGTTCTGAGTAAGAGAATGCAAAATAGGAGGAATACCGATGGGAATTTTTGATAAGGTAGTAGTTGGCCTTAATAAGGGCGTTAACACTGTGAGCGAAAACTCTAAGATTATTCTGGAAAAAGCGCAGATAAATACTGAGTTGGAGGGTGTCGAAAAAGAAAAAAACAGCCTCTTTTTAGATATTGGTCGGCTTGTTTACAGGCTCCAGATGAGCGGAGAGATAAACATAGAACAGTGCGCTCCGATTTGTGAGCAGATAGCAGCAAAAGATAAACGGGCAGAAGAACTTCGGACGCAGCTGAAAGCGCTGGAAGCGCAAAGAAATCAGCAGCAGAATATCCCTCCCAATGGCATCCGCTGCGAATGTGGCTACATAAACGGCGAGGGTTCAAGGTTTTGTGCAAAATGCGGCCGCCCGCTTGTATAACTGCTAAACATTAGGGAGGGGTATCATGAAGTGTTCTGTATGCGGCAGTGAGCTTCCTGAGGGAGCTGCGTTTTGCGGCAGCTGCGGAGCGGCGGTTACCGGGCAATTTTGCGGCAATTG
>DBQZ01000110.1:0-21609 GCA_002305435.1 Clostridiales bacterium UBA1381
AAGGGCGAATTTGACGCAAACGGCGTACCAAACCCCTTAAAGCATACGAGAGGCGTTTTGTCAATGGCAAGGACGATGTTCCCAAATTCCGCCTCGAGCCAGTTCTTTATCATGCACAAGGATGCCCCGCATCTTGACGGCCAGTATGCAGCGTTCGGGAAGGTAACATCCGGAATGGACGTTGTGGATGCTATAGCAGCCGTTGATACGGATATGCAGGACGCTCCGATAGAGCCGCAGGTTATAAAAACGATACGCATAGCGTAAGGCTGAAATTTTTCAGATAAAAACACCATCTCAGTTTTTATGAGATGGTGTTTTTGTTATTTCGTATTCGTATTATCCGTCTGCTTGGGCTGTACGCCATAGCCGTACTGGTAATCGTATTTATACCGTCTGTGCTTCATGGCTTTAAGCTCCACATCGTTCATGAGGAAGCCGAGCATACGGGCGCCGGCAAACTTAAGCGCCTTGACAGCCTCGTCAACCTCCTCCTTTGTGGCGAAGTTTTCACGTACCACAAAGATTACCCCGTCAGCCTTTTTGGAAAGCACGGTAGCGTCTGTTACAAGGTTTACAGGCGGCGTGTCCAAAAAGATGTAGTCGTAATTCTGCGAAAGGGCGTTTATCAGCTCGTCCATAGACGGCATGGAGAGAAGCTCCGCAGGGTTCGGCGGGGTTTTTCCGGCGGAGATGAAATCCAGACCGTACTTTTCGCTGTGGCGTATAGCCTCCTTTGGTGTGCAAAGCCCCGCTAAAAGGTCGGATACGCCCTTGGTATTCTTCATGCTGAATTTTTTGTGTATATTCGGGCGGCGAAGGTCGCAGTCAAGTATAATTACCTTTTCGCCAAGCTCAGCAAACGTTATTGCTAGATTTACGCAGGAAGTGCTTTTTCCCTCCGAACGGCCTGCTCCGGTGATGATTATGGATTTCGAGCCTTTTTTATCAGCCAAAGCGAAGGTGATATTAGATCTTACCGCCTTGTACGCTTCAGTTATAGCAAACGGCGTATCGTCGTCGAGTATCGTTTGGTAATTGTGCGGTTTTGCGTTTAATATCTTATTTTTTATCCTGTCCGCCTTCATCGGCCGTTCCCCCTTTCATCAGAGCATCCCAGCCTGGTATTTCACCGAGTACGGGTATGCCGTACTTATCAGACAGCTCCTGACCGGAGCGCACTCTCGTATCAAGCATGTGCATAACGAACGCTAATGCTAAACCTACAGCAAGTCCGCCCAAGAGGCCGATAGCCGTATTTTTCACCGTGCTCGGTCCTATGGGAGCGGTAGGTTCCTTGGCGTTATCTATCTCGGTAACTTCACCGCCGGCTATACCGGTAAGGAAGCCCGGCGCATTTGCGATAACGCTTCTTGCCACCTCATACGCAATCGTGGGCTCGGTACTGATAACGCTGACCTGCATAAGTTCCGTTTCCCCAACGGCTTCGTATGTTACCATGCTTTTAACCTCGGACGGAGTAACTGCCCCGCCCAAATCCTCTGCAACGATGGTGGTAAACGTTTCACTTTTTAATATTTCCGAATACGTCACAACCAAATTGTAGGCAGCCTGCTGCTGCTGGGTGGAAATTTCCGCCTGCTGTGATTTCAGCTGGCTGTTGCTTACGTACAAAAGTCCCCCGGATTGATAGGTCGGCGCAATAAATATTTCCGTAAATGAGAACGCACATATCGCCCCTGCTACGGCACACAGAACTATCAGCTTCCAGCGTCTTAGCAATGCGGATGCAAGATCCAACAATGATATTTCTTCTTCCTCCACTGAATTATTCCCCTTTCCTTAGTCAGGACAACGCCTGTCCTTGGTGATTAGCCATACTATTATATCATATATATAGTGCAAATTCAAGAGTTTTTGAGGATTTATTTTTTATTTCTCGCCTTTGCCCGCAAATCGGTCTTAAGGATGCGTTTTCTCATCCGCAGATGGTGGGGTGTTACCTCCAAAAGCTCATCATCGGCTATGAAATCAAGGCACTGTTCAAGGCTCATTTCACGTGGCGGAACGAGTCTTAAGGCATCATCGGAACCGGAGGCACGGGTATTGGTGATATGCTTTTTCTTGCAGACGTTTACGACAACGTCCTCAAGACGGGCATTTTCGCCGACAATCATACCCTCGTACACCTTAACGCCGGGTCCGATAAAGAGTGTTCCACGCTCCTGTGCGTTATAAAGACCGTAGGTGACGCTTTCGCCGTCCTCCCATGCGATAAGAGCTCCCCTGTTTCGGCCGTGGAAATCGCCCTTGTACGGCTCGTATCCCTCGAGGATGCTGTTGATTATACCGGTTCCCTTTGTCTGGGTCAAAAGCTCCGAGCGGTAGCCGATAAGCCCACGTGAAGGGATAAGGAATTCAAGCCGAGTGTAGTTTTGTGTGGTGGGGGACATATTGGTCATCTCACCACGGCGCTGAATTACGCTGTCCATAACAGCTCCGGTGTATTCTTCGGGAACGTCTACTGTCAGCCGTTCTATCGGCTCGCATTTAACACCGTCTATCTCTTTGTAGATAACGACAGGGTTCGACACCTGAAATTCGTATCCCTCACGGCGCATATTTTCGATAAGCACCGACAAATGCAGCTCGCCTCTGCCCGATACGGTGAAAGCTTCTGTGGAATCGGTCTCCTCGACCCTTAAGGCGACATTTGAATCAAGCTCACGGAAGAGCCTGTCCCGCAGATGGCGGGAGGTCACGTATTTGCCGTCACGGCCGGCAAACGGGGAATCGTTTACCGAGAACGTCATCGAAAGTACCGGCTCATCTATCTTTATAAAATCAAGCGGCTCCGGAGCCTGCGGATCGCAGACGGTGTTGCCGATATTTATATCGGAAAGGCCGGAAATAGCGACAACATCGCCTGCTCCGACTTCCTCTACCGGCACTTTTTTAAGTCCCTGGAAGCAGTATAGCTTTGTCGCCTTTCCACGCAGTATTTTCCCGTCGTCACGGCAGACTGCCAAAGGCATATTCACCGTGATCTTGCCACGCTGTATCTTTCCAACGGCGATACGGCCGGTGTACTCGTCGTAGTCGATATTTGATACGAGCATCTGAAACGGCCCTTCATCCTCGCAGTCGGGGCAGGGGATGGCGTTTACTATCAGCTCGAAAAGCTCCGTCAAATCCTCGTTTGGATGCTCGGGGTTGTATTCAGCCGTTGCCCAGCCGTCACGGCCGGAGGCGTATATTACAGGAGTATCCAGCTGCTCGTCTGTAGCTCCAAGCTCCAAGAAGAGCTCCAACACCTCGTCTACGACCTCGTAGGGGCGTGCATTCGGCCTGTCCACCTTGTTTACGACGATTATCGGCTGAAGATCCATCTCAAGCGCCTTAGAAAGAACGAACCGTGTCTGGGGCATGCAGCCCTCGAAAGCGTCTACAAGCAGCAGGACGCCGTCTACCATTTCAAGGCCACGCTCCACCTCGCCGCCGAAATCGGCATGGCCGGGGGTGTCGATAATGTTTATCTTCACGTCCTTATACTGGAGGGAGGTATTCTTTGCAAGAATTGTGATACCACGCTCACGTTCGAGGTCGTTGGAATCCATCGCCCTCTCGTCAACCTGTTCGTTTTCACGGAACGTTCCGCTCTGGGCGAGCATCGCATCGACCAAGGTCGTCTTGCCGTGGTCAACATGGGCGATTATTGCTATATTTCTGATATTTTTTCTGTCTGTCATTAAAATTCACTCCATGATAGAATTTTTCGTACAATATATAATATCACGATTTTGCCCCTTTTACAACAGCTTTTTTGTAAATTCCCGCCGGAGCCGGTGAATTTTGTGGAATTATGATGTTAAGAGTGGGAATTGGCAGGGCGGATTTGGCGGTTTTTTGAGCGGATAAAGGAAAAATGCGGCGTTGTGTGCCGCATTTTTATGAAAACTATTTCTTCCGTTTTTCCTCAATAGCCTTGCGCAGTCTCTCAAGCCCCTCCGAATACCTGGACGATTTCGCCTTTGGGAATACCCGCAAAAGCCTGCTCTGTACATGGGTACGGTTTTTGATAAGCTCCTCGTACCGCTTTTTAAGACGCTCGTACTCATCACGTTTTTTCTCCACAGCCTCTTTCGTTTGAGGATTTTCCTTTATCTCCCGTGCTTTTTCGGCAATGCCGTAAGCCCTCTCGTGCAGCCTTTCGCCCAAATCATCGGACAGCTCACGAAGGCGGGCGGCGGTTTCCTCAAGGGAGCGGATGCGGGTGTTAAGACTCAGCATACCACGCACGGTGACGGCTGCGTCTATTATGTAAAGTGCGCCGATAACCGCAATAAGCGTCCAGCCAAGCCACTGCGGCAGCCAGTTCACAAAATGCGCTATCGGCGGATGTACAAAGTACATTATAAATAACCCGGCAAAGCCCCAGCAGAGCGAAAACCTCAGACATATATAGCCGCCAATGTTAAACGGCTCCTCGCTGTAATCCCACCACCGCTGGTGGAATATCTTGTCGAGCAGGACTCCCGTCAGCCATTCAAGAACCGTTGTCAGCACGAAAGAGCCTATAAAGACGACTATCCATTTTTCGTCCATAAGCGGTTCTAAGCATACTATGATAAGCACCATGCCCGCCCCGTAAATCGGGCAGACCGGACCGTTTAAGAAGCCCCGGTTGGAAAAGTCGCCGCAGGTCAGCGTGTGGAATATAACCTCTGCGCACCAGCCGAGGATAGAATATATTATAAAGTAATGCGCCAGCTCGTATAGTGACATTTTATCCTCCTGTGATAAAAGAAGACCGCTCCCCCAAACGGATGGCGAAAGCGGTCTTTTGTGCGATAATAGGATTAGTCTTCCTTATTCCAGCTGTAGAAGGAACGGATTTCCTTGCCAACCGTTTCAAGCTGATGCTCTGACTTGATGCGGCGCATAGCGTTGAAGTGAGGTCTGTTGAGCTTGTTTTCGTTGAGCCACTTGTTGGCAAATGTGCCGTCCTGGATCTCTTCGAGAACCTTCTTCATTTCCTTCTTTGTTTCGTCGGTGATTATTCTCTTGCCTGTTTCGTAATCGCCGAACTCAGCTGTATCGGAGATGGAGTATCTCATTCTGGAGAAGCCGCCCTCATAGATAAGGTCAACGATGAGCTTCATCTCGTGGATGCACTCAAAGTAAGCGTTTCTCGGGTCGTAGCCTGCTTCAACAAGAGTTTCAAAGCCTGCCTGCATCAGCTGTGTTACGCCGCCGCAAAGAACAGCCTGCTCGCCGAAGAGGTCTGTTTCTGTTTCACACTGGAATGTTGTTTCAAGAACTGCAGCTCTTGCACCGCCGATACCGGCAGCGTAAGCAAGACCATTCTCAAGAGCCTTGCCCGAAGCATCCTGATGGATAGCGATAAGGCAGGGAACACCCTTGCCGGCAAGATACTCAGAACGAACTGTATGACCGGGGCCTTTGGGAGCGATCATGATAACGTCAACAAAAGCCGGCGGCTTAATCTGACCGAAGTGGATGTTAAAGCCGTGAGCAAAAGCAAGAGTCTTACCCTCGCAAAGGTTGTCCTTTATGCTCTCCTCGTATATCTGAGCCTGTCTTTCATCGGGAACGAGCATCATGATGATGTCAGCAGCCTTAGCAGCCTCTGCAACGCTCATTACCGTAAGTCCATAAGCCTCAGCCTTAGCCTTTGACTTTGAACCCTCGTAAAGACCTACTACAACGTTTACTCCGCTGTCCTTTAAGTTTTCAGCGTGAGCATGACCCTGGCTTCCGAAACCGATGATAGCAACAGTCTTGCCGTTTAACAGGCCAAGGTTGCAATCGCTTTCATAATAGATGTTTGCCATTTTTCATTACCTCTTTCTTTTAATTGAAGTTTTTATGGGAATAACCTTTTCGGGGTTATTTCTCGGCTTTTAAAGTGTTTGAGCCTCTCTCAAGAGCAGTCATACCGGTTTTGGCGATCTCCTCGATACCGAACGGCTGCAAAAGGTCGATAAAGGCTTCGATTTTCCTGTTAGCTCCCGTTATCTCTATTGTAACGGTGTTTGCCGACAGGTCGATAATATTAGCACGGAAGATGTTTGTTATTTCAATTATCTCATTTCGTGTTTTGGGCGTGGCCTTTACCTTTATCAGCATAAGGCCTCGTTTTACTATTTCCTCATCACGCAGAGTTTTTATCTTTATAACATCTACCAATTTCCCAAGCTGCTTTGAAACCTGCTCCACAGTGCTTGCATCGCCGTTTACCTCTATTGTTATACGGGATATGCCGGCATCCTGTGTCGTTCCCACAGCCAGCGAATGGATGTTGAAGCCGCGGCGGCTGAAAAGCCCCACTACTTTGGAAAGTACGCCGGCGTGGTTTTCAACCAGAACCGACAGGGTATATCTTTCTGTCATTTCGCCTCAGCCTCCTTAGGAAGATATTTGTCGTTGAGAGCATCGCCGGTCGGCTCGAAAGGATTCACGCTTACTACCAAAAGGTATGAACCCTCGCTCTGCATCATTGCGGCTATACCGTCGTCCACCTGCGAATTTTCGCTGATATTGCCGGCGGGGATGCCGTAAGCTTCGGCGAGCTTTGCAAAATCGGGGCTGCCGTCAAGCGTTACCGCCTGATAATTCGATTTATACAGCAGGAACTGGTGTTCATGAACCATTCCCAGACGGTTGTTCTGGAAAACGACCATCTTCACCGGTATATCCCACTGGCACATCGTCGCAAGCTCCGGCAAATCCATCTGGAAGCTGCCGTCGCCCATTATAGCGATTACCGGCTTTTTGCCCTCTACAGCAACGCTTGCGCCTATAGCTGCGGGAAGTCCGTATCCCATTGTGCCGAAACCTGCCGAGGTTATCAGCGAACGGGGGAAGGTGAAGTTAAAGTTGTTTGTCGCCCAAATCTGGTTTTGTCCAACCTCTGTGGAAACGTAAACGTCAGAAGCGGTCGCCTCCGAAAGGCGGCGCATGAAGTACTTGGGGTTTACGTATCCGGTATCCTCAGACTGTACTGAAGATGTACCCAAGGCCTTGTATTCACGAGCCTTTTCAAGCCATTCATCATTTGTCTTAAAGCCCATGAGTTGCGGCAGAAGCTGATTTAAAACGTCTTTTATGTCGCCGACTACCGGAATATCCGGCTGCATATTCTTGCCTATTTCCGCCGGGTCTATGTCGATATGTACGACCTTAGCCCGCTTTTCAAGGCCGGCTGCGTTTGAGAGCGCACGGTCGCCGAGTCTTGCTCCCATTATAATTACTGTATCGGCGTGGTTTATGACAAGGTTTGCGCCTTTTGAACCGTGTGAGCCGACCATTCCGTAATAATGGCTGCTCGAAGAGGGGACAACGCCTATACCCATCATTGTCGATACAACGGGGATGTCGGTTGCATC
Source organism: Clostridiales bacterium UBA1381 (assembly GCA_002305435.1). Lineage (GTDB taxonomy): Bacteria > Bacillota > Clostridia > UBA1381 > UBA1381 > UBA1381. The sequence goes on from DBQZ01000110.1 coordinate 7,371, forward strand.
TACGAGCTTTCTGAATTCCTGGGCAGCGTCCGAGGAAACGATACCGCCTCCGGCGAGAATTACCGGGCGTTTTGCCTCACGAATGGCAGCTGCCACCTTTTTCACCTGAGTTTCATTTGCTTTGCCGACTACTTTATAGCCTCTTACGCTTACCTCGGGATCCTCATCGGGATAGTCAAATTCCTGCTTGAGAATATCCATAGGCAGGTCGATAAGAACAGGTCCCGGACGGCCGGTCTGCGCTATGTAGAACGCATCGTTTACTATATGCGGGATGTCCATCCCGTCTTTTACGAGGTAGTTATGCTTTGTAAAGGGAATCGTCGCTCCGGTAATATCTACCTCCTGGAAAGCGTCTTTTCCTATAAGCGGGGTGGCTACCTGCCCCGTAAGTGCAACCATCGGCACCGAATCCATATAAGCGGTCGCAATACCGGTTATGAGGTTTGTTGCGCCCGGACCTGAGGTTGCCGTGCATACTCCGGCACGTTTTGTGACTCTTGCATAGCCTGACGCCATATGAGCCGCACCCTGCTCATTTCTCGTTAAAATGTGTTTGATGGAAGAAAAAGACATTCTGTCAATAATCGGAGCATTTGCCGCGCCGGGATAACCGAACACGACCTTAACGCCATTTCTTTCCAGCTGTCTTACGACCATCTGAGCGCCGGTCATTTTCAATTAGTTCTCCTCCTTAAAATCTGTGATATATATGATTGCGCCGCCTTATTGGGGACGCCGGTAGAGAATATCATGGATAAAATAAGACATCTTACACGCTGTTGTCCGCCCTGTTTTTCACGCCGGGCAGAAAGAGAGCTTATATCTGGTGGATATATCCGCTCTATAGTATTTAATTTTATCATCTTTTTGGACGATTGTCAATGATTTTCCGGTTTTTATTCGACGAAATATCGCCGCAGGCGAGGGCTTTTTATCGTCATTTTTCTGTTTTATGCAATATTTATGGATATTTATTAAAAATTTATCTTGCAAACGCAGAAGAAGTCTGATATAATATAAATTGTATGCAATATTATTCGTCCGGGGAGCGAGAATGCCGGACGAGAAAATTTTTTGAGAGGATGTGTGCGATTTGCAGAAACTGGCGGAGTTTTGGAATTATTTTGTAACCGACTTCAACCGCACGTTTATTGTTGACAACCGCTGGAAGTTTTTCGCAGACGGCTTGGAGTCAACGCTTATAATGGCATTTTTCGGGCTGATATTAGGCTTTGCGATCGGTCTTATAATGGCGTTTTTCAAGCTGTCTAAGGTGAAACCGCTAAAGTGGATAGCCAACATCTACATAGACGTGATACGCGGAACGCCGACAATGGTACAGCTGTTTATCATTTATTTTTTGGTGTTTGCGACTGTAGACATTGACAGGAGGGTGGTCGGTATTATCGCCTTCGGTATAAACAGCGGCGCTTACGTGGCGGAGATAATAAGAGGCGGCATACTGTCCATAAACAAGGGACAGGTTGAGGCAGGACGGTCGCTGGGAATGACGAGTGCGCAGACGATGCGCAAGATAGTGTTCCCGCAGGCGATAAAGAACGTGTTCCCGGCTTTGGGCAACGAGTTTATCGTGCTTGTAAAGGAGACGGCGGTTATAGGATATATAGCAAGGCTTGATTTCATGGCGGCGGCTCTGAAGGTGCAGAGTATAACGTTCAGCTATTTCGTGCCGCTTTTGTCGGTAGCCGTGGGATATTACGTTATAGTAAAGATACTTTCGTTCATATTAAATTGTATAGAAAAGCGGCTCCGCCGTGCGGATATGAGATAAGGAGGGATTTCTATGGCAGACGATGTAATTATAAAGGTAGAAAACCTCCACAAATCCTTTGGCGAGCTGGAGGTTTTAAAGGGAGTTTCACAGGAGATAAAACGGGGAGAAAAGGTCGTAGTAATAGGTCCCTCAGGCTCGGGAAAGAGCACATTCCTGCGCTGCTTAAACAGGCTTGAGGAGCCGACCTCGGGAGAGATTCTCATAGACGGGGAGAGCATCCTTTCAAAAAACGCCAACGTAAACGTCATTCGTGAGAAGATGGGGATGGTGTTCCAGCAGTTTAATCTCTTCCCGCATTTGACGATAATGGAAAACATCACGCTTGCTCCGAAGCTTGTGAAGAAAATCAGCAAGGAGGATGCCGAAAAGCGTGCCCGTGAGCTGCTTGAGATGGTGGGTCTTTCGGAAAAGGCGGACAACTATCCCGGCCAGCTTTCCGGAGGACAGCAGCAGAGAATCGCAATCGCCCGTGCGCTTGCGATGGATCCGGAGATAATGCTCTTTGACGAACCGACCTCGGCGCTCGACCCTGAGATGGTAGGCGACGTTTTGGAGGTTATGAAGGACCTGGCAAAAGCGGGAATGACGATGATAGTGGTGACGCATGAGATGGGATTTGCCCGTGAGGTTGCGTCGAGGGTATTGTTTATGGATCAGGGGATTGTGATGGAGGAGGCTCCTCCCGAGGAGCTGTTTTCAAACCCCAAGAACGAACGTACAAAATCGTTCTTAAGCAAGGTACTGTAAAAAGCATCATATGATGTTTTTATAAATTCAGGAGGTTAGAATTATGAAAAAGAAAATGACAAAATTCATCTCACTCACAGCTGCGGCTCTTTTGGCAGCAGGTGCGCTGGCAGGCTGCTCCAATGATACGGCTGAGACTGACAACACAGCGGCTCCGGCATCAAACAGCAGCGATGAGCTGGTAATGGGTACAAATGCTGCATTCCCGCCGTTTGAGTTCGTTACAAGCGAAGGTATTGTAGGCGAGTTTGACGGTATCGACGTTGCTATCGCAGACAGAATAGCAAAGTCAATGGACAAAACGCTGCGTATTGAGGACATGGAATTTGACAGCCTTATCACAGCTCTCAGCACAGGCAAGATCGATGTAATTTTGGCAGGTATGACGGCTACAGACGAAAGACGTCAGAGCGTTGATTTCTCAGACCCCTATTTCGTAGCTGAACAGGTAATTCTCACTGCTTCGGATTCGACAATAGCAAGCGCTGAGGATCTCAAGGCAGAGGGCGTAAGAATAGGCGTTGTTCAGGGCTACACAGGCGATACTATCGTATCCGAGACAATGGGCTTAGAGCCGGCAGTACGCACAAGCCGTGGTGTTGACGCTGTTCAGGATCTGAAGAACGGCAAGCTGGATGCGGTTGTTATAGACTCCGCTACAGGTGAAAAGCTCGCTGCTCAGGACGGACTGAAGGTCGTAAGAGATCCGGAAGTATTTGAAACAGAGCAGTACGCTATAGCTGTACAGAAGGGCAATACAGAGCTTCTTGATCAGATAAACAAGGTGCTTGACGAAATGCAGGCAAACGGCGAGATAGACGCTTTGAACGATAAGTACAACGGCTAAAATAAACAATAAGACCGGGAAACATCACACGATGCAGCCCGGTCTTTTTTTCTTGATTATTTATGGTACGTCTCCCCGGAGAGTATCTTGTATCCACGGTAAACTTGCTCCAAAAGCACTACCCGCATAAGCTGGTGGGGCAGGGTGATGCGCCCGAACGACAGCCGTTTGTCGGAACGTTTTTTCACCGCTTCGCAAAGCCCGAGAGATGAGCCGATTATAAACACGAGCGGCCGTCCTGTCATTGAGGTATCCTTAATTATAGCGGAAATATCCTCCGAGGATACCATATCCCCCTCTACGCACAGGGCGCAGACGAAAGCTCCCTGAGGAATTTTCGATAAAACGGCAGCCCCTTCCTTTTCCAAAATGCGCTCCTCGTCCTTTGCGGAGGCGTTTTTCGGGATTTTCTCATCGGGCAGCTCGATTATATCGAGACGGCAGAACCGTGACAGCCGTTTTTTATATTCGTCAGAAGCTGCCGTCAGATATTTTTCCTTAAGGCGACCGGTGCAGATTACGGTAATATTCATGATGACACCGCCGTTACACTGTAGCGGGAGGCTACGTTTATCACCGCATCGCAGCCGGGACGAATGCCGGCGGATTTTGCGGCGCTCTCAGCCGTCACCATTGCCAGCTGCGGCATATTGTTTTCCCTGCTCAAATGCCCTAAAAGGATGTGTTCTGCCCCAGAGCGGATAAGATCCACCGCCGCTTCTGCCGCCTCGTCGTTCGACAGATGGCCAAATTCCCCTCGTATGCGTTTTTTTAGCGCAGAGGGATAAGGGCCGCACTCGAGCATCCGGCAGTCGTGGTTTGATTCGAGTATCAGCCGGTGGCAGCCACGGAGGTTTTCCATTATATATTCGTTCATTCTGCCTATATCGGTCGCCACAGCAAGGCTTTCTCCGCCTGCTTCAAAGCGGTAGCCGACAGGGTCTGCTGCATCATGGGGGATTGAGAAGGGAAGTACGCCGATAGTGCCTATTTCAAAGCTTTCGCCGGGGACGATTTCGACAAACCGCTCCACCTTCCCTATATTCATGGAAGCTATGGTGGGCGAGGTGGCGTATATGGGCAGCTTATAACGGCGGGCGACGACACCAGCGCCCTTTATGTGGTCGGAATGTTCATGCGTTATAAGCACAGCATCCAGATCCTCAGCCCTAAAACCGGCGCAGTCTAAAGCTGCGGCCAGCTGTTTTCCACTGAGGCCGCAGTCTATTAGTATATTCGTTTTTCCGTCCGAGAGGAAGGAGGCGTTTCCGGAAGAACCGCTTACAAGTGACAAAAATGATACCATTTCCCTACCTCACATCATCTATGACGGTTATACGCTTGATGTCTCCGCCGAGGGCGACGAACTTTTCTTCAAAGTTTTCGTATCCCCTGTCAATGTGGAAGATGTCACGGATTTCGGTCGTGCCGTCTGCCATAAGGGCGGCGATTATCATTGCCGCTCCGGCACGCAGGTCGGTAGCACGTACGCTTGCTCCGGTGAGTTTCTCCACGCCGTGGATTATCGCAAGTTTTCCCTCAACCGTGATGTCGGCGCCCATGCGCTTTAATTCGTTTATATAGCGGAAACGGTCGTCCCATATTCCCTCACGGGCGTTGGATGTACCCTCAACGGTCGTAAGGAACGCCACCATCTGCGGCTGCATATCGGTGGGATAGCCGGGATACGGCAGGGCGGTGAAGTTTATGTGGCGGAATTTCGTACCCTCCGGCACAAAAACACGGACGCTCTCCTCGCCCTCCTGGACTACTACGCCTGTTTCCCGCAGCTTGGATGCGATTATATCAAGGTGCTGCGGTATTACATTCTTTAAAACAACGTCGCCTCTTGTGGCAGCTGCTGCAATCATGAATGTTCCCGCCTCTATCTGGTCAGGGATGACGGAGTAGGAACCGCCGTGGAGCGATGATACGCCTCGTATTTTTATCGTATCGGTACCGGCGCCTCGGATATTGGCGCCCATGGCGTTTAAAAAGTTTGCAAGGTCTACGATATGCGGTTCCTTAGCGGCGTTTTCTATAACGGTAAGCCCCTCTACAAGGACGGAGGCAAGGATAGCGTTTATCGTAGCGCCGACTGTTACAACGTCAAAGTATACGTTTGCCGGATGCAGTTTGTCCGACTTTCCCCGGATAAGGCCGTAGGAGGTGTTCACCTCTGCGCCAAGCGCCTCGAAGAATTTTATATGCTGGTCTATCGGCCGTGTGCCGAAATCGCAGCCGCCCGGCGGATCTATTTCAAACCTGCCGAACCTGCCCAAAAGTGCGCCCATAAGATAGCTTGAGCCACGCATTTTGCGGGTCAGGTCCCCGGGGGGAGAAAATGAATCAACGTTTGTGCAGTCTATTTCAACAGTGCTCTTGTCGATGTAATCAACTTTTGCATTGAGCTGTTCGAGTATTCTTAAAAATAATTTTGTATCTGTTATATCAGGGAGGTTTTCCAAACGGCATTTATCCTTTACAAGGATACACGCCGGTATTATGCCAACAGCTGCGTTTTTCGCTCCGCTTATAGTGACTTCTCCTTCAAGGCGGTTGCCGCCCTTAACAACAAGTTTTTCCATCCAGTGCACCTCTTTTGATGATTTGCTCTCTTATTATAATAGTTCATTCTATATTATACATGGAAAAATGTAAAATGTAAAGAAAAAAAACGATTTTTTTAAAAATATAATAAAATTTTATCAGTATAACCGATAAAGCCCATGTTTTGAAGTGATAAATTTATGAAACAAATAAAAAAAACAGAGGATGACGGAACGAATGTTTTCCGCAAATCCTCTGCTTTGAAGTTTTTGTCTCAGACAGCGCGCTGAACCTTTCCCGAACGAAGGCAGCGTGTGCAGATATTGACTGTTTTAACGGAACCGTTGACAACGGCTCTTACCTTTCTTACGTTGGGCTTCCAAGCTCTGTTGGATCTTCTGTGCGAGTGGCTGACTTTGATACCAAAGGTAACGCCCTTGCCGCATACATCGCATTTTGCCATGTTGGTTACACCTCCTAAAACTTGACCTTAAACATAACACATGGTATTATACCACAGCTTTTATCGTTTTGCAAGAGTTTTTTTAAAAATTTTCAAAAAATATGTATCTGTAACGATTTTTTCACTATATTTTTAAAATATCTATAATAAATACCGATATTCTTATTGAAAAATCCATCACAATATAGTATAATATTATGAGAGAATAACGAAACAATGCCTTTTGGGGCAAGGCTTTTGAAAAATACAGCAAACGGAGGAGCAAATCATGATAGAGAGCGGCTTTACGATAGAGTTGTCGGCTGTGGCGGAAGAATTTCAGCTGGAGCTGCTTTATGAATCCACCGACTATGACAGTGTGCTGGTGGCAACGGCGGACGTTAACCGTCCGGGGCTGCAGCTGGTGGGATTTTTCGACCACTTTGACCCGCAGCGCATACAGATAATGGGTAAGGTAGAGTTTACGTATCTTGACCAGTTCCCGATGGAGAAGAGGATGGAGCTTTTGGAAAAGCTCTTCCAGCAGCAGTTCCCGGCAATGGTGATAACAAGGGGTATGCAGGTGTATCCGGAAATGCTCACGCTTGCCGAGCGGTATGACAAGACGCTTCTGCGTACGGAGGTGGCGACCTCCGACTTTATGAGCGCCCTGATACGGTACCTAAACGTGCAGGTTGCGCCACGCAGGACACGTCACGGCGTATTGGTCGAGGTTTACGGCGAGGGAATACTCATAATGGGCGAGAGCGGCGTCGGAAAGAGCGAAACGGCGGTGGAGCTTGTAAAGCGTGGTCACCGTCTCGTAGCCGACGATGCGGTTGAGATAAAGCGTGTGTCGGATACGACGCTTGTCGGTTCATCCCCGGCGATAATCCGCCATTTTGTGGAGGTAAGAGGTATCGGCATCATTGATATTAAGGAGATATTCGGTATGGGCGCCGTAAAGGATACCGAAAGCATAAACATGGTAATACACTTGGAGCCGTGGCAGGAGGGCAAACAGTATGACCGTCTTGGCATGGTTGACGAGTACACGAATATAATGGGAATAAACATACCGTCTCTGACAATCCCGGTAAAGCTTGGCAGGAATCTGGCGGTAATAGTAGAGGTGGCAGCTATGAACAACCGCCAAAAGCGCATGGGCTATAACGCAGCGGTTGAGCTTAATAACCGTTTAATGGCGGAAATGGAAAAGGGAATGTAACAATATAAAAGAATGAGGTAGAAAAGATGACAAAAATACTTGCAGACGTTCACTGTCATACCATTGCAAGCGACCACGCCTACAGCACGGTGCTTGAGATGGCAAAGGCGGCAGCTGAGGCGGGGCTTGAGGCGATAGCCATAACAGATCACGCCCCCGAGCTGGGAGACGGACCGCATTGGTGGCATTTTGACAACCTAAAGATAATCCCGCATGAGATTTACGGCGTAAAAATCCTGCGCGGAATAGAGATGAACATTCTAAACAGCAGGGGTGAGGTAGACAGGATACCCCGCTCGACAATGAGCCGGCTTGATATAGTTATTGCAAGCATCCATTCGCCATGCTACGGGAGCGAGGGCCTTGAGGATCACACCTCGTCATATATGGGAGCGCTTCAAAATCCGTTCGTGGATATTATAGGCCACAGCGGAACTGCCGCCTATCCATACGACCACATGACGGTTGCAAAGAAGGCAAAGGAGCTTGGCAAGCTCATTGAGATAAACCAACATTCCTTTGTGGGAAGAGCCTCAAGCATCCCCAACTGCAAAAAGATAGCAGAAGCCTGCAAGGCGGCAGGGACTGGGATAGTCGTAAACTCGGATGCGCATATAACTTTCGATCTTGGGGATTATTCGGACGCTCTTGCGCTTTTAAAGAGTATAGATTTTCCCGAGGAGCTGATAATAAACAGGAGCTACAGGACGCTTAAGGAGTTTTTGCGCCAGAGGAAAATAATAGGAGAATAAATTTTGCCTTCGGGCGGAAAGGTTTGATATATGGACTGGAAAGAGGAGCTTTTGCAGGTCTGCCGGGACGTTGTTTTTGGCGAGGATATGAAAAAGCACACGTCCTTTCGTATAGGCGGGGCGGCTGAGGCCGTGGCGTCGCCGGCGGATTGTCGGGAAGCTGCGGCGGTGATAGGGCTGTGCCGCAGGCGGGGGATACCGCTTAATATAATAGGAAACGGCTCAAATCTTTTGGTGAGCGACGAGGGGATAGAGGGCGTTGTGATGAAGCTTACCTCGATGTGCGAGGTGCGTATTGAGGGGGAGCGGATATATGCCCAAAGCGGGATACTTTTGTCCGCCCTTGCAAACCGTGCGGCAGAGGCGGGGCTTTCGGGGCTTGAATTTGCAGCCGGAATCCCGGGGACGCTTGGCGGCGGCATATTCATGAACGCCGGCGCTTACGGCGGCGAGCTTAAGGACGTTATACTGTCGGTGGAATACCTTGATGAAGACGGGGAGCTTTGTACTGCCGACAAAGAGGAGCTTGATTTGGGATACAGGCACAGTATGTTCTCGGACAGAAAATGCGCCGTGATGTCGTGCATGATGCAGCTTAAAAAAGGAGACAGTGCGCAGATACGCCAAACAATGGCGGAGCTCTCACGCCGGCGCAGGGAAAAGCAGCCGCTGGAGCTGCCGTCTGCGGGAAGTACGTTTAAGCGGCCGGAGGGGTATTTTGCCGGCAAGCTGATACAGGATGCGGGGCTTTCGGGCTTTAGCATTGGAGGGGCGCAGGTATCGCCGAAGCACGCAGGCTTTGTTGTAAATACCGGCGGGGCGACAGCAGCTGACGTTTTGGCGCTTATCGCCCATGTTAAAAAAACAGTGAAAGAGAAATTCGGAGTAGAGCTCGAGCCGGAGGTAAGGCTCATAAAATAAGCCGAGAGATCGGATGCGAAGGAAAAGAGGGATCATCAGAATGCAGTTTATTATAATTTCAGGTATGTCGGGTTCGGGGAAAACTCAGGCGGTGCGGTTTTTTGAGGACGCAGGATATTTTTGCGTGGATAATATGCCGCCGGTGTTGATACCGAAGTTTGCAGAGATGCTCTCGTCCATAACGGGCAAGTACGATCGGGTCGCCCTGGTTATAGATGTGCGTGTCGGGGATATGATAAGCGAGCTTATAGACCAGATACAGCAGCTGAAAAAAAGCGGCCACGACTGCCGGCTGATATTCTTAAATGCCGATAATGAAACGCTTGTAAAACGGTATAAGGAAACGAGGCGTTCGCATCCGGTGAGTGATAAAAAGGGGCTTTTGGCAAGCATAATAAAGGAGCGTGAAATGCTAAAGGAGCTCTACGAGGGAGCGGATTATGTAATAGATACCTCGCTTATGAAGCATGACGAGCTTTCACGGGCTTTGAAAGGGATAGATTTTTGCGATGACGGCAAACCCCAGACGCTGACGGTAAATGTGATGGCGTTCGGGTTTAAGTACGGGATGCCGCTCGATGCGGATCTTGTGTTCGATGTGCGCTGTTTCCCAAACCCGTTTTACATACCGGAGCTCAGGAAAAAGACCGGCAATGACAGAAAGGTTCAGGAATATGTGATGAGCTTTTCCGAGGCGAAGGAGTTCATGGATAAGCTCTGCGACATGATGCGGTTTTTGATGCCGCTTTATATCGAGGAGGGAAAGACCTCGCTCACAGTCGCTATCGGCTGCACCGGCGGCCGTCACCGCAGCGTGACGATGGCAAATGTTTTGGCTGCCGACCTTAAGCGGCAGGGCTACAGCGTGATAAGGAACGACCGCGATATAAAGCGGGGATAGGTTTTCGTCCGGAAAGGATTGATGACAGTATGCGTAATGATAACACTAAGGTAGTGGCCATAGGCGGCGGAACGGGACTGTCAACGATGCTGCGGGGTTTGAAAAACCAGACGCGCAAGATAACAGCCATTGTAAGCGTCGCCGATGACGGCGGTTCTTCGGGCGTGCTGAGGGGCGATTATGGGATGCTGCCGCCGGGGGATGTCAGAAACTGCATAGCGGCTCTGGCGGAAACCGACCCGGTGCTCGATGAGCTTTTGAGCTACCGTTTTAAGGACGGTACGTTTAAGGGGCATAGCCTTGGGAACCTGTTTTTGGCGGCTCTAAACGAAATGTCCGCAAGCTTTGACGAGGCTGTGGATAAACTCTCCCATGCGCTTGGCGTTGTGGGGAAGATATACCCGGTCACAAATGAAGAGGTGACCTTATCGGCAGTGCTCGAGGACGGCAGACAAATTGACGGCGAATCGCATATAGGCCACAGAAACGGCATGGAGGGAAAGGTGGATCATGTGTTTTTGACCCCGTCCCATCCAAAAGCTGTCGAGGGAGCCGTAAAGGCGCTTGACGAGGCGGATATAATCGTGCTCGGCCCCGGCAGCCTTTATACGAGCATAATCCCGAACCTGCTTGTTGACGGGATACCGCAGGCGATAAAACGCAGTAAAGCGATAAAAATATACGTATGCAACCTGATGAGTCAGGCGGGGGAAACGGAGAATTACACTGTCCACGACCATTTGGAGGCTATAGAAAAACACAGCTATAAGGGGATTGTTGATTTCGTTATAGCCAATAACGAGCCGATACCGCAGTCGATAGTAAGCCGTTATGCAGAGGAGAACGCTTATATGGTTGAGGTGGATGCGGAAAAGTTTACCGATCCGCATACAATGCTTGTACAGGGAGACCTGCTTTTGGTGCAGGACGAAAAATTAAGACATAATTTCAGCCGTCTGGCAAGGGCTATAATGATACTTCAGCGGCGTATTGCAGGGCGGGGACAGCTCTACGATACGCATTAAGGCATAAGGCCCCTATAAAACGATATAATATTTTTGAATATACTGTCTGTACGATGTGCAGGCGGTATTCTTGTAATAGGCGGCTGTTTTACAATTGGGAAAGAGAGCAACACTTGGCAACAGGAAACGGAGTTGAGACGGTTGTCATTTTCATCTGATATAAAAAACAGGCTTTGCGAAGCCGATTACTGCTGTCCACGCTGCGCTTTGGCGGAGCTTTCGGGGATGGTGCGCTTTGCGGGCAGCTTCAAAAACGGGCGGCTGAGGCTTGCGGGCGAAAATGAGCGGGTGGCAAAACGCACGCTTGATGATATAGCCGAAGTTTTCGGCATTAAAGCGCAGGTGAGCGGAGAGAGGCTATGGAGCATTTCCATTGAGGACGAGACGGAGCTTGAGAATATGGCAGAAGCTCTGCTGCCGGAACATTTCGGCGGGAGCGTGGAAGCAATTTTGCCGTTTTCGTGCTGCCGGGCAGCGTTTGTTAGGGGAGCCTTCCTCGGCGGCGGTTCGGTAAGCGATCCGGAAAAGGGGTACCACATGGAATTTGCCGGACGGCGGCGGGAGTCTGCCGTGATCCTGCAAAAGGTGCTTGCCGCAAAGGGGTTTTCCTCGAAACTGACAGAACGCAAGGGTACTTTTGTCGTTTATATAAAGGAATGTGAGAAGATAGCCGACATCCTCGGCTATATGGGGGCGGGGAAAAACGCCCTCGAGCTTTACAATATACAGGCGGAAAAGGATATGCGAAACCGTGTAAACCGCCGTGTAAACTGTGAGACGGCAAACGTTGAAAAGGTGGCGCGGGCATCATGGCGGCAGCTTAGGGCGATAGATAAGATAGAAAAGGAAAAGGGGCTTGACACCCTGTCCGATACGCTGTTTGAAATGGCGAAGCTCAGGCGGGAATTTCCGGAGGACAGTTTAAAGGAGCTTGGCGAGAGGTTGTCGCCGCCTATAGGCAAATCCGGCGTCAACCACCGCTTGAACAGGATAATAGAAATAGCTGACGAGCTTTGACAGGGAAAGGAGAGAAGCGGATGGGATTTGCTCATTTGCACACGCATACGGAATACAGCCTGCTTGACGGGGCGGCGAAGATTAAAACCATAATCGAAAGAGTCAAGGAGCTGGGCATGGATGCCGTGGCGATAACCGACCACGGGGCGATGTACGGTGTCGTGGATTTTTACAGGGAAGCAAAGGCTGCCGGCATGCATCCGGTAATAGGCTGCGAGGTATACGTAGCCCCACGAAGCCGGTTTGACAAGGTGCATGGGATAGACAGCCGCAATTACCACCTTGTCCTTTTGGCGGAGAATGATATAGGCTACAAAAACCTTATATATATGGTATCCATGGGTTTTACCGAGGGATTTTACTATAAGCCGAGGATAGACATGGAGCTTTTGCGGGAACACTCCGAGGGGCTTATCGCTCTGTCGGCGTGCATTGCCGGGGAAATACCGCAGGCGCTCTTAAACGGCGACTACGATGCGGCGTTAGCTGCCGGTAAAAGATTTGTGGAAATTTTAGGCAAGGACAACTTCTTTATAGAGATACAAGACCACGGCCTTCCCGAGCAGAAGCAGATAATCCCGCAGCTTGTGAAGCTGTCTAAGGAGCTTGGAGTCGGTCTGGTGGCAACGAACGACATCCATTACGCTCGCCGTGAGGACGCAAAGTATCAGGATGTCCTGATGTGCATACAGATGGAAACGAATGTCGATGACCCGGACAGGATGCGCTTTGAAACGGAGGAGTTTTATATAAAATCTCCGCAGGAGATGCAGGCGCTTTTCCCCTCATATCCGGAGGCGATAGAAAACACGGAAAAAATAGCAAAGCGCTGCTGTGTGGATTTCGACTTTTCAAGCCGGCATCTGCCCTCGTACGATGTGCCGGACGGGATGAGCGGCAGCGAGTATTTGAGAAAGCTCTGCTTTTCGGGGCTTGAGAAGAAGTATGAAAACCCCTCAGATGAGCTTAAAGAGCGGCTCTCCTACGAGCTGGGCGTTATAGAGAGCATGGGCTTTGTCGATTATTTCCTTATAGTATGGGATTTTATCCATTACGCCAAAACGCACGGGGTTGCGGTGGGGCCTGGAAGAGGAAGCGCCGCCGGCAGCCTTACGGCATACTGCCTTGATATAACGACGATAGACCCGATACGGTACGGGCTGATATTCGAGCGGTTTTTAAATCCGGAGCGTGTAAGTATGCCCGATATAGATACCGACTTTGACCCCGAGGGGCGGCAGAAGGTCATAGATTATGTCGTTGAAAAATACGGGGCAGAGCAGGTGGCGCAGATAATAACCTTCGGTACGATGAAGGCAAGGCTTGCCGTGCGTGATGTCGGCCGTGCGCTGAACATCTCCTACGGCGAGGTTGACAGGATAGCAAAGCTTATACCGAACCAGCTGGGGATTACGATAGACGAGGCTCTTGATATAAATCCGGAGCTTATGAACCGCTACAGTACTGAGCCGCAGGTGAGGAAGCTCATAGACACCTCAAAGGCGCTTGAGGGCTTGGCACGCCATTCCGGCACCCATGCGGCGGGAGTCGTGATAACGAAAGAGCCTATAGTAAACTACGTCCCCTTAAGGACTCAGGATGACGTTATAATAACGCAGTTCCCGAAAGATACGGTCGAGAGTCTGGGGCTTTTGAAGATGGACTTTCTGGGGCTTAAGAACTTAGCGGTTATAGAGGATGCCCTCGACATAATAGAAAAACGCACAGGAAAACGCATAGATATTGACAAGATAAGCTACGAGGAGAAAAAGGTCTTTGACCTTATTTCATCCGGAAATACCGATGGGGTGTTCCAGGTCGAGAGCGCCGGCATGAAAGCGTTTATGCAGGAGCTGCGGCCGGACAGCATAGAGGATATTATCGCCGGTATAGCCCTCTACCGTCCGGGGCCGATGGACTCCATACCACGGTACGTGCATAATAAGAATCATCCCGAGGATGTGCGCTATAAGCACCCTCTGCTTGAGCCGATACTTGGAGTTACCTACGG
>DBQZ01000110.1:21778-32017 GCA_002305435.1 Clostridiales bacterium UBA1381
GCCGCCTATGCGTTTATCACATACCAGACGGCTTATCTGAAAACGTTTTATCCGGCGGAATTTATGGCAGCTTTGATTTCAAACGAAGCCAGCATAGAAAAGATACACCGCTATATCGATAACTGCGAGGAGATGGGCATAAAGCGGCTGCCTCCCGACATAAACAAAAGCGGCGACCAGTTCGTGGTTGAGGAGGGCGGTATACGGTTCGGGCTTTCGGCGATAAAGAACGTCGGCAAGAACCTTATAGCAGCCCTTGTGGCGGAACGGGATAAAAACGGCCCGTTTAAGAGTTTCGGCGATTTTGCCGAGCGTATGTCGGGGCCTGAGATGAACAAGAGGTCGGTGGAATCGCTGATTTTATGCGGCTGTTTCGATTCTATGGGGGCAAAGCGGTCGCAGCTTATAAAGGTGTATGAAGCCGTCATAGACGGGGCGGCAAAATCGGCAAAAACTGCCGTTCAGGGGCAGATAGACCTGTTCTCTTCATTCGAGGAAAGCAGCGAGGTGGAGCTGCCGGATATACCGGAATTTAGCAAAAACGAGCTGCTTAAGATGGAAAAGAAGATGCTTGGGATGTACTTTTCCGGTCATCCGATGCACGAGTATGCAAGCGTCATACACAAGATAACAGGCACTGATATAGGGGATATACTCTCCGCCGTGCATAAAAACGAGGACGGCAGCTATGAGCTTATGCCGCAGAACGGTATATATGACGGTATGCAGCTTGTGCTTTGCGGGATAATTGAATCGAGGACGAACAAGATCACCCGCAATAAGTCCCAGATGGCGTTCGTGACGCTTGGGGATGAAAGGGGCAGCATTGAGGTGATAGTTTTCCCGAAGCAGCTTACAGAGCTTTCGCATATACTTGTCGAGGATGAGTTTGTGGTAATAGCAGGCCGTCTGACTGCAAGAGAGGACGAGCTGCCGAAAATCGTCTGCGAGTCGGCAAAGCCGCTGGCAGTGGCCATAAGGGAGACATCCCAAAAGCAACAAAATAAGCCAAAAACAGGGCAGAAGCTATTCATCCGAATCCCGCAGTATTCAAAGGATGCTATAGCCTCGGTAGTGCGGGCGGTCGCCCCGTATCAGGGGACGATACCCGTCAAGGTGTATTTCGAGGATACGAAGAAAACGCTTACCGCCCCAAGGGAGTACTGGTTCTCAAACACCCCCGGTGCGCTTGAGGATATAGAGGAAGAATTTGGTAAAATAAACGTAAAACTCTGCTGAGCGGGCAGAGTTTTTACCGTTTTTGGGGGCGGATTATTATGCAGAATTAACAAAAGCTGAAAAATCATTGCTTGTATGATAATTTTCCTATTGCTTTTTTTGAGGAAATAGTATACAATATATAATACGGGAGTATGTTTGTTAGTTTGGATCCCCGCTGATCATGGAGGAACAAGAGAATGAATGATGAGATTTTTGAAGCCTTAAACGACTACGTTGTTATAAAGGCTTTGGAAAACGGTGTGAATATAATCGGTCTTACAAGAGGCAAGGACACGAGGTTCCATCATACCGAAAAACTTGACGCAGGCGAGGTATACATCGCCCAGTTCACCGAGGTGACTTCGGCGATAAAGATAAAAGGCCGGGCGCAGATATATACAAAGCACGGCAAAATGACCTCAGGGATGCAGGAGTGAAAGTAACAGTATGTGGACGACAGTGTATCTCGGACAGGATTTTGAAAAAATCCGATCTATGAAGAAACTTTTGGAAGACAGCGGTATATTGGTAAGGGTGCGTCCGCTTGACAAGGGCGGTGAAGGAGGAGCCTGCGGCTATGAAGTGCTGGTTCCCTCTGCTGAAGTGGATCAGGCACAGAACCTGATAATCGACAGCGAATTTTAAGAAGGAAAGGACGAGGCGTATGGAAAACAGAACCATGAGAACTATCGGCGTGCTTACAAGCGGCGGCGATGCACCGGGCATGAATGCGGCTATACGTGCCGTAGTGCGTGTGGCTTCATACCATAAGCTGAGAGTTATGGGTGTAAAGCGCGGCTACAACGGCTTGATAAACGGCGATCTTGAGGAGCTTACGGCAAGAGGGGTATCCGATACCCTGCAAAGAGGAGGCACAATCCTCCAGACGGCAAGATGTCTGGAATTTAAGGAGGAGGCCGGAGTAAAGCGGGGCGTTGAGATAGCCAGAGTGTTCGGGCTTGACGGCTTGGTTGTAATAGGCGGAGACGGTTCTTTCAGAGGAGCAAGGGATCTTTGCCGGTTCGGTCTGCCGACGGTAGCCCTGCCGGGTACTATCGATAACGATATTGACTGCAGCGAATACACTGTAGGCTATGACACCTGTCTTAACACCGTAAAGGATGCTGTCGATAAGATCCGTGATACAGCAGCAAGCCATCAGCGGTGCTCGGTAATCGAGGTTATGGGCAGAAGCGCCGGCTACATAGCTATAAATGCCGGTATCGCCTGCGGAGCGGACGTTATAATCGTGCCTGAGTACAAGTGGAACTTTGACGAGGACGTACTGCGGCCGATACTCGAGAGCAAACAGCGCGGGAAAATGCACTCTATCGTAGTAGTTGCCGAGGGAGTCGGCGGTGTTATCGACATGGCAAAGGAGATAGAGGAAAAGACCGGTATTGAGTCAAGAGCGACAATTCTCGGCCACGTTCAAAGAGGCGGCAGCCCCACCGTGCAGGACAGGGTAATCGCAAGTGAAATGGGCGGACGTGCCGTAGAGCTGCTTTTGGCAGGAAAATGCAACAGGATAGTCTGTATGCAGAACAATAAGGTGACGGATGTGGATATAGAAGAGGGGCTTAATATGAAGAAGGAGCTTCCCCAGGATCTTGTGGAACTTGCGAAGAAGCTCGCTATATAACAGACCGCTATTGCGGCTGGTTATACGGCTGCGCAACATTGCTGCGGGAGAATAATACCGGCGGTCATGCTGTGCGGCCTTTTTTAAAAATAAACGACACTGCCTGAGGGGAGGAGCAAACATTGAGAAAGACGAAAATCGTATGTACGATGGGACCGGCAACTGAGAGCGACGAGGTCTTAAGGGAGATAATCCTAAGCGGTATGGATGTTGCCCGTATAAACTTTTCACACGGTACGCATGAGGGAGCATTGAAGATAATCGAGCAGATACGCCGCATAAGCGGGGAGCTTGATATACCGGTGGCGATACTTTTGGACACAAAAGGCCCCGAAATCCGCATAAAAGAGTTTAAAGAGGGCAAGGTGCATTTAAAGGCCGGTCAGAAATTCACGCTCTGCACAGACGACGTGGAGGGAGATGAAACTCAGGTCTCGATAACGTATAAGGATCTGCCCAAGGACGTTCACACCGGCAGCACTATCCTTATAGACGACGGTTTGATTGAGATGGAGGTAATAAACCTAAAACCCGACCGCATTATCTGCGAGGTTAAAAACGGCGGTGTGATTTCCAATAAAAAGGGTGTAAACGTTCCCAATACCCCGCTTTCCATGCCGTATATGAGCGACAAGGACAGGGAGGATATACTCTTCGGTATAGAGCATGACGTTGATTTTATCGCCGCCTCTTTCGTGCGCACGGGCGATGATGTCAGGGATGTAAGAAACCTCCTCGATAAAAACGGCGGTGAGAGGATACAGATAATTTCCAAGATAGAAAACCGCGAGGGTGTGGAAAACATCAACGCTATCTTGAAGCTCTCCAACGGCATAATGGTAGCCAGAGGCGACATGGGCGTGGAAATTGCAATGGAGGATCTGCCGGTAATACAGAAAAAGCTTATTAAAAAGACGTACCAGGCAAGTAAGGTAGTTATAACTGCCACCCAGATGCTCGATTCCATGATACGCAACCCCCGCCCGACAAGAGCCGAGACGACGGACGTTGCAAACGCCATCTATGATGGCACGAGCGCAATAATGCTCTCCGGCGAAACTGCCGTGGGCAAGTATCCGGTAGAAGCGGTTCGTACAATGGCTTCAATAGCCGAGCGTACGGAACGTGATATTGACTACGTAAAGCGGTTTGCAAACCTCAACTTTGATTCCCGCCTTGACGTTACAAACGCTATAAGCCACGCCTCCTGCACAACGGCGCACGACCTGCAAGCCTCGGCGATAATAGCTCTTACATTCGGCGGCGGTACGGCGAGGATGCTCTCAAGCTTCCGTCCCAACTGCCCGATAATCGCTCCGACAATGAGCAAAAAGGCAAGACGGCAGCTGATGCTCAGCTGGGGCGTACTGCCGATAATGAGCGAAATGAGAAACAACACAGACGAACTGTTCGACCATGCGGTTGAATGTGCGCAGAAAACCGGCCTTGTGGAAAACGGCGACATTGTCGTTATCACCGGCGGCGCTCCGATGGGCATAAGCGGTACGACAAACATCATGAAGGTGCATATTGTCGGCCACGTGCTTGTAAGCGGCATGGGTCATTCAAAGCAGCATTATACAGGAAACGTCTGCGTTGCCTGCGGTGCGGCTGAGGTTAAGGAGAAATTCCGTGACGGAGATATTTTGGTAACGGATACGGTTACGAAAGAAATGATACCGCTTTTGAAGCGGGCGTCCGGTATAATCTGCGAGGATGACAATGAGTTCGGAAACTCCGTCATCTTAGGCATGGCTCTTGACATCCCGGTACTTACCGGAGCTGTCGGGGCGACTCAGATTTTGAAGTCCGGCACTACGGTAACGCTTGATGCGGCGCATGGTCTGGTAAACAGCGGCGCTGAGCCGGTTTGAGGAGAGTGAAAGCATTTTGAAATATGTAAGTGAGTCGTTTCTTACAGTTAGGTATGCGGAAACCGATATGATGGGGATAGTTCACCATTCACGCTATTACCCGTGGTTTGAGGTGGCACGGACTGATTTTATTAAAAAGACCGGTACAAGCTACAGCGAAATGGAGAAAAAGGGCGTACAGCTGCCGCTTGTGGAAACCCATGCAAAATACCACCACGGTCTTAGGTATGAGGACGAGGTGGTAGTTACCGCTGAGCTTACGGAGCTGCGTGTTGCAAAATGCCGCTTTGAATACAAGGTCTATAAGCTGCCCGAAAGACGGCTTATGGCAGAGGGAGCGACAGTACACGGGTTTGTGGATGAGAATTTTAAACCGATAAATCTGAAAAAGAGGTTCCCCGAAATGTGGGAGAGCTTATCAGAGCTGATGTAGAAATAGAGGGCTGCGGGCATTGTCCCGCAGCTTGATTTTACATAAACGAAAGGAGGATGGAGGAAATGAAGGTAGTTATCTTAGATGCCGGTACGCTCGGCGACGATATGGATTATTCTATTTTCGATGAATTCGGCGAGATAAAGGTGTATGAAAGCACAGAGCCTGAAGAGGTTGCGGAGAGGATAAAAGACGCTCATGTTGTCATAGTGAACAAGGTGCGCCTCGGCAGGGAAAATCTTGGCGGGGCTCAGAAACTGCGCCTTATCTGCCTTATGGCGACCGGCTATGATAATATTGATCTTAACTACTGCTGGCAGATGGAGATAGGCGTGTGCAATGTGCGGGGATATTCGACTGACAGCGTGGCTCAGCTGACGATAGCGATGGGGCTTGAGCTTGTGATACATTTGGGCGAGTACGCAGAATACTGCCGCAGCGGCCGCTATTCCATGGGCAAATCGGCAAACTGCCTTACGCCGAAGTTCCATGAGCTTTCAGGACTTACGTGGGGTGTTATCGGTCTCGGGGATATCGGCAGACGTGTTGCAGATATTGCGTCGTCGTTTGGCTGCCGAGTGCTTGCAGCCCGCCGCCATGCGGAGTACCCTTGCGTGGATATAGAAACGCTGTGCAGAAATTCCGACATAATATCGGTGCATCTGCCGCTTAATGATGAAACTCGTGGGATTATCAGCGCAGATCTCATAAATATCATGAAGCCGGGGGCGATATTCATAAATGTTGCCAGAGGAGCGGTTGTTGACGAGGCGGCATTGGTTGAGGCGATTGAAAGCGGAAAGCTTGGCGGACTCGGCGTTGACGTGTATTCGAGAGAGCCGTTTAGCCTTACGCATCCATACAGCCGCATAATGCGCCGTCCGAACGTGCTGTTTACCCCGCATATGGGCTGGGCGGCATATGAGGCTCGTGTGCGCTGCTTCGAGGAGGTATGCGAGAATATCAAGGCGTACTTCTCCGGAGAGGTTAGAAACCGGGTGGAAATTTAAGGCAGGAAGAGCCGTTTTGTGCGTTATGTGCTTATCATGGCGGGCGGGACGGCTTTTTTGATTTGGGCGAAAATTTTCAATATCCTGTTGAAATTCGGCGGCTGTTGTGGTACAATCAATATATGAACTACGAAAGGATTGTGATACAATGAGAATAGAAACGAAATGTATACAGGAGGGTTATAAGCCCAAGAACGGCGAGCCGAGAGTGCTGCCGATATACCAGAGTACGACTTTTAAGTACGATTCGGCAGATTATATGGGCAAGCTCTTCGATTTGGAGGCTGACGGCTTTTTCTATACGAGACTTGCAAATCCCACGGCGGGAGCTGTTGAGGAAAAGATCGCCGCATTGGAGGGCGGCACAGGAGCGCTTTTGACTTCTTCCGGTCAGGCGGCGACGCTTACTGCGGTGACAAATATCGCCGGCGCTGGGGATCATATCGTATGCTCTGCGGCGGTTTACGGAGGAACGTTCAACCTGCTTGACGTGACGCTCAGAAAGCTGGGGATAGAGACGACGTTTGTTGATCCAGACAGTGACTATGATACTATCGCCGCTGCTTTTAAGGATAATACAAAGGCTGTAGTCGGGGAGACTATAGCAAACCCGGCCTTAAACGTACTTGATATTGAGAAGTTTGCAAAGCTTGCGCATGATCACGGCGTGCCGCTTATCGTGGACAACACCTTTGCCACGCCGATACTCTGCCGCCCGTTTGAATTTGGGGCGGATATTGTAACACACTCCACCTCGAAATATATGGATGGCCATGCGGTAAGCCTTGGCGGCGTAGTAGTTGACGGAGGGCGTTTCGACTGGGCAGCGTCGGGAAAATTCCCGGGGCTTACAGAGCCTGACGAATCGTACCACGGCGTGGTATACACCGAGCGTTTTGGCGCAGCAGCATATATCACAAAGGCAAGGGCGCAGCTTATGAGGGATCTTGGCAATACGCCGTCACCGATGAATGCGTTTTTGCTGAATCTGGGGCTTGAAACACTCCACCTGAGGATGGCACGTCACAGCGAAAATGCACTCAAGGTCGCTGAGTTTTTGGAAAACGACAGCCGTGTAAGCTGGGTTAATTATCCGGGACTTGCATCAAGCAAGTATCGTCCGCTTGTTGAGAAGTATCTTCCGAATGGAACGAGCGGAGTAGTATCGTTCGGCGTTAAAGGCGGTAGGGAGGCGGCCGTAAAGCTGCTTGACAGCCTGCGTCTGGCTGCCATTGTGACCCACGTTGCAGATGCACGTACCTGCGCCCTTCATCCGGCAAGTACGACACACCGCCAGATGACGGATGAACAGCTCAAAGAATGCGGCATAGGCGCAGACCTTATACGGCTTAGCGTTGGCATAGAGAATGCAGACGATATAATCGAGGATCTCGATCAGGCGTTAGGCAAATAAAGAGTTATTTTCCCCGGAGCTTTTCCGGGGAATTTTTATTTTGCGTTTTTTTAATACAGCAAGCAGAGCAATATTTGATTGATACAGTCGGAAGGCGGGCAATAAAATATGCGACAGATATTATCTGCTGTGATATAATAGCCGTGAAAAAATATTTCGGGAGGAAGAGATATGATATATCTGGAGAATTTCAGGCAGTACGGGAAAAATTCCATCCAAGCCGCTGTTGATAGCTGCGCCGAAAACGGGGGCGGAGAGGTGCTTGTCACCTCCGGCACATGGGAGTCGGGGCCGATACATCTAAAAAACAATGTAAGGCTGCGCCTTGACGATAATGCGGTCGTGTCGTTTTCAGATGAGCCGGACGACTATCTGCCGCCGGTGTTCACACGGTGGGAGGGGATAGAGTGCTTTAACTATTCGCCGCTTATATATGCGGACGGCTGTGAAAATGTCGGCGTTTGCGGGCGTGGGCGTTTAGTGGGAAACGGGGCAGCGTGGTGGGGCTGGAAAAAGCTCCAGCAGCCTGCGGCCGAGGAGCTCTACAGGATGTCGATTGAAAATGTTCCTGTAAATGAGCGGGTGTTCGGCACGAAGGAGGCTGCTTTAAGGCCGTCATTTATACAGATGATAAACTGCAAAAACGTGGTTTTGGAGGATTTTACAATAGAGGACGGTCCTCAGTGGACGATTCATCCTGTTTACTGCGAAAATGTTACGGTACGAAATGTGAGAGTCCATACTACAGGCCCGAATACGGACGGACTAAACCCGGATTCCTGCCGGAGGGTGCTGATAGAAAACTGCCGCTTCTCCACGGGAGACGATTGTATAGCGATAAATTCCGGGCTTAATGAGGATGGTATGCGTATTGGCAGGGCATGCGAGGACGTGCGTATACGGGGATGCCGGATGACGGGCGGCCATGGCGCTGTCGTTATCGGCAGTGCAATGTCGGGAGGCGTGCGTGATGTGCATATCAGCGACTGTACGATAGAAAACACAATGCAGGGGATACGCTTAAAATCCATGCGCGGCAGGGGAGGCCGTGTCGAGGATATACTGATAGAGCGGATAGAGGTAAACGGGGTTACAGACCGTGCTATACAGGTGAATATGTTCTACGAGTACAGCACGATACAGCCGGCGGGCAATGCGGCTCCGGAGTTTGAGAATATCACAATGAGGGATATTCACGGACACAACAACAGCGGCGGCATACAGCTTTTCGGCCTGCCGGAAAAGCATCTTAAGGGGATAAGCCTTGAGAATATAACTATCGGATCGCCCGATGCGCTTTTATGTCAAAATGTGGACGATATAAAGCTTAACAATATTACGATTTGCAGGGAGGAAGAAAAATGAACAGACTTTTTCCGACACACACAACCCGCCGGACTGTTTCCCTGGACGGTATGTGGGAGTTTAATGCCGAGGGCAGGGATTACCGCCTGCCTGTGCCGGGCTGCTGGGAGCAGCATCCCTCGCTTAGCGCCTATAGGGGGCAGGGGGAATACAGGAAAACGGTAAATATCGAAAAAGACGGCAACATCCGTCTGGAGTTTAAGGGCGTAAGCCATACGGCGAGGGTTTATTTTGACGGTGTATTTATCACCGAGCATTATAACGCTTTCACACCATTTGCGGCTGTGATACCGGGGGTGTCTAGCGGGGAGCATGAACTAAAGGTGGAGGTGGATAACAGCTTCGGCGAACATTCTGCCCTCCATGTTCCGAACGACTATTATACGTACGGAGGAATTACCCGTCCGGCAGCGCTTGAATACATTCCGGAGGTTTACATAAGATACACACATTTCACCCCGTACCGTGAGGAGGGGCTTTGGAAGGGGCGTATAGAAGTGATGGCGGAGAACGTTTCCGAAAAGGAGACGGACTGCACGGTTCGGGTGGAGCTTGCCGGACAGAGCTTTTCGGCAAAGCTGCATCTTTGCGGGAAAGAGAGCAGGACGGCTGTGTTTGAGGGGGCTTTCCCCGAGGTGAAAGAGTGGTCGTGCGGGGAGCCGGCTCTGTACATCCTGCGCAGTACGGTTACATCCGGCGATGAGGAGGATGATCTTGATGAGCGTGTGGGATTCCGCACGGTTTGCGTTAAGGGCGAGAGGTTGTATTTAAATGATGAGCCGGTGTATTTGACCGGGTTTAACCGTCATGAGGATTGGGCGAATGTGGGCTGTGCTGTCGATGTGCAGCAAATGGCGCTTGATATGGAGCTTATGCGTGACATGGGCGCAAATGCCGTGCGTACCTGCCATTACCCGAATGATGAACGGTTCCTTGATATGTGCGATGAATACGGCATGCTTGTGTGGGAGGAAAACCACGCCCGTGGATTGGCGCTTGAGGCGATGCAAAACCCAAACTTCGACCGCCAGTGCGAGGACTGTATTCGTGAGATGATAGAAAACCACTATAACCATCCCTCGATAATAATATGGGGGATATTAAACGAGTGCGCCTCCGAAACAGAGGAGGGTCGGGAAAAATATGCCCGCCAGTATCAGCAGATACGCTCACTCGACACCTCAAGGCCGACGACATCTGCCACCTGCCGCCATTTCACTGACATATGCCTTGACCTTGAGGATATTGTATCGTTTAATATGTATTCGGGCTGGTATCAG
>DBQZ01000052.1:0-1676 GCA_002305435.1 Clostridiales bacterium UBA1381
GTACACGCAATGCGCCAAATAGGCGAGGATGTGAACGAGGGACGTATAAAGCCGGAGGAAATAGATGACAGCGTGATAAACGATCATCTTTATACACGTGGGCAGCCGGATGTTGATTTCCTCATACGGACGAGCGGAGAGCTTAGGCTCAGCAATTTTATGCTGTGGCAGATAAGCTACGCAGAGCTGTATTTCACGGATAAGCTGTGGCCGGATTTCTCGGTGCAGGATCTGCATGAGGCATTGATTGAGTATCAGGGACGCGGACGTAGATTCGGCGGGGTATGATATTCAAAGGGCGGAAAGGCTGTGAGAAATAGTATGCTTCAAAGAGTTATCACATCAGTGGTGGGTTTGGTTATTTTAGCTGCGGTGCTGATACCGCAGAACGTTGTGGTATTTGCGGTAGCGGTGGGGATATTTGCTGCCGGGATGCTGTGGGAGCTTTATGCGACGATAAAAAATCATCCGGCAGTTACGGTAATAGGCTATCTGAGCGCAGTCTTAATGACGGCAGGGATATTTATGGACATCCAAGCCGCTGTATGCGCAGCTGTTATGCTGCATCTTCTAGCAGGCATCATCTTTCACGAGAAAGTGCAGTTTAAGGATATAGCGGCCTCGTTTTTGTGTACGGTGTTCGTTACATATTTCATGAACACGCTTTCAAAGACGATGGCAGGCTACGGTGTTGCAGGGGTGTTTTTCGTATTCCTGAGCGCATGGACGACTGATACAAGCGCATACTTTGCCGGCAGGGCGTTCGGACGTCATAAGCTGATACCGAAGGTCAGCCCGAAAAAGACTGTCGAGGGAGCTGTTGGCGGTGTACTGGGATGTATCGTCTGCAACTTTATCTACGTGCTTATTCTTAGATACTGCTTTAATATAGTAGCGTTCGACCTGACGCCTGTCGGCATTATCGCTATGGTCGTATTTGCATCGTGTGCATCCGTGGCAGCGCAGCTGGGTGATTTGGCAGCATCTGCGATAAAGCGTGATTATGGCGTTAAGGATTTCGGCAAGATATTCCCCGGCCATGGAGGGATACTTGACCGTTTCGACAGCGTGATATTTTTAACGCCGGTCGTATACTACTTTTTCAGATTTCTCACCCTGTATTTATAAAGGGCGGCTTTACAGCGGAAAGGACGATATATGTTTACACAGGAAATATCATTGCTTGGTTCGACCGGCTCCATAGGTACGCAGACGCTTGAAATAGCGAGGAATTATCCCGGCATACATGTTCGGGGCTTATCAGCCTACGGCAATATTGAGCTTTTGGAAAAGCAGGCGAGGGAGTTTCATCCTCAGATAGTCTGTGCCGTTGACGAAAAGAAAGCGAAACTTTTAAAAACGGCTCTTGCCGACACCGATATACGTGTAACAGGCGGGGAAGAAGGGCTTTTAGAGGTTGCGACAGCCGAGGGGGCAAGAATCGTTGTAACAGCCGTTGTGGGAATATCCGGCCTGTCACCGACGATAGAGGCGATAAAAGCCGGCAAGGATATTGCCCTTGCGAATAAGGAAACCCTTGTTACCGGCGGACATATCGTAACGAAGCTTGCAAAGGAGCATGGGGTTAGGCTTTTGCCGGTGGACAGCGAACATTCGGCGATATTCCAGTCGCTTGAGGGCTGCCGTGAACATTCACAGATAAAGCGGATACTGCT
>DBQZ01000052.1:1711-4174 GCA_002305435.1 Clostridiales bacterium UBA1381
GCAAAGGTGACGATAGATTCCTCAACGCTTGTGAACAAGGGGCTTGAGGTTATGGAAGCAGGCTGGCTGTTCGGTGTCGGCGTGGATAAGATAAAGGTACTTGTACACAGGCAGAGCGTTGTTCATTCGATGGTTGAGTTTACCGATAATGCGGTTATAGCCCAGCTCGGAGCGCCTGATATGAAGCTTCCGATACAGTATGCGCTTTCATATCCGCAGAGATTTGCGATGAGCGGCAATGAGCTTGATTTGACCGCTTATCAGGGGCTTACGTTTGAGGAGCCTGATACGGAAACTTTCCCGGCGCTTAAGCTGGCGTATGAGGCAGGGCGTGCCGGAGGGATAATGCCTACGGTGTTTAACGGGGCTGATGAGGAAGCTGTGGAGCTGTTCTTAAACGGAAAGCTGCGCTATCTTGAAATAGCCGAGGTTATAGAAAAGGCGATGCGGGAGATGAAAAACGTCAGCGATCCCGGACTTGAGACGATATTGGAGGCTGACAGACTGGCGAGGGAATTTGTAAAGTCTATCTAAGGAGTTGATGCTGTTGGCGATAGTGGCAACGATAGTTATATTTATGGTCATGATAACTCTTCACGAGTTCGGCCATTTCATTTCGGCGAAGCTCTTGGGGATACCGGTAACGGAGTTTTCCGTGGGGTTCGGTCCGGCGATATTCAAGCGGACGCACAAAGATACGTTGTATTCAATAAGAGCGATACCGCTTGGAGGCTACTGCAAATTCGTCGGAGAGGATGTCCAAAGCGATGAAGAGGGTGCGTTTTATAAGCAGAAGCCATGGAAAAAAGCGGTGGTGCTGGTATCGGGGGCTTTCCTGAATGTGGTGCTTGGATTTGTATTGTTTGTAGCGGTTACTGCGGCTCAGGGAACGATAGTGACAAATTCGGTGGATACTGTAATACCGTATTCCAATTTGGCAGAGGCCGGTATCAAAAGCGGCGATGAGATAGTGCGCTTAAACGGCAAGCGCATAAGCTGTTACAGTGATTTAAGCCTGTATACGAGCGATCTTACAGGCGGTGATGAGATAGATATAACGATAAAACGAGACGGAGAAAAAATAAGCGTTGCGCTCTCCCCCTCGGAATTAGTACAGACGTACAGCTATAACGAGGACGGAGTTGTTTATACAAGCCGTATAAACGGCAGCGTATGGGAGCAGCAGAATATACCGTACAGCGACGATATGCCCTACGATGCAGAGCTTGTTGGCAAGACCGGCAGCTCAGAGGGATATATACTGGGCTTTACGCCGGTGTATGAGGATGTGAATTTTCTCAATATATGGGAGCAGTCGTACAACATGACACGCTACGTGGTAAAAGCCGTGTACCGGGCAATAATAGACCTTGTTGTCGGCAGAGCGGATATAGACCAGATGTCAGGTCCTGTGGGGATTGTAAGCGAGGTTCACACGGTTGTGGAAGCTCCCGGTTTTGAGTGGGAAAATTTGGCGGCTCTGGCGGCGCTTTTGACGATAAATCTGGGGATATTCAACCTGCTTCCGTTTCCGGCGTTAGACGGCGGGCGGATAGTGTTCGTGCTAATAGAGCTGGTACGAAGAAAACCGATACCTCCGGAAAAAGAAGGGGTAGTCCATGCAATAGGGATGCTTTTGATATTGGCATTGGCAGTGGTAATATCCTTTAACGATATTGTTTCCCTGTTTAAGGGGTAAAAGCAAGGGGCGATAATGTTGAGAAAAGAAGTAAATATAGGCGGTGTAATTATCGGCGGCGGCCGCCGTCCGGCGATACAGTCGATGACTAATACAAATACGGCAGATGTTGAGGCGACGGTTAATCAGATACTCCGTCTTGAGGAGGCGGGTTGTGAGATCGTGCGCTCTGCCGTTCCGAATATGGAGGCTGCCGAGGCGATAGGAGAGATAAAAAAGCGGATCCATATACCGCTTGTGGCAGATATACATTTTGATTACCGTCTTGCCTTAAAGGCAATGGAAAACGGAGTCGATAAGATAAGGATAAATCCGGGCAATATCGGCAAGCGGGAAAACATCAAAAAGGTGGTCGATATGGCAAAGGAGCGCAGCGTGCCGATACGTATAGGCGTAAACGGCGGTTCGCTTGAGAGGGATATTTTGCAGAAATATTCCCATCCCACAGCAGAGGCTCTTTGCGAAAGCGCAATGCGCCATGTAGACATACTGCATGAGTTTGACTATGATAATATAGTGGTGTCGATGAAAGGGTCGGATCTTAAGGTTATGACAGGGGCGTATAGGCTTTTTGATAAGATGTCTGATATACCGCTTCATATAGGAGTTACAGAGGCGGGAACCGCAAAGGGCGGGCTTGTAAAGTCAGCTATCGGGATAGGCTCACTGCTGCTTGACGGTATCGGCGATACTGTCAGGGTATCGCTGACGGCAGATCCGGTTGAGGAGATATATGCGGCGATAGAGATATATAAGGCCTTGGG
>DBQZ01000052.1:4191-4862 GCA_002305435.1 Clostridiales bacterium UBA1381
CAGGAGGTCGAAAGACGGCTTGAAAATATAGATGCAGATATAAAGGTGGCAGTTATGGGCTGCGCAGTGAACGGTCCCGGCGAGGCTCGGGAGGCCGATATAGGCATAGCCGGCGGTGTCGGCGAAGGACTGCTGTTTAAAAAAGGAGAGATACTGCGCAAGGTGCCGCAGGAAAAGCTGGTAGAAGAGCTTATGAAGGAAGTTGAGATTATAGCGGCAGAGAAAAAAGAAGCGGAGTGATAGGTTTGAAAAATATCTTAGTAATAAACGGGGTAAATCTCAATATGCTCGGCATACGTGAGCCGGGTATATACGGGAAAAATACTCTTCCACAGCTGTGCGACATGATACGGGCAAGAGCTGGAGAGCTTGGGGCAAATGTCGATTTTATCCAGACGAATATCGAGGGTGAAGCTGTAAACGCCATTCATTCCGCCCTCGGCAAGTATGACGGCATAATAATAAACCCCGGAGCATGGACGCATTACTCGTACGCTCTGCGCGACGCTTTGGGCTCGGTCGATGTTCCGGCCATTGAGGTGCATATTTCAAATATCCATAAGCGTGAGGAGTTTCGCCACCACTCGGTAACAGCGCCGGAATGTCTGGGGCAGATAGCCGGACTTGGATTTAAGGGATATTTGCTGGCATTGGAGGCTTTGTGCGATGAA
>DBQZ01000083.1:0-2714 GCA_002305435.1 Clostridiales bacterium UBA1381
ATATGTGATCGCCCACAGACGCTGGCATACTCCCTCGTTCGTCACAAACTCCACATCCGGAGCTTCTTCCGAAAGCTCGTTCATTATAGAGGAGAGTTTCTTCTCGGTTTCAACGTACATACAGTTTATCATGCTCGAGTTGCCTTTTATTGCGCTTATCAGCGAATAGCGGTCACTCTGGGTGTTCTCCGCATTTTCCTCGCATACCATGATGCTGTCCTTATTCAAATCCTCAAGCTTTAACAATGTTACAAATCCCTTTGTGGAAAAACGGGTTTCGTTCATCGGCATGATCTGCTCATACATATAAAGGGACGGTTGTTCGTCACGCTTTAAAATATCTTCCTTTATCCACTGTTCAAGATAATCAGCAGCACGTGTATAGCAATTCGACGTTTCATTGTCCGTTTCATAATTCATCCCTTTGATTATGCGAACGATATTATTCGGGTGCATCTCGTAAAGTTCAATGCGCTGCTCGTCTGTTATGGAATCATACACCGGCGCTACTACCGATGATAAATTGTCAATTTTTTCTGTATTATATCTGTATCCGTTAAACGGTTTTATAGTTGCCATAATGCCCTCCTTATAAATTACGGGTATGTATTCAAATTTACAATTAAAACAGGTCTGTTATATTTTATACCTAAAATCTGGATACGTCAATATCTATTTTGAACAAAGTAGCATAAATTACATGAATGAATCATCTATGTTTTCCGCAAAATATCTATGTAAACCGGCCGCAGCTCAGCTTAACGGATACATCTGTACCCGCACCGGATGCCGGTTTGTAAAAATTTTCATCCGAAGCATACGTTTTTGCGAAAGGAGGATCCGATATGTACAGTTTAAACCCCGGCTTTGCCAAGGGAATGGCAGCGGGCCTTGTAGTCGGCGCAGCCGCAGCAATACTGATTGACCCCGTTTCCGACAGGCAGCATAAAAAGATGATGAGAAAAGCCAATGGCATATTCCGTGGAATAGGCGGAGCTATTGATACTGCCATAGACCTTATGCACGGCTGATGCCGTCGTATCACAATCAATTCCTGTGACAAAAAAGCGGGAGTTTCCTTAAAGCGAAGCTTCCGTTTTTTTGTGCTGCCGTATACTCCTTCATCTTATATTATATCAGAAATACAGCCAAATATCAATATATTTTTCAAAAATTTGCAGTTCTAATTTTCCAATACAAAGCAATCACATAAAAATACCGCCTCTACATTGCGGCTTCAGCCCGCAACATACAAGCGGCAGTTTCCCCGAAAAGTCACCGCACATCGCATAAAAGGCCTGCGGTTTTTCTTATCAAAGATTCTTGATGTACGATTTTACAAACTCCTCCAAAAGCTCGTCACGCTCAACACGGCCTATCATCCCTCTGGCCCCGTTGTAGCTGGTGATATATGTCGGATCTCCCGAGAGGATATATCCCACAATCTGGCTTATCGGATCATAGCCCTTGATTTTTAGCGCCTCGTACACCTTCTGTACAATCTCCCGCACTTCTTTTTCCTTATCGAACTCTATGTTGATTTTCATTGTTTCATTAAATTCCATAGTATAATCCTCCCTTTTATCCGAATATATTTTCGGATAGTGAATTGTCCCTAAGGATATAATAATATACTTCGGGCAATTTTTCAAGCCCTTTTTTGAATATTTATAAAAAATTTATAAAATTTACATAATAAATTCATCCTCTAAGCCTGATACTATCCAGGAAGAAGTCCCATGTTCTAAGGCAAAAAAATGCCGCATACATACCAAATCACGGCATATATGCGGCAGATGTTTTATTTGCCCTCTTTTTCCATAAAGCTGTTTATCTTTTCGATAAGCTCATCAACGTTTGCTCCGTGCACCATGCAAGCCTCTTCAAGAGTTTCGCCGGCAGCTGACGGGCAGCCGAGGCAGTGCATACCTATTTCAAACAGGAATTTTGCATTGTCCGGGTTCATCATTACCACATCGTTTATTATTGTGTCCTTTGTCACTTTATTCATCTATATTTTCCTCCTTATTTTTATTATACACCGCATGGAAACATTCGTTAAACTCATCCTCGTCTATCGTTTCCGATTTGAGCAGTTTCTGAGCTACCGCCTCCAAAACGGGCATATTCTCTTTAAGCAGCTGTTCTGTTTTTGTGTATTGACCATTTATAATGTCACGTATTTCCTCATCGATCTCCGCAGCTATTTTTTCGGAATATTCCTTGGAATGGCCGTAATCCCTGCCGAGGAAAACCTCTCCGCCGTCATCGTAGGAAATAGGACCCATACGGCTGCTCATGCCGTAGCGCACAACCATCTGGCGTGCAATATGGGTTGCGTGCTGTATATCGCCCGAGGCCCCGCTTGATATATCATCCATAACAAGCGCTTCGGCAACACGGCCTCCGAGAAGTATCATTATGCGGTCGAGTATCTCGTTCTTGGAGATATACGTCTTATCCTCAGAAGGCAGATACATCGTATAGCCGCCGGCTCTTCCTCTGGGGATAATCGACACCTGATGTATGGACGTTGTATCGTCAAGAATCTTTGCCATAACTGCATGGCCGGCCTCGTGGTAGGCTGTGAGCTTTCTTTCCTTTTCTCCGATTATCTTCGAACGCTTTTCAGCTCCCATCATAACCTTTACATTAGCATCCTCGACATCACGTTCGCTGATGCTTTCATGCCCGCGTCTGGCGGCAAATATCGC
>DBQZ01000083.1:2728-15025 GCA_002305435.1 Clostridiales bacterium UBA1381
TTTCGTGAATGAACCTTTAATATCTCCTCACGGCCTTTCACATCCGGAAGATCCACAACGACCTGACGGTCAAACCGTCCCGGACGCAAAAGCGCCGGATCGAGTATATCAGGACGGTTCGTGGCTGCTATCATTATAACGCCCTCATTAACGCCAAAGCCGTCCATTTCCACAAGCAGCTGATTCAGCGTCTGCTCCCTTTCGTCATGGCCGCCGCCCATACCGGCGCCACGCTTTCTGCCGACAGCGTCTATCTCATCTATGAAGATTATGCAGGGGCGGTTCTTCTTCGCCTGTTCAAAAAGGTCACGGACTCTTGATGCGCCGACACCAACGTACAGCTCCACAAAATCCGAGCCGCTGATGGAGTAAAACGGCACTCCCGCCTCTCCTGCCACAGCCTTTGCCAGAAGCGTCTTTCCCGTTCCCGGCGAACCTACCAAAAGAATGCCCTTTGGTATCCTTGCGCCAAGATTTATAAACTTCTGCGGATTTTTTAAAAACTCCACAAGCTCCTGAAGCTCTGCCTTTTCCTCGACTGCTCCTGCCACATCGTCAAAGGTGACGTTTTCCACAGTAGCAAGCCTTGCACGGCTTCTTGTAAACGTGTTGACAGCACCTCCGCCGCCTTTTCTGAAAAACAGGAAAAATATCACAAAAATCGCTATTATCGGCAAAAAGATGCTCATAAGCGACAGCCACGGAACCTTCGCC
The DNA here is from genome assembly GCA_002305435.1 of Clostridiales bacterium UBA1381. Lineage (GTDB taxonomy): Bacteria > Bacillota > Clostridia > UBA1381 > UBA1381 > UBA1381. Next base: position 3,443 of record DBQZ01000083.1, read on the forward strand.
CTGACTATTTCCTGCTTGAGCGTTCCGTTTGCCATCTGCTCAGCCATCATGCCGCCGGTATCCTCCTGCAATGCGGTCACCGAGGGAATAACGACCGACACTATCTCCGAGGCGCCGTTTTCATAGCTTATATTCGCTCTTGCCGTCCCGTCCTCATTTATCACAAGCTCCGAAACACGTTCTGCGCTTATAGCCGAAACCAGCTCCGAATACGGAATAGTCCTTGATTGGTTTACACTGTTGGTAAGCATCTCAAACAGCAGGAACAGGATAAGCACTACAGCTGCCCATGAGATAAGGCTTCCCATTTTCCAATGCTTTTTCAATTCATACAACACCTCTTTTACTGCAGGCGTCTGCCGATGCTTTTATGCGGCTTATATATGTAACGCTTCTGCGGGATCATTCTGCATTTATCTTTTGCTTATCTAAATACAACAGAACGTTTATATTGTATCATAAAATAACTTCTTTTTCAATAGGAAATACGAAAAAAATTTCACCCAAAATCCCCTCTTTTCATCCATTTTTGTATTTAAATTCTCCAAAATATCCGCTAATGCAAAATCCACAAATTACGCCGTGAAAATCCCCTAAAATTCGTCTCTTCGGAAAAGGATTTCCTATTGACACAATCGATTGTTTGCGGTATAGTATTACTTGATTTTTAACGGGAGGTTTGTAAAAATGGACTACAACAATCCGCTGGTAGAACAAAGAGCAGATCCGTGGGTTTTAAACATCGGCGGCTATTACTATTTTACTGCTTCTGTCCCTGAATATGACAGAATAGAGCTGCGCCGTGCAAAAACCATCAACGGGCTTACAAATACAAAAGAAGTAAAAACCATCTGGCAGTGCCACAAAAGCGGCGAGATGAGCTGCCATATCTGGGCGCCGGAGCTTCACAGGATAAACGGCGAATGGTACATATACTTTACCGCAAGCGACAAAAGCGATAAATGGCAGATACGCCCTTATGCCTTAAAATGCAGCGACAAAGACCCGCTTTCCGGCAAATGGGAGGAATGCGGCCGCATAGACATCGGTGCGGAAACGTTTTCCCTCGATATGACCGTATTTGAGAACAGGGGTCGCCTTTATGCCGTATGGGCGCAGAAATTCTCCGAAACGACAGGCTCCGTTCTCTGTATCGCCGAAATGAAGGATCCCCTCACATTATCGACAAAGCCGATAATCCTGACCGTTCCGGAATACGACTGGGAATGTCAGGGCTTTAAGGTAAATGAAGGTCCGGCAGTACTGCTTAGAAACGGCAAAGTCCTCATAACGTATTCGGCAAGCGATACCGGCTGGAGATACTGCATGGGACTGCTGTGGGCAAATGCGGGCGACGACCTGCTCGACCCATCATCGTGGAACAAGAGCAAAAAACCGGTGTTCTCTACAAGCGACAAAAACCGCCAGTACGGCCCCGGCCATAACTGCTTCACCACCGACAACGGCCGTGATGTTCTGATATACCACAGCCGCAGCTACAAGAATATAACCGGAGATCCCCTTGAGGATCCTAACCGCCATGCACGGGCAAAAATATTCGATTATGATGAAAACGGTCTGCCGATATTCGGCGAGCCGACCGCAGAGAGAAAAATAAGCTGCTAAATTGTACAAATACCGCCCCACACACCGTATACTTGCGATATGTGGGGCGGTATTTTCTGTTTAGGTTATAAGCCTGTCAAGCAGCGAGAGCGCTTCTTCTATCTTCGGGTTAGGCTCATCGGTCTTTAGCCCTTCCCGCACACAGCTTCTTATATGGGCATGGAGTATTTCACGGTTAGCGTTTTTTAATATCGATTCCACGGCCAATATCTGGTTCGAAATATCCACGCAGTAGCGATCCTCGTCTATCATGCGCAGGATGCCGTCAAGCTGCCCTCGGGCAATTTTTATCGAACGAGAAATACGCTCCCTATCAGCCTTCATCGCTCTTTATCTCCGTCACCTCGTAGCCTGCGTCAACAACAGCAGCCTTTACCGTCTCATCGGAAACATCTGCCGGAACCTCTACGGACGCTCTTTTTTCGTCTAAGCTTACATCCACATTTTCCGCTCCGGGGATGCTTTCAAGTGCATGCCTTACATGCTTTACACAATTCTGGCACATCATTCCTTCAACTGATAATACTTTTTTCATTTTAATTCCTCCATTATTTGTTTTATTTTCACTCTGCACAGCGGCTATACTGCAGGAAGCCGTGCTGCATTCGGCCGCCGGGGCTGAGTGAGCGCCGTGCTTCGGCTTGAAAAACCGCAGACGCAGAGCGTTTGACACTACGAAAACAGAGCTGAAGCTCATCGCAAGAGCTGCCACCATCGGGTTCATCTTAAGCTCGAAAGCTACATAGAAGCAGCCTGCCGCTATCGGTATGCAGATTACATTATAGAAGAATGCCCAGAACAGGTTCTCCTTTATATTCCGGATAGTAGCACGGCTAAGCTCTACTGCCCCTGCAACGTCCAAAAGGTCGTTCTTCATAAGGACAATATCCGCCGATTCCATAGCTACGTCCGTTCCCGCTCCTATAGCGATTCCAACGTCCGCACGGGCAAGCGCCGGTGCATCGTTTATACCGTCGCCTACCATAGCAACCTTTTTGCCCTCTTCTTGCAGGCGGCGGATTTCCTCTTCCTTGCCCTGAGGAAGAACCTCCGCTACGACACGGTCAACTCCCACCTGACGCTGTATCGCCTCGGCAGTCCGTCTATGGTCGCCGGTCAGCATAACGACTTCTATACCCATACTTTTAAGCTCGCTTATCGCCTCCGTACTTGTCGGCTTTACCTTATCGGCAACGGCGATCATACCGAGCATTTTTTTGCTGCGGGCAAAAAACAGCGGTGTTTTGCCGTCAGAGGCCGCCTTTTCATATATTTCCTCCATTCCGGAATCCCATACAGAAAATTCCTCCATCATGCGCTTGTTGCCTGCCAAACACTCCTCGCCGCCTATACGCCCTTTTATACCACGACCGGGCAGCTGTTTAAAATTCTCAACGTTAAGCAATGCGGTATTCCTTGAAGCAGCCGCCTCCGTTATAGCAGAAGCAAGCGGATGCTCCGACAGCTTTTCAAGAGATGACGCTACCTGCCAAAGCTCATCCTCCTTTGCTCCCTTAAATGCAGCCGCATCGGTAACAGCAGGTTTTCCGAGAGTTATCGTGCCGGTTTTGTCAAGCACAACTGTATCTATTGAATGGGCGGTTTCCAAAGCCTCGGCAGATTTTATAAGTATACCGTTTGCCGCACCTCTGCCGGTTCCGACCATAATTGCAGTCGGCGTTGCCAGACCCAATGCACACGGGCAGGATACTACAAGCACCGATACCGCAATCGTAAGCGCAAACTCAAACGTAGCTCCGCATAAGAGCCAGATTACAGCCGATACAAGGGCAATGGTTATAACCGCCGGCACAAATATACCTGCAACCTTATCCGCCAGCTTTGCAATTGGCGCTTTGGAGCTGGTAGCCTCGTCAACCAGACGTATTATCTGTGCTAAGGACGTTTCATCACCGACTTTTGAGGCACGCATCTTAAAGTATCCGCTCCTGTTTATCGTGGCTCCTATAACCTTATCGCCGCTCTCTTTATCCACAGGGATGCTTTCGCCGGTTATCGCCGATTCATCAACGGACGCATGGCCTTCTATAAGCACGCCGTCTGCCGGTATGGATTCACCGGCTTTTACGATGACAATATCCCCCTTTTCAAGCTCCTCCGCCGGTATGACCTCTTCACGGCCGTCCCTTAAAACAGTGGCTGTTTTCGGAGCCAAATCAAGGAGCTTATTTATAGCGTCCGACGTTCTGCCCTTTGCACGGGCTTCAAAAAATTTGCCGAGGGTTATAAGCGTCAGTATAGTTCCCGCCCCCTCGAAATAGAGGTCATGCGTGAACTGATGCACCATAGCCATATCGTCATGCCCGAAGCCGAAGGCTATTTTATAAAGCGCATATATCCCGTACACAAGAGATGCTCCCGAGCCGAGGGCTATTAAGGAATCCATGTTAGGCGATCCATGAAAAAGCGTCTTAAAGCCGTTTTTATAGTATTTGAAATTTATAAACACTATCGGTATTACAAGGATAAACAGCGTCAGCGCATATATCATGGAGTTTTCATCCCCCAGGAAAAAGCCCGGCAGCGGCCATCCCATCATCCGCCCCATAGAAATGTAAAAAAGCGGTACGGTAAATACGAACGACCATATGACACGCTTCTTCATTATATCATACTCTTTGCGAGCATCATCTCCGGCAGCTGTGCTCTTTTCTCTCTTTGCAGCTCCTGCGCTGTGCAGAGAAGCCCCGTAGCCGGCTTTTACAACAGCTTCTATTATTTTATCGCTGTTAAGGACAGCTTCATCATAATCAACCGTCATGCTGTTTTTAAGCAGGTTGACAGAAACACTCCTCATCCCCGACAGGGCTGAAACGCTCTTTTCAACTCTCGCAGAGCAGGCAGCACAGCTCATGCCGGTTATATCATATTTTTCCTGCATTGTCATTCCTCCCGTCATTATCGTGATACCCCCACGGGGTGTGGGGGTAATTATATTATAGCATAAAGCAAGACGTTTGTTTTGCCCTATCGGAAGTCCATTTGTCCCTTTTAGAACAGTTTTAGCCATGGCTAACCACAAAATCCTCAAATCCGCCCTCCCTCCCGCACCGCCCCAATAATTTTCTGCCCGTTTACTTATCCAAACGGAAGCTCTTTTTATCCAATCAGAAAGAGAAGAAAAAAGGTATTGACATACAGAGGGAAATGGTATATCATATAGATGAACGATTAAACAATCGTTAAATCATCTTAAAAAGGAGAAATTGAAAATGAAAAAATCATATAAAATTGACGTTGACTGCGCTAACTGCGCAAATAAGATGGAAACCGCTGCAAATAACACTGCCGGTGTAAAAAATGCCGTTGTAAACTTTATGACGCTTAAAATGAATGTTGAGTTTGAGGATGGAAGCGATCATAAGGCGGTTATGAAAGAAGTACTTAAAAATTGCAAAAAGGTCGAGGACGACTGCGAAATATATATCTGAAATAAATAGAGCGCTTTCAGCCGATGCGTTTGAGAGCGCTTTAAAAAGGGATTATATATGAACAATTATTCACACGTTTAATTTATCATTATGGAGGAGAGGTCATGAATAAGAAACAAAAAAAGATGCTTGCACGTATAATAGCATCAGCGGCAATGATGGTAGCATTGTATTTCATCCCGGTATCGGGTGTGCTCAGGTTTATACTGTATCTGATACCATACATTGTTATAGGCTACGATATTCTGATAAAAGCCGCCAAGGGGATACGAAACGGTCAGGTATTTGACGAGAACTTCCTTATGGCGATTGCCACCGTAGGAGCGATAGCTCTTGCATTGTACGATAAAAGCGGGGATTACACTGAAGCGATAGCCGTTATGCTGTTTTACCAGATAGGAGAGCTGTTCCAAAGCTACGCAGTCGGCAAAAGCCGCCGAAATATCAGCGATCTGATGGATATTCGCCCCGACTATGCCAACATAGAACGTGACGGCAAAATTGAAAAGATAGATCCGGACGAGGTCGAGCCGGGCAGTATAATAATCGTACAGCCTGGGGAAAAGATACCTATAGACGGTACAGTAACACAGGGAAGCTCCAGTCTTAACACCGGCGCTCTTACCGGCGAAAGCCTGCCCCGTGATGTGCGTGAAGGCGACGAGGTAATAAGCGGCTGCATAAATCTCACGGGAGTTTTAAAGATACGCACAACGAAAGAGTTTGGCGAGTCAACCGTTTCAAAAATACTCGACTTGGTTGAAAACGCCAGCTCCCGCAAATCACGGTCTGAAAACTTCATTTCCAAATTTGCCCGCATATACACTCCCGCCGTCTGCATAAGCGCCCTTGCGCTTGCTGTAATACCGCCTTTGGTAAGGCTTGGCATGGGTGTTGGAACGGAATGGGGCGACTGGATTTACCGTGCGCTTACCTTCCTCGTTATAAGCTGTCCGTGCGCCTTAGTCGTAAGCATACCGCTCGGTTTCTTTGCAGGCATCGGCGGTGCGAGCAAGGCTGGTGTCCTTGTAAAAGGCTCCAACTACCTGGAAACACTCTCAAAAACCAAAATTGTTGTATTTGACAAGACCGGCACACTGACACAGGGCGTATTTGAAGTAAACGGCATCCACCATAACGAGCTTGAATCAAAGAAGCTCTTGGAATACGCCGCTTTGGCAGAAAGCGCATCCTCCCACCCGATAAGCCTCAGCATCCGCCGTGCATGGGGAGGCGAAGTGGACAGGACACGTGTTCGTGATATACATGAAATAAGCGGCAGAGGCGTAACCGCCGTAATTGATGGAAAATCCGTCGCCGCTGGAAACGGCAAGCTGATGGAAGATCTCGGGATACATTATATAAACTGCCACCATACCGGAACAATCGTCCATATGGCTATAGACGGCGAGTACGCCGGCCATATCGTGATCTCCGATGTTATAAAACCGACCTCGGAATCGGCAATTAAAGCCTTAAAGCAAGCTGGCATACGCCGGACGGTTATGCTCACCGGAGACGATAAGCGTGTAGCCGCACAGGTAGCATCCACGCTTAACATAGACGAGGTCTACAGCGAGCTTCTGCCGGCTGAAAAGGTATCCATGGTAGAAAAAATAATGCAAACCAAGCCTTCCGGTGAAAAATTGGCGTTTGTCGGCGATGGCATAAACGATGCCCCGGTATTGAGCCGTGCGGATATTGGTATCGCAATGGGCGCTATGGGTTCGGATGCAGCAATAGAGGCAGCGGACATTGTCCTCATGGATGACGATCCGATGAAAATTTCAAAAGCTATAAAAATATCACGCCGCTGTCTTAGTATCGTTTATCAGAATATCGTATTTGCCGTCGGCATCAAGCTCTTATGCCTCGTTCTCGGAGCGCTCGGAGCGGCTAATATGTGGCTTGCGATATTCGCCGACGTGGGCGTAATGATACTTGCTGTGTTAAACGCCGTCCGTGCCCTGTTCGTAAAAAGACTGTAAATTATAAATTTTTCAGAAAGGGGAGCTTACAGTGAACGATTTTCTGCCGCACGACCATGGTCACAGTTTCCGCTTTGAGAATATGCCCAAAACGGAGGAATTTCTTGCGGTATCGGAGATATTCAAGCAGCTGTGCGACCAGACAAGGATAAAAATTTTCTGGATACTTTGCCACTGCGAGGAATGTGTGATAAACCTATCCTCTATGATGGGCATGAGCAGTCCTGCGGTATCTCATCACCTGCGCCAGTTAAAGACGTACGGTCTGATAGTAAGCCGCAGAGACGGCAAGGAGGTCTATTATAAGGCAGCCGATACGGAGCAGGCTCAGCTTCTGCATAAAATGATAGAAAAAATGGTAGAAATATCCTGCCCTGCCGCCGGTTAATCAGCATATGGAGGAATGAACAATGAACGAACATGACGAGCTTTTTTCAGCTCTTTGCGATATACCGGATGGAAAAGCTGTAATAAAAGTACACGATGACGCCGTATCCGCCGAGGAGCTGTCGGTGGATACCGACGGCAGGGCGATCATTGATATATTCCCGATATTCCCCGGAGTGGAGGTTTCCCTGCACCGGTATGCTGCGGAAAACGTAACCATAAGCCACCGCTTTTCGGATAGTATCCTCGAGATAAACCACTGCCGCCGGGGACGTATCGGCTGGAGCATGAATAACGATATCAAGCTGTATCTGGGAGCCGGCGACCTTTGTATCCACAGCTCAAACCGCTGCTCCCACTCCTCCATATCTCTTCCCTTAGGCTATTACGAGGGGATAAAGATTTTCGCCGATGTCGAAGCTTTTGATAAAAACCTTCCGCCGCTGCTTCTTGAAGGTGGAATAAGCATAGATAGTATCAGCCGCAAATTTTGCAGCGCCGAAAAAACATCGGTAATTCCGGCAGGCAGGCAAACCGAGAGCATCTTCCCCGTACTGTACGAGGTGGAAGAGCCACTTCTTTTGCCGTATCTCAAACTGAAAGTGCAGGAACTTTTCCTAAGCCTTTCACGTATGCCGGCGCCGAGAGAGAAGGACACCGCCCCGTATTTTTCCCAAAAAGCGGAAACTGTAAAACAGATGCGGGATTTCATCACCGAAAATCTTGACCGCCGTTTTACAATAGAGGAGCTGTCCAGAAAATATCTGCTCAACACTTCCGCCCTGAAAGAATCGTTCAAGGCGGTTTACGGTATGCCGATAGGGGCATACATGAAAGAATACCGAATACGCCGAGCTATGGAAATGCTTTCTAATACCGATGACAGCATAGCCTCAATAGCCGAGCAGGTCGGGTATGAAACCCAAGGAAAATTTACAAAAGCCTTTAAGGAAATTAACCAGATGCCGCCGAGCAAATACAGAAAACTGTTCCGCAGATGAGACTATAAGGTAAATAATGCTTGCGTATCCACCGAAAATATGTTACTATATAATTGAGGTGAACGCAGTGAAGCTTAAATACAAAGGATTTAAAAGAATAACGGTTTTTGACATAATCTGTATGGCCGTAATGTGCGGTCTATGCTTTTATATAATTTTCTGGCCGCCGATACACGGGGTGGCTGACCAGGGCGATTTTGAGCGTGTAATGTACCCGTGCGGCTTGTCCTTCATAGACGGCAGAGAGAACCATCCATTTTACGATTATATCCAAAACTCCTACGGTATGTCGTTTTCATACCCCTGGGACAAAGCGCTGTATATTCTGCGGCTTTTGATGCTGGTACCGTGTACGAGCGCAATATATCCAACCGCAATAGCACGGGCGTTGTGCGCCGTGTTCTGCGGCGGAACGTTTTATATGCCGGTATTGGCAGCTGTTATGAGTTTGGCGTTTGCTGTCGTGTGTACGCTGCTTTTGAGGAATCTGCCGCTAAAGCATACATGGGCAAAATATCTGCTACTTGCTCTTTTTGCGTTCGTCTTTTTCGACGGCACGCATATAACCGCCTTCAACAGCCTCTACGGTCAAGCGATGATGATATTCGGGCTTATGATGTACATACTTGCCTGTGTGCTGCTCATAAAACACGAAAACGACCAAAAGCGGCGTTACCCCGTTTTCTATTTCATCTCCTGCGCAATACTTTTAGGCTCAAAGCTCCAATGCGTGGCTTGTCTGCCGTTTATGCTGCTTGTCTACGTGTATATGTGGAGAAAGTGGAATTTCTGGCATCTTACCGCAGCATTGGCGGTGTTTACGATATGGTTCGGCGGGCTTAATTACGTAATCGGCGGGATAGGGCTTAATCTCGATACTCAGTACAACAGCGTTTTTTACGGGATATTAAAGGACAGTGAGGACCCCGAGCAGGATCTCATAGATTTGGGGCTTGACCCCGCCTTGGCAGCAGACGCCGGAAAGCACGCATATCTTTCCCCCGAGGAATACGCCTATCCCCCGCGCTCTCCGCAGCTGGAGGAAATGTTCTACAGCAAAATGGATAACGTCAAACTGATAAAGTATTACATAACACATCCTATTCGCCTTATTAAAGGCATGGAAATAACCGCCGGTTTTGCGTTTGATACAAAAATCGGCATGGGAACGTATGAGGAGGATGCCGGTTTTGCTCCGGGAGAGAGCGACTACCGTTTCAGCCTATGGAACGAGATTCGCCAAAGGCTCCCTCAAACGCTGTTTTTCATAATCCCCGCCTACCTGATATTCCTAATCGGCGGATTGTATGAGGCGCTATCCCGAAAAAACCGCTATGCGTGGATATTTCTGCTTGTAATGGCAATGGGTGCGATACAGTTCCCCATGCCGTATCTCGGAAACGGAAACGCCGATATACCAAAACAGCTCTATCTTTTTAACCTATGCTTCGATATCGGTATTCTGACTTCGGTTTGGTATGCCTTCTCACGACTGTATGAGCTGATAAGAAAACGATATTAAAAATTTTGTCGGACGATTTTTCCGATTCGACAAAAGCTCCCCATCTTCTCAAAAGGATAAATACACCCGTATGGAGAATATCTTCCCCGTACGGGTATTTTTATACCCAAAAATAATCATAGGGAGAGAATACATAGCTATGAAGATAACCAGAAACAAAAGGACTGTCACGGTAGATCTCTCAGGAGAGATAGATCATCATTCCATACGTGAAATCCGGGAAGAAATAGACAAGACGCTGGAGCGTTCAGGGGCGGTAAACGTGGCGTTTGAGCTTTCAAATGTCAGCTTTATGGACAGCTCCGGCATAGGGCTGATATTGGGACGGTATAAAAAGGTTCGAGCGTTCGGCGGACAGATAATCATAATCGGCGCTTCAGAAGCCGTAAAAAAACTGCTTAGGATGTCCGGTGTCAGTGATATAGTGATTATGGTCGATACAAGCAATGATATTCCGGGGGTGATAAAATGAACAACAGCATGAAACTGACGTTTGAAAGCCTCTCGCAAAACGAGCAGTTCGCCCGTTCGGTAATAGCTGCTTTCATACTCCCCTTAAATCCCAGCCTTGACGAGCTTGGAGACGTAAAAACCGCCGTTTCAGAAGCGGTGACAAACGCCGTCATACACGGCTACAACGGCAAAGAGGGAACGGTCACGCTTGAAGCCACGCTCTGCGGTCGCACTCTAACCGTCACCGTCAGCGACAGCGGCTGCGGTATAGACGATATTGAAAAAGCCCGCCGTCCGCTCTACAGCGGCTGCCCTGAGCAGGAACGCTCAGGCATGGGTTTTACGATTATGGAAAGTTTCATGGATGAGGTGAATGTGGAGAGCCTGCCCGGCCGTGGCACGGCTGTGACTATGGTTAAAACGATCGGGGTGATATGATCGTGGAGGATCAGGCTCTTTTGAAAATGGCAGCAAGCGGCGACAGTGATGCGCAGAAGCGGCTTGTCGAAGAAAACATGGGGCTTGTGTGGAGCGTGGTTAAGAGATTTTCCGGCAGGGGTCATGAGCTTGAGGATTTGGCGCAGGTGGGAGCTATCGGCCTTATAAAGGCGGTTCACCATTTTGACACGGGATACAACGTAAAATTTTCCACATATGCGGTGCCGATGATTATAGGCGAGATAAAGCGGTTCCTGCGTGACGACGGCCCGGTAAAGGTCAGCCGCACGCTTAAGGAAGCCGCTTCCAAAGGCAGGCGTGCCGAGGAACAGCTGCGCCGTGAGCTCGGACGGGAACCGACAATCGGCGAAATATCCCTACGCTGCGAAATTGAGGCGGATATGCTCTCGGAAGCCTTTGACGCTTCAGCAGCCCCAGAATCCATTTACGATACCGTCTACGATGACGGCGGCAAGTCTCTTACGCTTTTAGACAAGCTCTCTGACGGCAGCCGTGAGGAGGAAATAATAAACAAAGTAATGGTGGAAGCCATCCTCAGAAGCCTCAAGCCTCGTGAACGGCAAGTACTTATCATGCGGTATTTTCAAGGCAAGACGCAGTCTGAAATCGCCCGCCTTATAGGTGTCTCACAGGTGCAGGTATCCCGAATAGAAAAAAACACGCTCCAGCGCATAAGGGAAAAATGGTCGGAATAG
>DBQZ01000006.1:0-936 GCA_002305435.1 Clostridiales bacterium UBA1381
GGCGGAGAGGTAACGGTAGTTCCCGAATACAAGCTGGAATTTACGAACCTCACATCAAGCGACAGCCCATATATAAACGGCTACATAAAGACGGGGATAAACTCCTATTCACGTGATACAGGCTATGGGCTTTTAAATGTCGGCTCTATCACAGAAAACGGCTATAACGCTGTAGAAGGGCGGCCCATAAAGATAGATCTGCCCAACGGCGAGTACGACATAAGCGTATACAGAAAGGCATCAGGCAGAGCGGACGTGTACTTAAACGGCCGTCAGTTCATGCAGAATCTGGGCGGCAGCGGCGGTTCGTCATATAACAGAAGCGCAGCCGAGGCTTACCTTACGGCGGAACAGATAAGGGTAGAAGGCGGCACGGCGGATATTACGGTGGGAAATACGGGCGGAGGAAGCAATGCCGGCTGTATCACCTCGATAAAAGTCGTGCGTGTGCCTGAGCAGTACCGCCGCCCGGTTATATGGGTAGCGGGAGATTCCACATCTGCGGATTATTTCCCGATTGACATAGACGGCGACGATTTGGACAGCGAAAAGATAATGATAACAGGTTTCGGCACGATGCTTCAGAAAGCGTTATCCGATAAGTACGTAGTGAATAATCTCGGACAGGTGCAGAGGTATGCAAAGGACTGGTACGAGGAGAGCTTTGACGATATGCTTTGGAATATCGGCGAAGGCGATACGCTTGTTATGGATTTCGGCATAAATGACGGCGTACAAAACAGGGGTATCGAAGAATCCGAAACGTATATCAGCCTCATGGTTGAAGCAGTAAAAGCAAAGGGCGCAGAGGCGATACTCGTAAGCCCCATATATAACGGAAAGTACCAGCACAGGACGTATTTCGTCTATGATCCGGCCTCCGGAGAAAATACGATGACCGCTTTGGCAGCTGAGCTTGGAGCGCCGTTTATCGAC
>DBQZ01000006.1:964-7509 GCA_002305435.1 Clostridiales bacterium UBA1381
CATGTCGGCGATAACCTGCATCTGACGCAGCAGGCAGCGTTTTTCGTATCGACGATAATAGCTGCCGGAATGTCGGAGCTTGGATATGAAACGAGCGATTATGAATACACATATAACGATATAGCAAGCGTCAGTGAGGGCAGTATCCGTGGTGAGGAAACCGGTATAAGCCGCATATACAGCGTTGAAGAGGCGAAGAAGCTGATGGGCATTGAAACCGCCCCGGCGTATCCGGTTACGGTAAGCTACGATGAAAAAGCAGCAGTGCTTACGCTTAATGCAGCAGATGAGACGAAGAGCGCTGATGTAATGGTAATTTCGTATAATGATGATCAAACTATGAAAAATGCAGTATTATACCCTGTGGAATTTGAAAATCAAAAGGCGGCTATAGAAGGGGTTACACTTTATAGCGGCGATCGTGTTCTCGTATGGGATTCAATAGGAACTATGGTACCGAAGGCGGACGTATTCGTATATACGTCCGTCCCGGAGACGACACCAACACCCTCCCCCACAGACGAGCCGGAAGAAGAGCTCGAGATGATATACGAGCAGGATTTCGAGGGCTTTGAAGAGGTGAGCAAGCCGGATGCGTCGGTTGCTGACGGCTGGTTTTCACCGGCGGGTACGGCTTCTGTAAAAACCGACAGCGATTCAGGAATAAACCGCTATATGGCGATAACCGGCGGAAATGCTTCACGTTCGGGATATTTCAACCTCAGTAAGGCGGTATCGGAGAATTTCGTATTTGAAGCAGACCTTAAGACGAACAGGACGGATCGTGTTTCAGAGTTGCAGCTGGTTGAATCGCAAAGCTCGGTTTACCAGAACCACGGCGTGGAAAATACAAAGAGGTACGTGTTCACGATGGACAGGCCGAAGAATGAGGATCTGTATGTGATAAACAACGGCAAATCCGATTCCGGGCTTTCGCTTGGGGATTATAATATGCCGGCTGTAACGACAGAGAAAATTGACGGCGACCCGTGGATACACGTTAAGGTCGTGGGAAATTTCACTGAGGGCACGGTGACGGTATACGTAACCTCAAGGGACGGGAGCGTTGAATATTATAAAGGCGTGTCGGATATGAGCGATGGCATAAGCTCGTTTTCGTGCATCCATATTTTAGGGCCGAAGGCCAACGTTGATACGTGCATTGACAATATAAAGCTGTATAAAGCGAGGGAGTCGGATTTGGCGGTATCGTACCATGAAGTGACGATAACCTGCGGGTCGGATACGTTCGCTCAGTACGTAATAGACGGCGAAAGTGTGATAAACATTCCCGATGTTTCAGCGTACGGTGAGAATTTCGAGGGCTGGGATGTCGGCGGAACACTCTACACGAGCGAGGAGCTTTCATCTCTTGCGATAACCTCCGACTGCACGATAACAGCGCACATAAGCGAGAATTACATTGAAGCGATAGAGAGTGTGAGCTTTAACGATTTTCCTGCCGGCGGTGAGCTTGTGATGGGATCAGATGAGAACACACCAGCCTCTAATCCCATATCTCTTACAATAACCGGCGAACAGGGTACGAGTCTTATCAGCTCTCCTGATGAGAGGGTGGACGATTACAACGTGGAGTGGACGTTTGACGGCTTCCGCACGCTTGACGGCAGGCCGACAGGCGAGAGCGGAAGCGCTTACTGCGAGGGTTACGCAGAGGTGGTTTCGACTGCCGAGCATAATACGGCGGTGGATTTTACGATGAAGCGCACAGCCGCAAATTACTACGGCAGAGTAACCGCAAAGGTGACATATAACGGAAAAACGATAGAGGTATCAAGCCCTCTTGTGCTTTTGGGGGATAAAAGCTCTAAGGATATACTCCCAAAGCCTGGATATACCTCCGATTACAATAAATATGAGGACAGCTTGATAGGCTACAGCCTTTTGCAGAACGACCTTGTTTTCGGCGGCTGGCAGACGTACGGCTCAGACGGGGCGCATATGGATTTTTCAGCTGACGAGGGCGGCAAGTATCTCTCATTCTCAAGAGACGCAAGCGGAAACTCAATGGTTGCTTATAACGAGATAGGTCAAATAGAATCTCAGACGGTATTTGAGCAGGATGTCCGTTTCGGCGTAGACGGAAGCATTTCCTATGTAGGCGGCGGTACGATGACAGCTCCCGACTCGACAGCGTTCAGCTTTGAGAAGAACGGTTCATCTCTGCTATTGAACGGCACGACGATATACTCCGGTGCAAACAGCGGCAGCTGGTACCATATCGTCATCAACGCCGATCCCATCTCGCAGAAATGCGCTGCACGGGTGTATAATTTGTCTGAGGATTATACCGAGGCTGCGCCGATAGCCGAATCGGCTGTGATGGATTTTGTGGATTATACAGCGGGAAGCGCATACCGCATATCGCTTGCCAAGGATAATAAGTCTACTATAGACGTAAACAATATCAGAGTATATGAGGCTGAAGTGGATGAAAATTCAATTATCATAACAGCTCCACAGACGGCTGAAATTCCCGAAAACGGCACGAGTGAGATCCGGCTGTCAGCAGCCGCAAAGACGACCGATGGCTGGGATTATATCGGTATGCCGGTGTGGAGCATAGGTGACGAGCTGGCAGAGGGCGTGTCGATAGCAAACAGCGGCGCTACAGCAACGCTTACTATAGAAAGTACAGCCCCCGCAGGAGAGCTTCCGATACAGGTAGAGGTCGGCGGAAAAACGAGAACTGTTACGATAAAGCTCGTTGGAACGAAGGACAGTATATCGTTTACGAACGCTCCGGCAGGCATCCGCTTGGGGAGCGATGGTACGTATACATATACTGCCGTTGTGAAAAACGGGCAGGCGGAGGAAATTCCCGGACGGAGCGTAAGCTACGCTGTTACGGATGAAAACGGTACACCTATATCGCCCGACGGTGTTCTTATCAGCGCAGACGGGATTTTAAGCGTAGGGAGCAGCGCAAAGCCACAGACCATATACGTAACCGCCTCTGCCCAAGATTCTGACGGCGGGGTTATAACACGGCGGATAAAGACGGTGCTGTATAATATGGATTTCGTGTTTGGCGAGGGAGCTGTTAGCGATACGGCAACCGTGGTTAAAGCGTCCGATGATTACAGCGACAGCGTAGGATTCGGCGTTGACGGCGGCATGGAGGATGCCGGCGGCCTTAGCGGCGGGACTTTCCGTCTGAAGCTTGAGAAAGGCAGCGTATATGAGGTGACTGCCGTATACAGCGGCTCGATCACCTGCGAGCGGATAAACTCCGACTTTACAGGCTACGTGAGAGAGAGCGACGGCTCTAAAGCCGACGTATTTAAGACGGCGATTTTCGGTGACGATATAATGGATATAGAAATAGACGGAACGCTTAAATCCCTGTCTGTTAAGAAAGCGGAGAGAACAGAGACTGAGGAGCCGGATTGGTGGACGATAGGCGATTCAACTATCCAGCAGAACGGTTCATGGGCATATACGATAGCCTCAAGCGAGACGGACGACCTTTCAAAATATCCGGAGCTTGATGCGGTGATAGACACCTTCCATAACAGCGGACGTGCCGGCCGCCAGCATAAGAGCTTCTATACAGAGGGGCTTTTCAACAGCATCCTGACGCAGTTAAGACCGGGAGATGTTGTTTCTATAAGCGGTATGGGTACGAACGATTCTTCAAGCAGCTTTGAGGAGTTTAAGGAATACGACAGGATATACATGGATGCAATAATGGACATGGGCGCTTACGTAATACTCGGCTCATACACCCCCTCAGGCAATTACGGCGAGACGGAGGGCAAGGTCTATGATGCTGATACTATGACGTTTAAGGGTATGCGCACAAATTCCTACGACCGTGCTATTCGTGAGCTGTACGAGGAAAATAAAGATAACCCCATGGTTCTCGGCTTCCTTGATATAGGGAAGATGTCCGATGATAAGATGACGGCTGATGTGCAGAAGGTATATGCAGAGACCTCCGGCACAGAAGAGCAAAAGCGTGCGGCAGCAAATGCAAGGGCTGAGGAAATGATGCTTTGGTGGCGTGATTACAACCACTATAACGCCAACTTCTCAAACTATATTCTGCCCGATATAACAGCCGCAGCGGCTGCTTTGATAGCACCGATAAGCTAAAAAAGACCGCCCTCAATTACGGGGGCGGTTCTTTTTATCAGTTAAGCATGGGCTTTTTTCAGATTCATCATTGCCATCCATACGGACACTCCGCAGATGACGGCGTAGCCGAGGATGCTCCAACCGTCGGGCACCTGACCGAACAGGAAGAAGCCGAGCGAGGAGGAGAAGATTATCTGCGTATAGTCGAACACCGATATTTCCCTTGCAGGGGCGCAGGAATAAGCGGCGGTTATCGTGAACTGGCCGCCCGCTGCGGCAAGGCCTGCCATTAAAAGGAAGCCAAGCTGCCACAGCTCCATTGGATGGTAGAAAAACACCATATAAGGAAGTGTCACAACGCAGGAAAAGGCGGAGAAGAAGAACACGATAAACGGGCCTCGCTCACCCTGCCCCGAGAGCTTGCGCACGAAAGTATAGGCGATACCTGCACCCATGCCCCCGGCAAAGCCGACAAGCGAGGGGAGGGTTTGCGAAAGCGCACTGCCCGAGGGTTTTATGACGAACAGGCTTCCGATAAAAGCAATTGCTACCGCCGCCAGCTGATACGGGCGGATTTTCTCTTTTAAAAGGAAGAACGAGAACACAACCGCAAAAAACGGCGACAGCTTATTTAGTATTGAAGCGTCCGCAAGCACCAATCTGTCAACGGCGTAGAAGTTGCACAAAAGCCCTATCGTGCCGAAAAAAGCACGGCAGAAAAGGTCGGGCAGGTTTTTGGTGTTGAAGCGGAATTTTTCTTTTGAGCGCAAAAGCACGGATGTAGAAAATATCAGAGCCACGAAATTGCGGAAAAAGCTTTTCTGTATAGACGGCAGATCACCTGCCAAACGTACAAAGGCGCTCATGCACGCAAAGCAGAACGCCGAAAGTATGATAAAGATTATTCCCTGAAGCTTTTTGCTCATTTTGCAGTCCCCCTGTTAGTTATGATAATTCCGGCGCAAACGAGTACGAGTGAAATCAGGTATCGGAGCCGGAGGATGTCCTCGCCCAAAAGCAGGGAGGACAAAAGCGTCCCGGTTACGGGTATTACGAAATTGTATACGGCTATGGAGCTTAGCGGCCGGTATTTTAGGAGCATATTCCAAAGCGTAAAGGCGGCTGATGACAAAAACGCAAGGTATAAAAGCGACAACACCCCGCCGATTCCGCCGTACGAAAGGCGGCCTCCGCTGAAAAATCCGACAGCGCAAAGAAGTATGCCGCCAAGGAGCATATTCCAGCCGGTTACGGATATTGGGGTATCATATACTGATGCCTTCCGGGATATAAGCCCGCCGATAACGAAGCAGCAGGCTGCGATAAAGATAAAGCCCTCGCCGAAAAATGAAAAACCGGCATGGCCGCCGGCGGCTGCGGCTGTAAGCACGCCTAAAAAGCCGAGTACACAGCCGATGGCTTTCGGTACGGTTATCCGTTCGTCCTTATAGATGAAAGGGGCGAGGATAACGGCGATAAACGTTGTCGAGGAGTTTACTATCGAACCGTTTGTGCCGCTCGTATGGGCAAGGCCGATGTAGAAAAATATGTATTGTACGGCTGTATATATAAGGGCGAGCAGGAGGACGTTTGGGAGGTTTTCCCTCTTTATCCGTGGGAAAGACCGTCCGGCGGCAGCTCCGAAAATAAGCACGGCAAGTCCGGCAAGCGAAAACCTCAGTCCGGCAAATAAAAGCTGGCTTTGCCAGTCGGAGCTTCCTACAGAAAAAGCGGCGTATCCGAGCTTAATGCCTGGATACGCACTTCCCCAGAGAATATTGCAGATAATGGCGGCAAAAACCGCCCCTTTTGCTGATTTAAATATGTTTTTCACCGCAAAGATCCTCTCCGATTTCCACTACATTTCCGGCTCCCATTGTAAGGAGAAGCTCTCCGGGCTTAAGCTCCTTGCGCAAAAGCTCCTCAGCTTCTGAAAAGCTCCTGCAGTATCTTGTATGGACGCCGCGCTCGGCAATCGCACGAGCTAAGTCCTCAGACCGTGTCTTGCCGTCGTACTGCTCACGGGCGGCGTAGATGTCAACAAGTATCAGCTCGTCAACATTATCGAAGGCGCTGACGAACTCATCCCACAGCGTGCGGGTTCTGGTGTATGTGTGCGGCTGGAATACGCACCATACCTTGTTGTAACCGGAGCTGCGCACAGCCTTTAGTGTGGCTGCAATTTCGGTTGGGTGATGGGCGTAGTCGTCTATTATTTCAGCCCCGTTTATAAAGCCCTTGTGCTCAAAACGGCGGTGTGTGCCGTGAAACTCCTCAATGCCGGCGGCTGCTTTTTCAAGGTCAGCTCCCATGAGGTCGCATACGGCTATAGCGGCGATGGCGTTTAAAACGTTGTGTTCGCCGGGGACGCTCAGTTTTAGGTGACAGAGCTTTTTGTCGTTATGGTAAACGTCAAAGCGGGCAAGTCCTTTTTCGTATTCGGG
>DBQZ01000006.1:7520-12534 GCA_002305435.1 Clostridiales bacterium UBA1381
CCCCATGCTACGACAGAGCCTATGCCCTTGGTAAGCTCGGCAAAGCGGCGGAAACTTTCACGTATCTCCTCTATGCCGGAGAAAAAGTCGAGATGATCCTCCTCGATATTCGTTATCAGGGCGATAGTGGGGAAGAATTTCAAAAAGCTGTTAGTGTATTCGCAGGCTTCTGTGACGAAGCAATCCGAATGACCCACACGGATATTACCGCCGATAAGATCAAGCTCCCCGCCGAGGCTTATGGTCGGATCCTCGCCGGCTTTTATAAGGGCGTGGGAGAGCATGGATGTGGTCGTGGTTTTGCCGTGTGTTCCGGCAACGCCTACAGCGTGGTGGTATTCGCGCATTATTGCGCCTAAAAATTCCGCACGATCGATAAGGTGGAGTCCCAGCCGTTTTGCCTCTGCCATTTCAGGGTTGTCGTCGTGGACGGCTGCTGTATGCACGACAAGATCCGCCCCGTGGACGTTTTCGGCAGCGTGGCCGAGGGTGATAACGGCCCCGTGACGTTCGAGGTTTTCGGTGATATGCGTGTGGGCACGGTCGGAACCGGTGACTTTATAGCCTTTTTTGAGCATAACCATAGCAAGTCCGCTCATGCTGATACCGCCGATGCCGATAAAATGTATATGCGCTCCCGGCGCTAAATCTGAAAGTTTTAATCGCTTATCCATGATTTTTCTCCAGTCTGTAAAAATTTCATCTATATTATTATATACCTTTTGCACCTGTTTGAAAAGTCCTTTAAGCGAAAAAAGTTGTACAATTGTGCGCTTTTGTTCTACGGCTGATTTAAATAAAATGATACCGGTGATGTTTTGCGGCGGGAAATGAGGAGTTTTCGGGTATTTGAGAAAAAAATAAAAAATTTTAAAAAAAGTATTGACAAGCGGGAAATATTGTGGTAGAATATTTTTTGTTAAGGCCCGTTGGTCAAGCGGTTAAGACTCCGCCCTCTCACGGCGGCAACAAGGGTTCGATTCCCTTACGGGTCACCAATATCAGGAACATACGGACACATGGTTCGTATGTTCTTTTTTTGTCTAAAATCTCTTGACAAAGGGCTGTACATATGTTAGAATGAGCTTATGTAGGATATAAACAAAATTTTTTACTACAAGAGAGGATGATCTTTTTTTGGACAGTTTGCCCCTACAAATTTTACTTCAGGTGATACTTATCGCCTTTAACGCCATCTTTGCCTCGGCTGAGATTGCAGTAATATCTTTTAACGACTTAAAGCTGCAAAAGGCTGCGGAGGACGGCGACAAAAGGGCAAAGAAACTTGCAAAGCTCACAGCAGAGCCGACGAACTTCCTGGGAACGATACAGGTGGGAATAACGTTGGCAGGCTTTTTGGGCAGTGCCTTTGCGGCGGATAACTTTTCCGATCCGATAGTAAACGCACTTGTTGCAGCCGGAGTAAGCGTGCCTCAGCACGTGTTAAATACGGTTGCAGTCGTTGTTATTACCATAATATTGTCGGTAGTGACGCTGATATTCGGCGAGCTTGTACCTAAGCGTGTGGCTATGAAAAAAGCGGAATCGCTTTCGCTTGCTATGTCGGGCTTTTTGTACGGAGTATCTAAATGTGCGCGGCCTGTCGTATGGTTTTTAACCAAGTCAACAAACGGAGTGCTGAAACTGTTTGGTATCAATCCTGCGGAGGAAGACGAGGAAGTCACCGAGGAAGAGATACGCATGATGCTTGACGTCGGCAGCGAGAAGGGTACTATCGACCCCTCGGAAAAGACGATGATACATAATATCTTTGAGCTTGACGATACGCCACTTGACGACGTAATGACCCACAGACGTGATCTTGACATACTGTGGATGGAAGACGATATAAACGAATGGAAAAAGACCATTCTTGCAAGCAACCAGAATAAATATATCGTATGTTCAGACAGCGTGGATAACGTAGTCGGTGCGCTGAGCGAAAGAGAGTTTTACAAGTCGCTTTATTACGGCGAGGACGTAAGGAAAAAGATAGAACCGGCGTTTTTCGTTCCTGAAACGATGAAAGCCGACGAGCTTTTCCAGAAGATGCAGCAGGAGAGAAAGCATTTTGCTGTTGTCCTTGACGAATACGGCGGATTGAGCGGAGCGGTAACGCTTGCCGACCTGCTCGGGGAAATTGTAGGAAATATACATCTGTACGATGAACCGGATGATATTGTACGCATAGGCGACAACCTGTGGCGCATCCAGGGCGATACGCCGCTTGATGAAGTGGCTGAGATGCTGGAGCTTGATTTGCCGGTTGAAATGTACAACACTATTGCCGGTTTAATTTTGGGCGAGCTTTTGGAGGTGCCGGATGATGGCACGAGGCCGTTGGTAGAAGCGTTCGGCATGAGAATGCAGGTGACTGATATTCGTGAACACCGCATAGAAAGCGTGGATGTTTCGATAATAGAGCAGCCTAAATCGGAGGATGAGGACGAATAATAAGAGCGTCCGCAGAGAGGAATTTCTGCGGACGTTTTTTTATTTTGAAAAAATTCGGCGAAAACGCTTGACAAAACCGCCGTTCTGCGGTAAAATACAGTATATGGTTAATTTAAATAATGCCCCTGTAGTTAAATGGATATAACAAGTCCCTCCTAAGGATTAGTTATCAGTTCGATTCTGGTCGGGGGTGCCAAAAATGCCGGTATCTGAGTTGTGGATGCCGGCATTTTCAGTTTTGCCCGTTTTTATTTATCAAAAACTGCTGTATCTTCAAACAATATACTATTTTTGCCTGCTGGCTTATAATGTTTATAAAATGTTTACAGTATCTGCGCAAAATTTAAAAAAAACAGGTTGCAGTTTTTGATGGTTTGTGTTATAATTAAAATGATAATATTGTTTTTGAAAGGAATGAGTATAGGATATGAAGAAAATATTATCAGCGATAATAACAGCATCTTTGGCGGCCTCCCTCTTAGTGCCCGTATATGCAGACGGAACGAACGAAACTTCACAGGCGGCTGCAACGCCCGTTCCGACGGCGACTATAGATCCGGAAAAGGAGGGCAATACCCCGCTTACTGCGCCCGACAGGGATGATGACGATGATAAGGAGTACAGCGTATCATTCTCCGATATAAACGGATCAAATTATGCGTGGGCGTACGATTCTATCATGAATATGGCGGAAAAAGGCTACGTTTCCGGCTACGAGGACGGTACGTACCGCCCCGATAACAGCGTTACCCGTCTTGAGGTGCTGGCGCTGTTTGCCCGTGCAATGGGAAGCCGCAGCGAGGTGAACGAGCCGATACTCGAGCTTGCGCATGAAATGTATGATGAAACAATCCAACCCTACAGCCTTACATGGGGTACCGATGAAATAGCATACCTTATGTACAGGGGAGTTCTTAAAAAGAGCGACCTTGATACATATTTAAAAGGCACGCTGAAGGACGAACCCATGCCCCGTCATGAGGCGGCGATAATAATCACAAAAGCTATGGGCGGCGAGCTGGAAGCAACAAGCACGGTTGGGATAAGCCTTGATTATACAGATGTCAACACTATCCCTAAGGCATCCCTGCAGTACGTAAACTACGTAACCGAAGAGGGCATAATGACCGGTATGGACAATAACTGCTTCTCCCCGACTACGAGCGTTTTAAGAAGCCAGATGGCAGTAATGCTTGAAAGAGTTGATACAAAGACGGATTATACGTTTGAGGAAAGCCGCCTGATAGAGGTAGATACCGATAACGAGGAAGTGACCGTTCTTGACGAATACGGCGATGAGGTAACGCTCCCGTATACGGATAATACCTCCTTCCGCCTGATAGGCGAGCTTGTACAGCCGGATGATATGGTAGCAAACCTTGGCGTGTTGATAACGTATTCAGCAGGCGAGATATTCAACATAGATGCAATGACCGATATTCCCGATGAAACGGTTACCGGTATTTATATGTCGAACACCTCATCTGACGGAAAGGTTAAAACTATAACGATAAGACCTGATTCAGGCTCTGATAAGAGGTACCAGTGCGCCGACGATTTAGAGATAACGTATAACGGCAGCCCGGCAAACCTCGGAGCATTTGTAAGAGAGCAGGATTATATCACGCTTGAGCTTGAGGGCGGCTTGGTAGTATCGGTGACAGGTTCTGAAAAGGACGAGACTATAACAAACGCAACTATCGAAGAAATAACGATAGAGCCTGAGTTTACAATGACGATAAGCCATGCTGACGGCAGATACGACGGTATGACATACCCGATAGCCGACGATGTACTCGTATTTAAAAACGATGCAGAATGCAGCTTTAGCGATATATACCGTGGCGATAAGGTGACACTTACTCTCGAATACGGCGAGATAACAAAGGTACGTGCTACCGCCTCTAAGCGTATAGTCGAGGGTTCGATCGTATCGCTTAATATTGCGGCGCAGTCGTCAATGACGGTAAGAGCCGGCGGCGTTGAAACAACGTACGATATTCCCAACAGCGTTGAGATAACGATAAACGGTGAGGCAGGTACGCTTTATGATTTCCGTGTTGGCGATACAGTAAAGCTGACGCTTGAGAGTCAGGCAATAGTTGCTATCTCCGCAAGCCATATAGAGTCTACTGAGGGTACTATCTCAGGTACAATTACTGCGGTAAATCCGGCGTTCGGCTTTATTAAGGTATCGGTGAACGAGGATTACGAGGAAACGATTTACTGCACCGACAGAACAACCATACTTAACACTGCCGGTAAGGAGCAGACCTTGAGAGATATTGAGGTAGGACAGATAGTGGTTACAGCGACCGGCACTACGACAAACGGAGCGTTCAGCGCNNAATATGCCGCCTATATATTGTAGATGGTCTTATGCAAAGCCACGATATATAGGCGGCATTTTTATGAGATAAAGCATGGGACTTTACCGGAAGGAGTATTCATGAAAGGAAAAACAGTGGGTATAATCGGAGGAGGAGCAGCCGGAATGACTGCTGCCATCTCCGTTTTGCGCCACGGCGCCAAGGCGGTAATTTTCGAGAAAAACGAGCGG
>DBQZ01000006.1:12546-13257 GCA_002305435.1 Clostridiales bacterium UBA1381
TAAAAATTATCACGGCGGGGAACCCCGTTTTGTAAACGGGGCAGCGCATAGGTTCTGGGTGCGTGAAACGCTTGATTTCTTCGGGGAAATCGGCGTGGTTGCCCGAATAGAGGAGGACGGTAAGGTATATCCGTACAGTTTGCAGGCCTCGTCTGTGCTTGATGCACTGCGAATGGAGCTTGAAAGGCTGGGCTGCAAAGTATGTGCCGGTTCTGCTGTCGAAAAGGTGAATAAACTGTCTGCGGGGTTTGAGGTCGTCTGCAAAAACGGCGTTAAGACATACTGCGACCGCCTTATAATAGCCGCCGGCGGCAAAGCTTCGCCGGTGCATGGGTCTGACGGAAGCGGGTTTAGGATAGCGGGGATGCTCGGTCATACGATGACGGAGCTTTCTCCCGTGCTTGTACAGCTTAAGACAACAAACCCTTGTGTTAAGGGATTAAAGGGGATAAAGGTGCAGGGGGTAGTATCCTGCGGCAAGAAAAATTCTGCCGGTGAGACACTCTTCACCGATTACGGGCTTTCAGGCGTGCCGGTGTTTTGGATATCCTCCTATGTCAGGGAGGGCAGCAGCGTATACCTTGATATAATGCCCGAATACAGCGAGGATTCATTGGCGGAGATACTGTACTTGCGGAGAGACAGCCTGTCATACCGAACGGCGGAACGGTTTTTTACCGGAATGTTGCAAAAGCAGGTGGGCTTTGCCCT
>DBQZ01000006.1:13330-19186 GCA_002305435.1 Clostridiales bacterium UBA1381
GTAACCCGAGGCGGGGTGAGAACACGGGAGGTTGACCCGTCTACGATGCAGTCACGCATTGTGCCGGGGCTGTTTTTTGCCGGTGAGGTTCTCGACATTGACGGCGACTGCGGCGGATATAATCTCCAATGGGCGTGGTCGTCGGGTTATATAGCCGGAAAAAACGCCGCCGGATAAAACGGGAGGAAGATACAATGAAAACAGGAAAAGCCGTTAAGACGGCGTTTGCAATAGGCGCTATAGCGTCGCTTGGCGTTGGGCTTGATACGAGGATGCAGGTGAGCGAATATGAAATATCGGCAGAAAATATCCCCGCCTCGTTTGACGGACTGCGGATCGTGCATATATCCGACTGCCACGGTAAGAGTATCCCGCTTCTTGCGGAAAAGACCGCAGATCTGAAGCCGGATATTATCGTATGCACCGGCGACCTTTTCGACGACGAGGGTGAGCCTTGCGAGGGATTGGCGATGGCAGAGAAGCTCTCCAAAATAGCGCCGATGTACTTTGTAACAGGAAACCATGATATATGGAGAGGGGATTATCTGCTGCTTGAGAAAAAGCTTGCGGCTATGGGAATAATCCCCCTGCATAATGAGCGGCTGCTTTTGGAAAACGAGGGTGGCTGCATAGCTGTTTCAGGTGTGGATGATCCGTTCGTGTTGACGCAGAAAAGAGTAGAGGAGAGGTTGAGGTTATCGTTTGAGCAGCTTGGAGAGCGTCAGGCGGAATATGAGATACTGCTGTTTCATAGGGCGAATCTGCTCGATAAAATATCGAATCTCGGCTTTGACCTGATCCTTTCCGGTCACAATCACGGCGGGCAGGTACGGCTGCCGTTTGTCGGAGGCTTGGCATCTCCCACCTCGAGCTGGGGAGACGGAAAGATATTCTTCCCCCCGTATTCGGGAGGAATGTACGAAAAAGACGGCTGCCGTATGATAATAAGCCGTGGACTTGCAAATACCACCTTTGTTCCGAGACTGTTTAACAGGCCGGAGCTGGTGTTAATAACATTATATCATAAGGAGAATGAAGAATGAGACCATTAAAGACAGTTTATATCTGCTACCCAGAGGGAAAGCACAAAGCATTGACGATGAGTTATGACGACGGCAAAATATTCGACCGTCAGCTCGTAGCCATATTCAACAAATACGGCATAAAGGGGACGTTCCACATAAATTCCGGGCTTTTCGATATGGACCCGCAAAGAGTGCAGCCGGAGGAAATGAGGGAGCTTTATAAGGGGCATGAGGTGTCCTGCCATACGAGCACTCATCCGACAATAGAACGCTGTCCCCTTGATCAGGTAGTTCAGCAGGTCATAGAGGACAGAAAGACGCTTGAGGATATTATGGGTTATCCGATCCGTGGGCTTTCCTATCCGAACGGTTCTTATACCGAGGAGATAAAGAAGCTGCTGCCGGCTTGCGGAATAGAATATTCACGTGTAGTACCCACGACAGGCGATTTTGCTCTGCCGACGGATTACCTTGAGTGGAGCGGCACCTGCCACCATAACAAGAACCTTATGGAGCTTGCGCATCAGTTTGCCGATATGCACAAGACGCAGTACCTCTACCTCATGTACGTTTGGGGTCACAGCTACGAATTTGACCGTGACAACAACTGGGACCTTATGGAGGAGTTCTGTAGTTTCATAGGCGGCCGAGACGATATCTGGTACACGACAAATATCGGCTTTGTCGATTACATGAACGCTGCCAAAAATCTTAAATTCACCGCAAAGGCGGATATGGTGATGAATCCCTCAGCAATGCCCGTTTGGATAAAGGTGGACGAAAAGATCTTTGAAATTCCCGGCGGGGCTACAGTATCGCTAAAGTGAGGGAAAGCGAGCTTTACGAGCCGGTAAGGCGGCTGTTCGAGGAAAACGGCTGCCATGTCAACGCCGAGGTTTGCGGCTGTGACCTGACGGCAGTTTCTGATGACGGCAGGGTATATATAGCGGAGCTTAAAAGAGGGCTTACGGTGGAGCTTTTGGCGCAGTGCGTGGAGAGGCAGAAAACCGCTGAGCTTATATATGCTGCCGTCCCGAAGCCGAAGCGGTATGAGCCGAAGAAGATGCGCCGTGTTTCAAACCTTATAAAAAGGCTGGGACTGGGGCTGATTTTCGTAACATTTCGCGGGGAGTATTCCTTTGCGGAAATAATAATTGAGCCGGAGCAGGTAAGAAAGTCAGATCCCAAGAAAAAGCGGGGACTCTTAAGAGAAATAGACGGCCGCACTGCCGAGCTTAACACCGGCGGAGTGAGCGGGCGCAGGATAGTTACCGCTTATATGGAGAGAGCTTTTGCGGCGGCGTGCATATTGGAGGACGGCGGGGAGCTTTCGCCGAAAGAGATAAAAGAGCGTGGCGGCAGCGAGGACGTGCAGCGGATACTTACCTCGAATGTATACGGGTGGTTTGAAAAGGTCAGGCGGGGAGTATGGAAGCTGAGCGATAAGGGAGCGGAGGAGATTTTGCTCTATCCGCAGCTTTACGCATATTACAAGCAGTTGGGAGGAGATAAAATTGATCAAGCACATAGTGATGTGGAGATTGAGGGACGACATAGACAAAAAGGAGACGGCCGAGAAGATAAAGCAGGAGCTTGAAGCTCTGGTCGGCGTAATACCGGAGCTTAAATCGGCGAGAGTCGGCATAAACTTTAACGACAGCGACACGGTAAGCGACATAGTACTGGAGACAGAGTTCCTGTCAAAGGAGGATCTTAATACGTATCAGGCTCACCCGGCGCATAAGCGTGTGGGAGCGGAGTTTGTGCGTCCCAATGTCAGCGAGCGGCGTGTGTGCGACTATGAGTATTAAGAGGTGAAGTATGAGCCTGTATGCAATAGCCGACCTGCATCTGCCTCTTGGCGTTGATAAGCCGATGAATATTTTCGGCCGTGCGTGGGATAGGTATGTTGAGCGGCTGGAGGAAAACTGGCGGGCTGTGATTTCGCCGGAGGATACGGTCGTTTTGCCCGGGGATTTTTCGTGGGCGACATACCTTGACGAAAGCGAGCGTGATTTTGCTTTTCTGTCATCTTTGCCGGGGAGGAAATACCTCGTCAAGGGCAACCATGATTACTGGTGGACGACGCTTAACAAGATGAATAATTTCCTTACCGATAAGGGCTTCTCTGATATATCCTTCCTGCATAACTGCGCCGTTTTGTACAAGGATATTGCACTGTGCGGCACGAGGGGCTGGATACATCCCGAGTGGGAGGGGTTCTCACAGGAGGACAGGCGACTGTATGACCGTGAGGTATTGCGGCTTGGCGCATCTCTTGAGGCGGCGAAGAAGCTGTCCCAGCGGATATTTGTGTTTACGCATTATCCGCCGCTCGGGCCTGAGGGCATATCGAATGAATTCGTGGAAAAAATGCACGAATACGGAGTGGAACGCTGCATATACGGCCATCTTCACGGTGCGAGCAGCCGCCGTGCCCTTGTAGGCGAGAGGGACGGTATCCGCTATGATTTGGTGTCAGGGGATCATCTGCAATTTATGCCAATGAGATTGGAGGACTGAAAAAATGAAGCTGATGTTTGCATCCGACATACACGGTTCTGCGTATTATGCGGAGCTGGTGAGAGACGTTTTCCTTAAGGAAGCTCCCGATAAATTGGTGCTCTTGGGCGATTTGCTCTATCACGGGCCGAGAAACGACCTGCCGAGGGAGTATGAGCCTAAGAAAGTGATACCGATATTAAACAGCATGAAAGAGCGGATACTCTGTGTAAGGGGCAACTGCGATACAGAGGTTGACCAGATGGTACTGGAATTTCCGATAATGGCAGATTATGCAGCCATGTTTGACAGCGGGCTTACGATGTACATCACCCATGGCCACCACCTTGATATGCTTTCGCTTATGAACAGGGGCGATATTTTAATTCACGGCCATACCCACGTGCAGGCAATGGAGCGGCAGGGGCGGATATACTATATCAATCCCGGCAGTACATCAATCCCAAAGGAGGGGAACCGTCCAAGCTACATGATGTATGAAAAAGGCACATTCGTGATATATGACCTTGAAACGGGCGGGGAAATATCCCGCCTTGCAATCGGGGCGGCGGACTGATGGCGGCGGTATATTATAAATCCCCGGTTGGGACGCTTACGATAACTGAAGAGGATGGTTTTATCACCGGAATACGTATAGGCAAACTGGAAGCGGATGAGGAGGAAACGCTGCTTCTCTCCCAGGCAGTGCAGGAGCTTGACGAATATTTTGAAGGCAGGCGCAGGGAGTTTGACCTTCCGCTAAAGCCCTGCGGCACAGCGTTTCAAAAGCGTGTATGGGAAGCCCTGCGGCGTATCCCTTACGGCAAGACTGCTTCCTACCGCGATATTGCCGAGGCGGTCGAAAACCCCCGTGGTTTCAGGGCAGTCGGCAACGCCAACGGGAAAAACCCGATCGTGATAGTTGTCCCCTGCCATCGGGTGATAGCCTCAGATGGTTCTCTTGGCGGCTATACCGGCGGACTTGATATAAAAAGATTTTTGTTGGAGCATGAAAACAAATGGAAGAACTCATAGATAAGCTGTCGTCAGGCAAAATGCTTTCGCAGGAGGAATTTACAGCCCTGTACGAGGGGCGCACGCCCGAGCTTTTGGAGTATTTAAAGAAGCGTTCGGGGGAGGTTGCCCGAAAAACGTTCGGCAGGAGCGTATATATACGGGGGCTGATAGAGTTTACCAGTTTCTGCCGCAATAACTGCCTTTACTGCGGACTGCGGGCGGGGAATCCGCTTGCGGAGCGGTACCGGCTAAGCTGTGAGGATATACTAGCCTGCTGCAAAGCCGGATATGAGGTTGGATTTCGCACCTTTGTTTTGCAGGGCGGAGAGGATCCGGCGATTGGGGCTGAGGAGATAGCATCTATTGTAAGCAGCATAAAGGAGGAATTTCCCGAGTGTGCGGTGACGCTTTCGGTAGGGGAGCGCAGCAGGGAGGATTACGAGCTGTTCTTCCGTGCGGGAGCTGACCGTTATCTTTTAAGGCATGAAACGGCGGACGAGGAGCATTACGGGAAGCTTCATCCGCCACAAATGTCGCTTAAGGAGAGAAAGCAATGCTTGCGGACGCTCAAGGACATAGGCTACCAGACCGGCGCAGGTTTCATGGTCGGTTCACCGTATCAGGGGGCGGATACGCTTTATGAAGATTTTTGCTTCCTTAAAGAGCTGCAGCCGGAAATGGTGGGGATCGGCCCGTTTATCCCGCATAAGGATACGCCGTTTGCCGATATGGCGCAGGGGACGCTTTTTGACACATTGTTCTGTCTGGGACTCGTAAGGCTCCTGCTGCCAAAGGCGCTTATTCCGGCGACAACGGCTCTTGGAACGATACATCCAACGGGACGTGTGCTGGGGATGGAAATGGGGGCGAACGTCGTCATGCCGAACCTCTCCCCGGAGGAAGTGCGTGGGAAGTATTCGCTCTACAACGGCAAAATCTCCTCAGGAGCAGAATCCGGCTCAGGGCTTGATATGCTGAGGGCTGAGCTTGCAGAAGCAGGCTTTGAGGTTGTCTGCGGACGAGGGGATTTCCCCGGCTGGGAGAAAAAACAGATATAAAGATACCGCCTGTATTTTGGGGGAATGAACCCCGTTATACAGGCGGTATTTTATTTCATAAGCGATGACATCAGGCAGAAATCGGCGGCTCCGGCGGATATGACCGCCTTTTGGCGGGCGGGGGTTTCTATGCCGCCGATGGCGTATACCGGAATGGAAACGGCTGAGGTGACTTCATGGAGAAACTCAACACCCCGTCCCGGCAGACCGCTTTTGCATGCGGTATCGTAGATATGGCCGGCGATAAGCCAGTC
>DBQZ01000006.1:19220-20027 GCA_002305435.1 Clostridiales bacterium UBA1381
TGATGTTTGCAAAATACACCAAGCGGCAGCTGTACAGCCTCTGCTCCGATTTCTGTTAGAATTGCAGGATGCGAATGAGCCGCAAGCATAACCCCGCCGCAGCGGCAGATGGGGGCGCATCTTAAAAACAGATCTTTATATTCTGCGTCTTGAAGCTCCTTTTCCCGGAGAATAATCATCTGCGGTCTTAAGCGGCAGATGTCCTCTATTGCCGATACAATATCCCGCCCCTCCGGCAAAAGGCGCATAGCTGTTACTGCTATCATACTCGTACGTAGTCGGTGAATACCGGCTGAAGCCCGTGCGCTTTTATAGCGTCAATGACCTCGTCGGTCGAACGGGGGTCGGATATTTCAAACTGCTCGTCTCCCTTAGCGTCCTCAACGTGGCCGCCGACACCGACGCTTACTCCGGCGGATATTTTCGTTGCAGCCATGCCGATAACGTTGTCACGGAAGCCTGCCCTCTCACGTGTGGAGATGGTTATTCCGGCATACGGCATAAATATCCGGTAAGCCGTCATTACCTGCAAAAGCTGACGCTCATGTACGTCGTTGGGGTTGTTGTCATCGTTGTTTATATACGGGCGCATCCGTGGGAAAGAAAACGAAATTTCCGCCTGCGGATACTTCTTTTGTACATAATATGCGTGCATACCGGCGGCAAAAGCGTCACGCCGGAAATCCGCAAGCCCCAAAAGCGAGCCGAATGCAACGCCACGCATATCGCCCATAAGCGCACGTTCCTGAGCGTTGAAGCGGTATGGGTAGACACGTTTCGGGCCGGAGAGGTGCTTTTGTGCATAGA
>DBQZ01000006.1:20099-23141 GCA_002305435.1 Clostridiales bacterium UBA1381
CCTATGTATTCCACGTCCGACATATGGCGTGATTCGCCTGTAAGGAGCAGTATTTCCTTTAGGCCGGTTGAGGCTATCTGCGCCATTTCCTCTTCAATCTCCTCCGGAGTCAGCTTTGCCCGGTGGATACGGTTGTGGCAGTTAAACCCGCAGTAAACGCAGTGGTTTTCGCAGTAGTTGGCGATGTAGAGCGGGGTGAAAAGGCAGATTGAATTTCCGAAATGCTTGCGTGTTTCAAGCGTTGCCCGTTGCGCCATCTGCTCTAAAAATCCGTCTGCCGCAGGCGATAGCAGGGCTGCTAAATCCTCGGGGCGGAGGTTTTCGTGCGAAAGCGCTCTTATAACGTCTGCTGCGGTGTATTTTGTGTAATCGTAGCCTGCCATATCGGCTGTGACCTTATCGAGAATATCAGAGCCTATATCCTCCATGTTGTCTAAGTGCTTCATTATATCAGTTTCCATATTCGATCAATCCTCCAGAAATCCCGTCAGAGGGCTTGAAGCCTCGGCACGCTTTTCAAGCACCCGTCCCAAACCGGAAAGGTACGCCGCCCTGCCGGCTTCTATCGCCAGCTTAAAAGCGGTCGCCATAAGGCCGACATCGCCGGCTGTGGCTATAGCCGTGTTTGCCATAACAGCATCAACGCCAAGCTCCATAGCCTCACACGCCTGCGAGGGAGCGCCGATACCGGCATCAACGATTATCGGCAGTGGTATTTCTTCTACAAGTATGCGTATAAATTCCTTCGTCACAAGGCCTTTGTTTGTACCTATGGGAGCGCCGAGGGGCATTACCGCTGCTGCTCCTGCCGATACCAAATCACGGGCTGTGTTTAAGTCGGGGTACATATACGGCATTACGATAAAGCCCTCGTCTGCGAGCATTTTCGTTGCCTTGACGGTTTCGTGGTTGTCGGGCAGCAGATACTTGCTGTCACGGATGACCTCTACTTTTACGAAATCACCGCAGCCTATCTCACGGGCCAAACGGGCGATACGTACTGCTTCTTCGGCGGTTCTTGCACCGGAGGTGTTCGGCAAAAGCGTGATCCCCTCGGGCATATAGTCGAGGATGTTTGAATCCCCGCCTTTAACCGCACGTCTTACAGCCAGCGTTGCCATTTCCACGCCGGCGTTTTTTACTACTATATCGGTCATTTCCAGTGAAAATTTACCGGAACCGAGTATGAAGCGGGAGTTAAACTCATGACCGCCTATTACTAATTTATCTTCCATTATTCTTCCTCCATTATCAGCTGTATAATTTTATTTGCCTGATGACCGGCGCAGACGGCTACTCTCGGAGCCATTAGCTGCGCTCCGTCCTCAATGCCATTTTGACCGTCGCCGCAGACGTACAACCGTGAAAACTGGTGATACGTACGTATCATGTTGGCATCGGAGTAGCCTGCCATACCGCTTGCCGAAATTATCACCGCCTGCGGAAGCTGTGAGAGTACGCTGTTTATAAAAAGCGCCTTTTCCTCGGCTCTGTCAAGCGCTTCGGCGATATACCGTTCCCCGGCGAAAATATCGGCGGTATTGTCGGGCGTTATCCTTTGGTTTACGGTTTTTATTTCCATATACGGATTTATCCTCTGTATGATAGAGCAAAGGGCAGCTGTTTTGTACATTCCTATATGCTCTAAAAAATACTGCTGGCGGTTTATGTTGGACAGCTCTACACGGTCGAAATCGACCAGCAAAAGCCTGCCTATACCTGAGCGTGCCAGCATGACGGCGATATTTGAACCAAGGCCGCCAAGGCCTGCGACTGCCGCTGACGCAGACTCAAGTTTTCTGCGGAAATGTTCGCCGTGACGCTCTCTCAGGGCAGCTTGCAGCTCTTGTAAACTTATCTCAGCCACCGCCTACAAACCTCACTATTTCCAGTACGTCGCTGTCATAAACCTGCGTCGTTTCGTATTCCGCCCGTGGTACGATTATGCGGTTTTTTTCAACAGCGACACGTTCTGTGCCGTATCCCTCACGCTCTAAAAGTTCCGAAAGAGAAAGGGGGGAGTTTAGCGTGAGTTCTTCACCGTTTATCTTCATTGCAGTCCTCCTTGAAAAAGAAAAAATCACAAAATAGACCGCGCCTTTTCGGTGGTGCGCCCCATTTTGTGATTTGATGGAAATATTATACCATGGGATTACAATTTTGTCAAGACCGTAAGATGGTTTGCTGAAAGAAAAAACCGCCGTCCGTTAGGCGGCGGTCTTGATTTTAAAGAGAGTCTATGATGTCTTTCATAGAATACATTCCGGCGGGCTTATCGGCGAGGAATTTGGCTGCTTTAATTGCGCCGACTGCAAAGACCTCTTTGCTTGCAGCAGAATGTTTTATTTCAATGACCTCGTCATTCCCGGCGAATATGACCTCATGCTCGCCGGTTATAGTCCCGCCTCGTACAGCGTGAAGGCCGATTTCGGTCTTTGACCTCTTCTTGCGCTGTGAATGGCGGTCGTAGACGTATTCCGGCTCGAATGAGAGCGTATCGGCTATTGCATCTGCTATCATAAGGGCTGTGCCGGAGGGGGCGTCTATTTTCTGGTTATGGTGTTTTTCGATTATCTCAATATCAAAGCTGCCTTCAAGGAGCTTTGCCGCCTTTTTTGCAAGGTCGGTAATAAGGTTTATGCCAAGGCTCATGTTGGCTGAAAAGAACACAGCCGTATCCTCTGCAGCTTTATTGATACTCTCCCTTTGTTCACTGTCAAAACCGGTTGTGGCAATTACTGCCGGAAGTTTGGTTCGTTTGCAGAAATCGAGTACCTTTGCAAGCGAGGAGGGATGTGAGAAATCAATCAGCACATCAGCCTCGCCTGTGAAATCGTCCGGATCTGTATATACCGGGTACGTGTTTGGCACAGCGGTGTTTATATCGAAGCCGGCAACAATTTCGCAGTCGGGATCCTCAGAAACAAGCCGTGTTATAACCTGCCCCATCTTGCCGTTGCAGCCGTTCATTATAATTTTTATCATAACGGTATCCTTTCTCAGAATTTCATTTGAGCTCAAGCCCGTAGTTTACCATAGCGG
>DBQZ01000012.1:0-7939 GCA_002305435.1 Clostridiales bacterium UBA1381
TTGATTCTATAATCCCCCTATTCTTCATTATACCATTATATAGATATAAAGTCAATGAATTTACAAATTTGCTTAAAATTTTTTTGTACATAAAAAAAACAGGAAAACGTATAAGACTGCAACGAATACGTTCCCCTGTGTATCTCAATGTCCTTTATATAATGACGGTTATTGTTAAAGATTTACCGTCCTCGCTTACGGCGCTTATCTTTCCTTTATATGCATCCGTTATCGCTTTTGCCACCGACAAACCGATACCGTGGCCGCCTGTACGGGAATTCCTCGACTGATCGGTTCTGTAAAAGCGGTCGAACAGCTCATTGTGAGCGCCTGGGGCAATATCAGCGGCAGTGTTGTATATTTTAAGACAGTTTTTCTGCTTCTTCGGCTGACGATAAAGTTCAACTCTTATATATCCCCTGCTGCCCGAATATTTCACCGCATTGTCAAGCAGCGCCAAAATAAGGCGGCGTATCATTTTCTCATCCCCGCAGCATGATAAACCATGCTCTATATCAAGGCTTATAGTCTTTTTTTGCGATTCTATCACCGGCATTATGCTTTCGACTGTTTCCTCAACAGCGTCCGAAAGAGAAAAATCGAGCATGACAATCCCCGCTCCCTCCTCCATTCTTGAAAGGGCTATCAAATCGGAGGTCAATGCAGACAGCCGCTGCACCTGACCGTGGATGCTCTCGGTCCACTTGTTTTTGCCGATGTCCATTTCCAGTATTTCCACATTCGTATCAATTATAGTAAGCGGCGTTTTTAACTCATGCCCTGCATCAGTTATGAATTGCTTCTGTTTTTTATAGCTTTCTATAACCGGCCTTAGGATCACTCCCGAGAAAAATATTATCAGCACAAACACTGACACCATGCCTATAACACAAACAATCATTGTATTGATAAGCGATGAACGAAATCCTGCAAGATCACGCATACAATCGAGAAAAATCACCTGCGTACCGCCTTCTGTATCCCTTACGAGAAACCGGTACTGCTGTATGAACCCGGAACGTTTGCCCTTTTTTAATACCTGCTTGGCATAGTCTTGCGCCGTCTCCTCATCAACCGCCGCAATTTTACCGGTATCTGCTTTTGAAACTGTTTTATCTTGTGCTACATTCACAATAAAATACCGTGATTCAAACGGGGTTTCTGGGGAGATTATGTCCGGCCGTCTGCCGCCCTGATGCGGATTTTCGGGAAGCATAGGAAAACGTCCGCCGTTTTCTGAGAGTATCTCCAAAAGCTGGTCTGCATTGTTGGCAATGCGTCTGTAATTCATTATATGAATCGTTCCCACTATGACTGTCATTACCACGAATATTGCCAATACCGCTGATAGCACAAATTTTCTTTGAAGTTTGCTTATCACTATATTTCCTCCAGAGAATACCCCAGATTGCGGTTTGATTTTATCTGCACGTTTGATTTTAAGGCGGAAAGTTTACGGCGCAGATACGAAATATATACCCATACAACGTTGATTTCCGCCTCGCTGTTATAACCCCAAACCTTTTCCATGAACCGCTCCGTTGATATAAGACGCACCGGATCCATCATTAAAAGCTCCATCATCTGAAATTCTTTGTTTGCAAGCCGCAATGAGCCATACGGCGTGGAAAGCTCAAACGTCGCCCGGTTTAGATGTGTGTTGCCGAACGTCAGGACAGAATTGTCAGAAGAGTTTTTGCTGCGGGTCATAGCCCTTATGCGGGCGAGCAGCTCTTTTACAGCAAAAGGCTTTGTAAGATAATCGTTCGCTCCGCTGTCAAGCCCCAGGACTTTATCATCAACCTCATCCTTGGCTGTCAAAATCAATACCGGTACATGATTGCCGCATTGTCTTAGCGTCTTTAAAACGGTGATACCATCAGCCTTGGGCATCATTATGTCGAGTATTACTGCATCGTATTCATCAAGTGAGAGATATTGCAGAGCTTCTTCACCGTCATATACCGCATCGACCGTATATTGGTTTCTCTCCAATATGGTCACCAACGCCTGTGAAAGTTCCATCTCATCCTCTGCCAAAAGCAGCTTCATGCGCATCACGTCCTTTCACACTTATTATATATTGCCTCGCTTAAATTAACTTAAAATTATTATACAGCCAAAAACATTTATCTCAGAATTTCAAGGATTCTGCCGCACAAAATCATAACAACCTCTCTGTTATTATAGACCCAATATCCATAAGAGGCATATTTGACAGCGAAATTACTCTGACGCCGTGATTTTTACAGAACGACACAATATTTTCCCAATCGGGATGCGTTTTTATATCGCCGTTAAATCCGAGCAAATCCTTTTCCAATAATCCGGAAGCCCCTCCGATAAAACCGTAATCCATACCTGTAAGCTCTATGTATCCTTTTTGAATTTTCAGTACGTCTATATTGGCATCTTTTTTTACCGCCCCATATATGCCATCGTCAGACGTTATTATAGCAGTGTCGGAAACAATACAAACAGAGCATTTTGTGTACCCTTGTTTTACCTGTATTGTCCGATTGAAATGAGCCAGTATTGATTTGTCTGTGTATTTTAGATTGTGTATCAACACTCCGCCGACAGCGGCAGCATTGTATCTAATATCGCCCGGATACGCTCCGGCAGCGTTTTCGTGTCCGGCGATAATACGTGAGCCCGGCAGCTTTTTGCTGTAATAGCTGCGAAATCCCGGATCTGCAGCCATAAGCCCATCCGCAATCTTACACAGAGTTATATCGGGATGACCCGATATGCTGTCATACACAGCTGTGTTTTTAGGGGCAAAAACAATGTTGAATCCAAGATTTTCTAAAGATACTATCGTCTGCTGATATGTTCTCTGATCTACGATAACAGAGGTTTTATAAGGAAATTTCCCAGACAAGACCGCCATTATTCAAACATCTCCGTTGACAAATACCGCTCGCCCGTATCCGGCATAAGCGCCACTATCATCTTGCCGTTATTTTCAGGCCTTGCGGCTATTTCCGCCGCTGCAGCAGCTGCTGCCCCCGAGGAAATCCCCACTAAAATCCCCTCAGTGCGTGCTATTTCCTTTGCACAGTTTATAGCGGAAGCTGTAGGTACCTTTATTATCTCATTATATATCGCAGTATCAAGAGCAGCAGGAACAAATCCTGCCCCTATCCCCTGTATCCCGTGGGCTCCGGGATTTTCGCCGGAAAGCACAGCCGATTCCGCCGGTTCCGCTCCGATTATCTTTATGTTGGGATTTTTCGCCTTTAAATATCTGCCTACACCGGTAATAGTTCCGCCGGTGCCTATTCCTGCTACGAAAATATCCACCTTATGTCCGCTGTCCTCCCATATCTCTGGGCCTGTTGTCGCCTCATGCGCAGCAGGATTTGCCGGATTTTCAAATTGACTCGGTATTACGGAGCCTTCTATCTGCTCTTTCAGCTCTTCCGCCTTTTCTATCGCCCCTCTCATCCCCTTTTTGCCATCGGTGAGGACTATCTCCGCCCCGTATGCTTTTAGCAGTTTGCGGCGTTCTATGCTCATCGTCTCGGGCATTGTTAAAATGACACGATACCCACGCACTGCGCCTATAGCTGCAAGTCCGATTCCTGTATTACCGCTTGTCGGCTCTATTATAGTATCTCCGGGATTTAACAAACCCCTGTTCTCACAATCGATTATCATAGAATATGCGACCCTGTCTTTAACGCTTCCCGCCGGATTAAACAGCTCCACCTTTGCGATAATGTCCGTTTCCAAGTTGTGGAGCTTTGAAAATGACGACAATTTTAAAAGCGGCGTACGTCCGATAAGCTCTGTAATATTATTATAAATCTTCATATATCTTCCTCCCTGCGGATATTCCTTACGATTTTTATATGAATTTAGTATACCGCATTATTATATGTTTGTCAATAAATTTGAGGGAAAGTTTATCATGCCAAAATAAAGAAACTCATATATTGTAAAAATGAATTAAGGGGGAGTGTGTTTTGAAAAAAATACTGGCTATAGTTTTATTTTTTGTTTTTATCCTTATTCTTGCTCCGTTTTTTATTTTTCTTATAAGCCGCCCCGACAAAATGAGCGATGATAATAAAATCAGCGTATACATAGCCGATGAAGATAAAGTGGAAGAAATGAGCATTACGGAGTATCTTACAGGCGTGGTTTCAGCAGAGATGCCGGCTTCGTTTGAGCTTGAAGCCTTAAAAGCACAGGCCGTAGCGGCAAGAAGCTATCTTTATGCTCATGCTGCAGCCGGCGACGAAACCCACCACGGCGCAGCCGTATGCACCGACTCAGCACATTGCCAAGCATGGATAAGCCGAGAGCAGTCAGCCGAAAACTGGGGTGGCGACAGTGATGCAAATTACGATAAAATACACTCTGCCGTATTATCGACCGCAGATGAGGTGGTTACGTACAACGGAGAAATTGCCGATACTGTGTTTCATTCTACTTCTTCCGGAAAAACAGAAAACGCAGCCGACGTGTGGGATTCTCCCGTGGAATACTTGGTAAGCGTTGATTCGCCGGGAGAGGAATTATCGCCCCGCTACACCTCCCAAGCGTCAATATCAAAGGCTGATTTTATAGGCCGCATTAAGGATGAGTTTCCAGAAGCCGACCGTACAGCTCCCCTTTTTGAAAATGCTGTAAAAAGCGAAGCGGGCGGCGTGATTAGCGCTGATGTTTGCGGTGTAAATATAGCCGGAACAAAGATAAGAAGCATCTTTGGGCTGCGCTCAACTAATTTCACCGTAACGGAGGATGGGCAGATGGTAAATTTTTCGGTCACGGGCAACGGTCACGGAGTCGGCATGAGTCAATACGGAGCTAATTAT
The DNA here is from genome assembly GCA_002305435.1 of Clostridiales bacterium UBA1381. Taxonomy (GTDB): domain Bacteria; phylum Bacillota; class Clostridia; order UBA1381; family UBA1381; genus UBA1381. Next base: position 4,827 of record DBQZ01000012.1, read on the forward strand.
ATGGCTTCTGCGGGAAATGATTATAAGACGATATTAACGCATTATTATTCGGGAACAAAGGTTGAAAAAAAGAAAACAATGTGATATACTATCATATAAGATAAAAAGACGGCAGCCCAACACTGCCGGAAACGGAGGATATAATGCTTAAATTACATCAGCTTTATGATAAAGGTGGACCCATTACGTGGGGACTTCCGCATAAAAAGGGTACCGTGTTTAAAGACGACTGTTTTTATCTAGAAACACCGACTGGAAATCTCCCGGTTGTATCAGCTGCAACAGCGTATTGGGAGGATGAAAGCGTAAAATGGTCGCTCCACTCTGCCGTCCTCCCGCCGGACGTATCCGAAATACGGTTAAAACGTGGGAATATCCCAGTAAAAACAAAGCTTACAGCGTCGGAAACAGATGACGCGATCCTTGTAAATACCGGCCGTATCAGCGCCGTACTTCCTAAAAACGGAGAAGAAATTATAAAAAGCATATCCACTCCGCATGGCGTACGCTGCACATCTGGAAGCCTTAAAATTATAAACGAACAGCATTTTTCCGCAGGCGGTGTAAAAACGCATGAATTTGAAACGTTCCGCTCACAGATAAGCGAATGTTGTTTGGAGGAATGTAACGATATAAGAGCTGTAGTTCACGTTCGTGGAACGCATATCGGCTCTGCTTCCCGAAAGAGAAACGGCAGAGTGCGGGAATTGCTGCCGTTTGAAGTGCGCCTGTATTTTTATGCAGGCTGCGATGAAATACGCATCGTCCATACCTTCCTGTTTGACGCTCAGCCTCAGACAGATTTTATCCACGGTATTGCTCTTGTTTTTAAAACGCCGATTTCAGGCGAGCTTTATAACCGCCATGTGCGGTTTGTGGGCGAAAGCGGAGTTTTTTGTGACAGTCCAAAGGATCTGCTTACATGGCGAACGGTTGATAAATACAAAGATATGTACGAACAGCAGCTTAACTGCCGGCAGCTGTCGTTTGAGGATGAGGATGAGATGTTTTTATCGCTTTTGGATGAATCGGCAGTTTGGAATGATTTTAAGCTGGTGCAGCTTTCCAGTGAAGAATACAGGATAGAAAAGCGTGTAGGAGACGGGCTTTCCTATATATGCGGCAACAGCGGAAAAAGATCTCTCGGAGCGGGCGGTATAAGCGATAAAGATGGGGGATTTTTCGTGTATATAGATAAATTCAGCGAAAAATACCCCTCCTCAATAAGCTGTACCGATACGGCAGAAGATACGGCTGTTATAACAGCATGGCTGTGGCCGGAGGATGCTCCGTCAATGGATATGCGCCACTACGACACACGCTGTCACGTACAATCGGCGTATGAGGGATTTGACGAACTCAGGGCAACGCCGTACGGCATAGCAAATACAAACGAGCTTTGCCTTAAAATCACCGACAGCGTCCCCTCCAACGAGGAGCTTTATGATTGGGCAAAAAACTGCTCCCTTCCCTCCCTGCTTGTTCCGGATGATTTGGATTTCTACCGGCAGGCAGGCGTGCTTGGCGAATGGAGTTTACCCGACCGCAGTACGGACGAAAAGTGTGCAATAGAAGACCAGCTCGACGCTCTGTTTGATTTCTACAAAAACGAGGTTGAGCAGCGTCGGTGGTACGGGTTCTGGGATTTCGGCGATTTTATGCACACATATAACGATACTGCCCACTGCTGGAAATACGATATGGGCGGACAAGCATGGCAGAATACCGAGCTTGTCCCAAATTTGTGGCTATGGTACAGCTTCCTGCGAACAGGCAGGGCAGACTATTTTGAAGCGGCAAAAGCCATGACACGCCACACAAGCGAGGTGGATATGTACCACATAGGCGAATATGCCGGCCTTGGTTCCCGCCATAACGTCCGCCATTGGGGCTGCGGCTGCAAGGAAGTGCGGATAAGCATGGCAGGTCTGCATAAGATATTCGCCTACCTCACCGGAGATGAGCGTGTGCTCGACATTATGGATGAAGTCGTTGATGCTGATGAAGCCATCGGCCGCCTTGATCCGATGCGGGCATACTATCCGCCAAGCAGTAAGTTTAAAACACACGTGCGGTTCGGCCCCGATGTCATGGCATTTTGTTCAAACTGGTTTACCTGCTGGGAGCGTCATCTTGATAAACGGTACTTGGACAAGCTGCAAAAAACGCTTTCGTTCTTCAAGAAGGATCACCGATTCATCCTGTCCGGCGTATACGGCTATGATCCCTCTACAACGGAATATTATGATTTCGAGGTTGACGGCGGGTCGCATTTTATGCTTTGCTTCGGCAATCTGTTCGTTTGGCTTGAAATAGCAAAAGCGTTTGGTGACAGTGAAATAATGGAGAGGCTCTATGACCTCGGTCAATGCTACGGAAATAACGATAAGGATATAGCGTTCAGGCATGAGCTGTGCGAAAAGTTCGGCTTTAAAGACATAGCCGATACAGCTCCGTTTGTCCACGCATCTTACAACGTGGCAATATCTATGCTCTCAGCAGTAAACCGCAATAACGAACAGCTCAAAGCAGAGATTGTTGACCAGATATTCAACGATCCATGGGCGCCATTACCGCTTGAGGTTAAAACTGTAAACACAAAAAGCTGCCACAAGATACTCACTGAAACTGCCGGCATGAATACAAACGGCGTTTCACAGTGGGCAACAAACGTTATAATAGCAGCAGCTTATATATAAAGAAAGGTCGTGTACACTAAATGAAAGATTCAAGAGACAGAACAGTTGCTCAGCAGTTCGGCTCCCTGCTTCTGCACCATATCGGCGCAGATGTAGTCAGCTTTGTTTTCGGTATAGTAGCGTTCTCATGGCTGTTGGAGGACGGCATATGGAAAATAATATTTTCGATAGTCTTTTCGCTTGTTTACTTTGGTATAGTTGCTGTAGGCGCAAAGAAAATATCTGTTTATGATATGAAGGAATACAGCCCAATGACCGCTTCTTATAAAAAAGCGCTGCTGCTCGGCATAGGGCTCTGCGCTATAACGGCTGTTATATTCCTCTTATACAAAATGTCGTGGCTGCTTATGTCGGAAAATAACCAGATAATAACAATGACCGGCAAGTTTTACAATATGGTCTTTTGGTGCTGGT
>DBQZ01000012.1:7950-13297 GCA_002305435.1 Clostridiales bacterium UBA1381
TTCTGTATTTGCCGGATATGCAGCCGGAATGAAAAATTTTGATATTGCCGACAAAATACTGCCTATGATGTATGAAAAAAAAGATAAATCTAAATAAACCGCAATTTTTTTGCAGAAATGGGCTAAACTGTTGACAAGAGGGATTTTTTCTTATATAATATTATCGTATGTATAGGAAGATCTTTTATATCCCGTTACGGATACTAAAGACAGAAAAGGAGGAAATCCATGATTTGTAAAAATTGTAATTCCGAAGTGTCGGAAAATCTGGAAAAATGCCCGGTTTGCGGAGCAGATTTAAAAGAAGAAACGGATACAGAACAAACCGCATCTGTAGAGGAAACGATAGACCAAAGTGATTATTTCGACTCGGAAGAAGACGAGGATGCAGAGGAGATCCTTGATCAGAACGAGATAAATCGTCAAAAGCAAATAGAGGACGCAGCGTTTCAGAAAAAGAGTCAGCTTGAAGAAATAGAAAGCAGACGTAACCAGAAAAAACGCCGTCAAAAACGTAATAGAATAATCACCATATGTATACTGGCTGCGCTTATAATTGCCGCCGGCGGAACGGCTGCTTACTTATTGCGTCAGGGCTTTTCAAATAACACGCCCGTCGTTATTACAACGCCGATGCCGACCAGCACAGCCGAAATAGCCCCGGATGATATTTCACCGTCGCCAATGGCTTCTTTCCCGTCACCTGCTACAGCACAGCCGACTCAGTCTGCTGCGACTGATGCAGATAATGATGAGTCTTCTTCAGAAAGCGGCCGTACAAGCAGCAACTCCTCGGGAACTTCATCATCAGGAGGCAGTACATCGGGAAGCTCCTCGTCCGGCAGAAACGCATCAAGCAGCTCGTCCGGCAGTTCTTCCTCATCAAGGGGCAACTCGTCCGGTAGCTCTTCTTCATCAAGTGGCAGCTCTTCTTCAAGCGGAAGCTCGTCAGGCGGAAGTTCATCCGGAAGCAGCTCGTCCGGCAGCTCATCTCAGAGCAGCTCATCTTCCAGCGGATCGTCCTCGGGTGGAAACTCATCTCAGAGCAGCTCATCTGGGAACAACAACTCCACCTCAAGCCTGATTTACGGCGGACGTGTGTTTGAGGGGAATAACATGATGCTATTTGAATTTACGAGCAACGGTTCAACGTATCTGGCAGAGGTTTCTTTGGGCAGTACAACCGATGATGTAAAGGACAAATACTTTACCGCTACAATCAGACCGACAAATGAACGGTATGAGGGCAGGGTCATATATGAAATAGTTCACATGACCGATACGGATGCTGACGGTTTTATAATCCCCGATTCAGCAACCCGTGTTCTCACAGCCGAGGATTTGGAGGATATTTCAGCAGATCTGCTTCCATTTGCCCGCAACGAGATTTACGCTCGTCACGGCAGAAAATTTGTGAAGAAGGAATATGCTGATTATTTCGGCACCAGAGATTGGTATTCGGTAAATCCCTATTATAATTATGAGGATGAAAGCAGCAATCTCTCGGAAATCGAGCGTCAGAACGTCCTTACAATATTAAATGCTGAACAAAGATAATAATTGCCGCTATGTTTTAGAAAGAATAACAGCCGAATTTAAGAGTATACTCTCAGATAATCTCACAGGGATATATCTGCATGGTTCTCTTGCATTCGGCTGTTTTCGTAACCAAACAAGCGATATTGATTTTATTGCCGTCGTTAATAAGCCGCTTGAAATTGAGACGAAAATCCGCCTTATAGAATCCATTTTATCACTTGATGCTTATGCTCCAAAAAAGGGGATGGAAATGAGTGTTGTCTTAAGGGCGCATTGTCGTACGTTTATTTATCCCACCCCATTTGAGCTGCACTACTCCCCTCTTTATGCTGATGAATGCCGGAAAGATATGGCAGCTTACTGCAACCGTATGCACGGGGTTGACAAGGATCTTGCATCGCATTTTTCGGTTATCAACAGTGTAGGCATTACGCTTTGCGGCGAAGATAAGGACTTGGTGTTTGCCAAAGTCCCGCATGAGTATTACTTGGACAGCATAAAGGAGGATATTTCCGGCGCTGAAAATGGGATACAGAGCGAACCTGTTTATTATACGCTTAATCTGTGCCGTGTGCTGGCATATATAACAACCGGTCGGATAATGTCAAAGGCTGACGGCGGCCGCTGGGGTGAAAATTTTCTTCCTGCGAGATTTAAAAGCGTTATTAGAGCAGCGCTAAACACATACAGCCGCTCTCTTCCATATTGCGTTTCTATGGAGAAAACGGCAGAATTTGCCAGATACATGGTAAGGGAGATAGCAAAATATTAAAACAGCCAATGAGTAGAAAAGAGGTTCGAAATGAAGAAAATAAAATCATTACTTATAATTGCAGCATCATTGTCAATGCTTACATATGCAACAGCATTCGGATATTCGGATGTTCCTCAAGGCCATTGGGCAGCAGAAGCTATATCTCAGGCAAAAGATGCAGGAATTATGCAGGGACGGGATGGCGGAACATTCGGACTTGGAGATACCATAACAAGAAGTGAATTTGCCGCAATGCTTGTAAGGCTTATGGACTGGGAAAAAATAACGACTGATACGACAATTTTTGCTGATAATATAAAAGGTCAGTGGTATTATGACGATGTAAATACAATTGCAAGCCATGGCGTGTGCAGTGACTCATCTTTCAGACCGAACGATAATATTACACGAAGAGAAATGGCGGTAATGCTCGTAAAAGCATTGGGCTACGACAGCCTCGCACAGCAGGAGCAAAATTACAGGTTCTCAGATGTGACTCAGGACGGCGGATATATTTCCATTGCATATGAACTGGGAATAATAAACGGAAAAGACGATACAGTTTTTGATCCTGAAGGTGTTGCATTAAGAGAAGAAGGCGCCGCAATGATGATGAGACTGCATAATAAATATTATTCAAGAATAAATGAACTGCACGGATTTTATGCCATTTCATCATGGGGACAAAAGGACATTGCTGCCCAAATGGATACGGTATCTTTCGGCTGGAGCAGATTACAGTATACGGACGATAATAACGTATTTTTAAACCAGACTACATCAGACGGAAATGACTGGTATGTACCGGATGGGTATGAGGATGCAATAGCTTATGTGAAACAAAACGGTACGTCCATCAATCTTGCTGTTACAATGACCGATGAGACTGATGCAAGAAATATATTGACAAGTCAGGAAAACAGAACAGAGGCAATAAATCAGATTGTTTCTGCCGCCTCTGGGTTTGACGGGGTAACGATTGATTTTGAGGGAATGAAGGGTGAAGCTCTGAAAAGCGGATTCAAAGATTTTATAAAAGAGCTGCGGGAGAGTATCGGAGATAAAAAGCTCTATGTTGCAGTACATCCAGTTTTAAAGAACAGCACCGAATATTTTGACGCATACGATTATAAAACAATCGGGGATTATGCCGATAAAGTTATTTTAATGGCACATGATTATGCATCATATACGCTGCCTGAAAATCTTTTAAACACCGATTTTATCGCAACGCCGGTGACGCCTTTTGACGAGGTTTATACAGCGCTTAAATATATAACTGATCCTGATACGGGAATTTCGGATACAAATAAGATAATGCTTGCTATAAGTACAGCAAGTACCGCAGCATGGAATACGGAAAATAAGCAAATTACAGACCCTGTATCCATACACCCTTCCATGGATACGCTTTTAAAACGGCTTTCACAGGCCGACACGGAGATTATATATTCAGATACATATAAAAATCCGTATGCTTTTTATAATACTGAAGACGGTCAGCAAATTTTAATATGGTACGAAGATAGCAGAAGTATTAAAGATAAAATCACCATTGCTAAAATGTTTGGCATAAACAATATATCAATCTGGAGAATTGGGGCAATACCAACCGGAAATGCAGCTCAATATATGGATGTCTGGAACGCTATTTCCGGAGAAAGATGATATAACAGGAGGCAATTGATGAATATAAAAGTCAAAAAAACAGCTGAAATTATAATAGAGTCTATCAACTTTATTATAATCACCTATGCCCTTTCAAGCATGGCAATGTCTTTTTTCGTACAAGCCCTGCATATATCTTGTTTTTCGCATCAAATGTGTGGATAATTGGGGTATACTGCACAAATTTAAAAAAGGCGACAGGCAGCAAGCTTATAACGGCAGTGATATTTTGCTTGAGTTTTGTAATTTTCTGCATTGTCGTATACTTTGCAGGATATATTGACGGCATTCCGGTTAGGTTTAGTAATTAAGCGGATGATTTATGGAGTGAGTGTGCTTTGGGAACAGTGTTCAGAATATGGCGGAGCGATAGACAACATCACCTGAGATAACACAGATTAGTTGTGCCATTCAACACGAACATATGGTTTGTTGATATAGAACAGATAGGAATAAGATACAATGGTAAACGAAGCTATATCTATGATATTGAAATTCTTGCATGACGAATATGATCCTCTCTCGTTTTCATACGATATGCCTGATTTTATTATAGAGAATTATAATGATATAAATATGGAGAATAAAAAAGTTTGTTTTATATTGAATGATAATATTCCGGATATTTGTGCTGAATATGAGCGAGGTAAGGATCCACAGGGATTTAAGAATGCAATAAAGAAAGAATATCTGCGAATATTGGAAATAATAAGTTAAGCTGCATAAATAAAAAATCCAAAGTATCTGTTAATTCCCTAAATTGCAATTTAATCCAATCTATATATAAGGCGAATAAAATGGTTTGTAATTTTAATAGCGAGCAATATACTCTTATGAAAAAACATGTTAAATCATGTATCGAGTCAGAATATGTCAAGTACTGTATACATAATAATATCGACTTCAATTGTAGGTTTGTCAATGATCTGTTGCAAAATTTCTTAAAAAACTTCACCGTTATCAAGAAAAGCTTTGATATAATCATAAGGGGTTTCCGATTTAACGGACGCATCGGAAACCTATTGTATTTATCGTTATGCACCTTTAATTGTTTTGAAAAATCAGCAAATGAATAAAACGTATGTGTCGCATAGAAATATTCGTTGTCTTTTCTATGAGAACGTTCAACTTTTCCGTTATGTCTCGGTGTATAGGGACGTATAAGTTTATGCTCAATACCATGTTTTTTAAGCGCATCTTCAAACAGCGTAGGTGTTTGTTTGCCTGTGCACAATCGTTTAGTAAATTCCTGACCATTATCAGTCTGAACGCATAATACGGGGAATTTAAAGGCTTTGAGCATATGTTCAAGAAAAACAGCCGAAGAATAGCTGTTGTGTTCCTGAAAAGCTTCAACATAGCGAAAACGAGAGTATTCATCAATAG
>DBQZ01000094.1:0-1244 GCA_002305435.1 Clostridiales bacterium UBA1381
GGATGATGATGACGTATATACAGAGGATAAACTTGAAGCTCAGCACCGGTTTATGCGGGAAAATGAATTGGAGATGAGTTTTTCCGATATAAAAATGTGCAATGAAAAAGGAACGGTCGTAGATGTTCGCCATCACGGTGAATATATAACAAAAACGGATAACGACTCCCTTTTAGTGCAGCACCTGCTTCATCATCTGACGCCTACTGATACGTATATGTTTACAAAAGAGGGTTTTCGCAAAACCGGAGGATTTGTGCATAAGGATTTCGGCGATGAATATATGCTTATGCTAAATGCTATCCTAAATGGGGTGAAAATAGGATATTTCCCGCATATAACGGCGATACAGTATCTGCATGAGGGAAAGAGGCTGTCCTCGGCGAAAAAGAGAGTCAGAGGGGATACTGAGCTGCTGGAAGAGAAAAAGAAGTATTTCGGACGGTTGTCATTTAGGGAACGCCGTTATGTATATTTCCGTTACCGTACCGTTTTGGCGGTGTATTTTCTCAGGAACCGGGAGTTTTTGAAGTTTGCCTGTTACTCTGCTCTGGGCTTTTTCTCATCACCTGTTGATTTTGTGCGTGAGGGCTTGAAAATGGCGAACCGGGTTTTTACAGGCAACCGCAGCGTGACTCGCCAGATAGAACAGCAGAGTAACGTTGCAGAGTCTTAAGCATAGGGAAGGAGCAGGTTATGCCGGAATATGTAATACTGGGCAATATGTTTCCTCCGGGAATGGAGGACGAGGTCAGGAAAAACAGTAAAGGATTCGTGGCAAACGCCTCCCACACACATCTGTCGGCTATACTCGACGGTTTGGATAAAAACCTTAAAACGCCGCCCTCAGTTATAAATCTGCTGCCAGTGCCGTCTTATCCAAAGCGGTACAAAAAGCTCATGGTTGAGGGGTTTTCCTACAGCCATGCGCCGGGAGCCGAGGATTACAACGTAGGGTATACAAATCTTACGGTATGGAAGAAATTTTCCATTCAGTATCATCTTAACAAAGCGGTTAAGAGATACAGCGGAGTGAAATATATAATCGTTTACAACCCGTCTGCCAATCTTTTAAAGGCGGCGGGAAAACTGAAAAAAAGAAATCCGGGGGCGAAAATCTGCGCCATAGTACCGGATCTCCCCCGATACGTAAGCCTCAACACAAAGGGACGGCTGCTGTATGATATTTACCATGCGTTCAACTACCGCAAAGCGGACAGGCTGGTTAAAAAAAGCGACTGCTT
>DBQZ01000094.1:1308-5752 GCA_002305435.1 Clostridiales bacterium UBA1381
AACGCTATTGAAAGCATTTTCCAGCATAAAGGGCGATGAATACCGGCTTGTGCTCTGCGGCGGCGGAGACATGACGGAGGAGCTTAGGAATCTTTCCGATCCGAGGATAGATTTTAGGGGAAGCGTATCAAGAGAGGAGTTAAAACGCATCCAGGAGGAGGCAACCGTTCTTGTAAATCCCAGATATGAAACGGACGAGGCGACAAGGTATGCCTTCCCGTCAAAGGTTATGGAATATATGAGCGCCTCAAGGCCGGTCGTTTGCTTCCGCCTGCCGGGAATACCGGCTGAGTACGATGAGTATTTAATATATGCAGACGAGCCGGGAGCGCTTGCTGAGAAGCTGCGTGATGTCTGCGGCCGTGAAAAGGCGGAGCTTGACTATATAGGGCGACGGGCTAAGGAGTTTGTTGATAAAAACAAGAACAATATCATTCAGACGAAAAGGCTGATAGATCTTCTGCATAGGAAGAGCGTGCTTTTTGTTATGGAGGATATGCACATAGGCGGTTCCTCCAGCAGCCTTATAGAACTTTTGTATGCGCTTGATAAAAATAAATATGATATTTCGTTGATATGTTCATATAATACAGGAGAGCTGATGGACAGGATACCGGGCAGCATAAATGTGCTAAAAAGCGCTCTGCCTGGAAAAAGTCCGCTTGCAAAGCGGTTGTGGCGTTTTGTAGGCAATGTTATTCACGGGATGTATATCCGGAAGTTTATATATAGGAAGAAACCGCCGATTGTACGCTCGTTCCAGCTTATGTGGTCCCGGGGAATAGTAAAAAATGCCCGCCGGGTAAAAAAGCATTTTGATGTGGCTGTAGGCTATATGGAGGGATTTCCAGATTACTACGCCATGAGTAAGCGAATATATGCAAAGCGGAGAGTGGCGCTTTTTCATTCGGACTATCAAAAAATGGGTCTTGAACCCGAGCTTGATCGGGAAATGTTTGAAAAGGCTGACAGGATAATTCTTGTGTCGGAAGATATGAAGAGGGTGTTTGACGGTGTGTTTTCCGAATTTTCGGATAAAACCTCTGTGGTGGAAAATGTCGTATCGCCCGAAAGGCTGCGAAAAGCGGCCAATAGCGGAGCTGAAGACTTCATCCCTGATAAAAGCGTTGTCAATATAGTGACGGCTGCCCGTCTTGATACAGCGTCAAAAAGGCTTGACAGAATAGTGCGGGCGGCGGTGTATCTCAAGGAAAAGGGCTGCCGGTTTTGCTGGTACGTTTTCGGCGACGGAGCTGACAGGGCTTACTTTGAGGAGCTTATAAAAAAGCATGGTGTGGGCGATTGCCTGAAGGTGATGGGAAGCAGGCTTAACATTGCACCTTACATCTCAAAATGTGATATATTTGCCCTAACGTCGGAATATGAGGGCAAGCCGATAGCGGTAACGGAGGCTATGATACTTGGAGTAGTACCGGTGGTTACACGGTACCAGTCGGCAGAAAAACAGATACAAGACTGCGGGATAATATGTCCCAATGATGATATATCGGTGGCTAAAGCCCTTTTTGAGCTTATAAACGCTCCGGAGGAGATAAAGCGGCTAAAAGGGGTTTTAAGGGAAAGAAAATATGATGATAACGGTAAGATGTTTGAGGAGGTGGCGCTTGATGACAACTGCTGTGGCAGAAGCTCCGGGAGCTAAGCGGGAGTATATGAAATGGCTCCCAAGGATAGGCATTTCGTTTATGCTTTTGGACTGCATAGTGTTGATGCTTATTCCCGAAGCGGGAGTTGTCTGCGGTATAGGTATAATGGCTTGTGCGGTAATGCTGTTTTTCTTTGATGAGTTTTATCTTTTACCGCTGGCGTTTATATTCTTTCAGGAACAGCTGATATTGGCAGTCGGAACATCTGCAATGAGTTATTTTTCTTATTTGCTGATATTACGGTTTATAGTATTCGATTTGAGAAAATCGAAATTGAAAGCATGGATGCTGCCGGCATTGGCGGTAATAATCCTCTTTTCTATATTCCGTCTGCCGAGTACCGATATGGGCATATTGAGACAGACGTACATAGACGCAGGTGAACAGCCGCCGCTTGATTCTGTACTATTGCTCAGAACGATTGTCGGTTTTGTCGGAGACGTTCTCTACGCTGTACTTACGGCGATAAAGCTCCATGACAGCCCCCAGACGCTTAAGAAGTTTGTGTCCATCCTGCCGGTCATGGTTATAATATCCGGCATATACGGACTTATTGCGGGCAACATTTATCAGGATGTGCGCTATAACGGAAGCTTTAATGACCCTAACTATTTTGGCTTCTTTATAAATATAGCAATATTCTCGGTTCTGACGCTAAAGGAGAATATATACCGCTTGAAGATAGTAAAAATAATACTAATTGCGGTTTTGTATTACTTCTTAATCGGAGCTGGAAGTATAACAGGCTTGCTATGTAATGTGGGAGGCTTGGTGGCATACACAGTATTCTATTACCGAAAAAAAGCGGTGTTTATGATATTTGTCGTTGGACTTATAGTTTCAGGTGTTGTTATGGGCGCAATGGCGATACCGGCAATACGAAACCTGACAGTTGTGCAGAATTTGCAGGAACGCATAGAGCTGCAATATTCTGATATAGCCGGAAGCTCCGCAGATTATCTGACGAGCGGACGAACTACTCAGTGGGAACGATACAGTGGGTATATAGCAGACGGCAGAATAGATGAAAAGCTATTCGGCAGCCGTTCGATGCTAAACGGTATGTATGAAGAGGATTTCGTAGAGGAAGTAGGCGGAGGCTCTGGACCGCATCAGGCGTATTTGGGATTCATAGTAAATTTCGGCTTTGTAGGACTTGCTCTGTTTATAGCAGGCATCATCATAAAGATAGCGTACTTTATGTACCGCTGCATTGTCCGAAAACAGGAGCTGTACCTTTTAATGTCGATAATTTCGGCAATATGGATAGTGTACGGGTTTGCGCTTGACTACTTTTTCGATGTTAGATTTATGCTGTTTTACTTTTTGTAGGGCGGCGGGTGAAGATGTTGTATAGTATGCTGCTGCTTTAGATGCGGCAGATAAAATAAAGTAAAAGGAGAGAATGGTATGAAGCTGCTAATGTACATATGGCAGAAAAAAGTGCCGATAATAATCGGCGGGCTTATATGTGTTCTGCTGTACTTTGCGTATAACTGCTATCAGGTGCATTATACGGACAGCATTGATCTTTCGCTTGTTTATCCGGGTTCGGAAAAGGGAGTATATCCGGATAACACACGGTTTAATATCTATGATATTTTAAATACAGATGTTATAGATGATGCTGTTGAAAGCTACAATGCAGAGACAAATCCGCTGATGCAGATAACTGCTGACGATGTTAGAGATGATATAATTATAAATGAATCGGCTCCGGCAGATCTGCAGGACAGGATAGATGAGGCGAGGATGGCAGGACAGGATTATTCCTATTTTGTCAACGAATACCGTATAGTAATGCGGCCTGTACATAAGATGACGCTGACGACGGCCTTCGGCGCCCTGCCGTATGTGGACGGTGAGAAGTTCTTAAATCACCTTTACACGAGTTTTTCACGTTATCTTGTTGAACAGCACGCAGAGGAGAATATAATCCCACGCCTGGAAGGTTCGATCGACTATGAGGGTTACGATTATCTGGAGTATGCAAATATGCTTAACAACCAGATTTCAACGTACATAAACTATCTCCAGCCGAAAAATGCGGAAAACGGCGGCTTCTATTCCGATGAGACAGGTCTCACGTTTGAGGATCTGATAACTGAGTTCACGAATTTGCAGACGTACCAGATACAGAACCTTATCTCTTACGTATCATCAAGTGGTCTGGCAAAGGATACACAGGAATTTATAAATATCCTTGAAACGAATAATGAGAAAGAATTTATAACGTACCAGAAAACAAGAAGTGAGGGCGATATAAGCACACAGGCGATGTATGCTTATGACCATACATTCGAGGAAAATATCGTTATTCCCACGTATGATAAGGATAACGGCCTATACCAAGCGCGCCCAAAAACCGGGTATGACGACATAACTCAGCGTGCTTTGAATCATCAGGTGGAAGCGGACAATATGATGACCGACATCAGCGAAAACAGCCGGCAGATAGAGTTCTACAGCGCTTCACTGCAGAATGCAGAGGAACACGCAAGAATAACCGCAGTGGCGGATTCAATGATGGCAGAGCTGGAGACGACTTCTTCCGCACTTATAGCAAAGGCTGATTTGACGGTTCAGGAATATCTCAGAGAGCTTTCAAGCGATTACGTGTCATGCGAAATAGTGACTAAGAGCTATGCAAATATTTCAGTGCTGATAGGATTGATAGAGGTGTTTGTCATAGCCGGATTTGCGGTACTGCTCGTAGTCGTTATAATCGAAGCTATTAAGAAATGGTATGTTGTTTTTGTACAGAACGAAAAAGAAGC
>DBQZ01000094.1:5834-6443 GCA_002305435.1 Clostridiales bacterium UBA1381
CAAAGGGCAAAAAAACGGGCAGAAAGAAAAATAACCGCCCGAAGAAGAAAGATAAAAGAGGGAAGGAGGAGAGATAATGAATATAACAATAGTTGATATTATTGAATACATAAAAAAGCATATTCTGATTGTCCTCCTTTCAGCAATAGTATGCGCTCTTATCGGTTATATGTACGTACAAAGCTCTCAGACGTACGTTGTTTCAACAAGCTTTGAGTTTGTTGGCGAAAACGCCGCCGAGGGCAAAGACGCCAACGGCGATCCTTTGGATGTATATGAGATAATGTCGCCGACAATAATAGAACAGGCGATAAATGATGTTGGTTCCGACATAAGCGTTGAAGAGGTGCGCAACGGTATGACGGTCACACCCATAACCGATACCGTGACGGAAACAAAAATAGAATCCATGGCGGAAGAAGGGGAAGATTTTGAATATTTCCCCACACAGTATAGGGTAACGCTTAACCATCACGGGAAATACGGCCGCCAGTTTGGTATCCAGCTCTTAAATAAAATAGTCGAGCACTATAACACGTATATAATGGATACTCAGACGAACCAGCCCATGATAGCAAATATTTTCACGAATATGGACTATTCGGGCTA
>DBQZ01000094.1:6502-16218 GCA_002305435.1 Clostridiales bacterium UBA1381
CTGACATTGTATTTTGCCGGAGTGCAGGATGTGGAATACGCCAAGTATTATTCCTATGTAAGGAAAGGGCTGCTTTCAAAGGAACCTGAGGTTTATCTTAAGAATCTCGAATACAAAATACAGAATCTGGAGATTGAAAGGGAGAAAAACCAGGACGACGCCAACCGCTCCTACGAATCTATGCAGAACTTCTACAGCGAGTATAAGGAAGGTCAGAGAGTAAACCGTGCGTTTACTGATGGTACCGGCGTTGATGAAAGTAATGATCTGTGGACAAGAGAGACAGACTGGGAGACGGTTATCACCACATATGATGATATAATCACACGCTATATCGACAGCGGTACGGCGGCAGCTGATAATTATCATGATATATACTACTATACAAATCTTTTAAACGATTTTAAGAATGATAATGTTTCTCAGGAAGTCAAGGCGGAGTATATGGCAAAAGCTGACGGCCTGATAGGCAAGATTCATACAAAGCTTACAGAATACATCGACCTTGCAAACGAAACGATAAACGATTACAATAATTACCGCGGTACGCAGTATGTGTCGTTTATGTCGTCGGTGAGCACGAAACCGCAAATATCTCAGTCGCTTGTAATTGCCTTTGCTACAGTTCTCGGTATATGTATAGGCTTGTTTATCGCTGTTGGTATCGAGCTGTTCAAGCGGATAAAAGAGCAGGCGGATATAGAAATGCGCCGCCGCAAGATGGAGCTTTTGGAAAAGGGCAGCCTGCCGGTGAATTTGGAAAATCTGCCGCCGCTTGATAAGGCGTTCTTTGAGGCTATTTACAACGATTTCGAGGAATTCAGGCTCTATTATCTGCCGATAGTAGACTCACACGGCAAATGGATAGGCGCTGAGGCTCTGGCACGCTGGGATTCCAAGGAATTTGGAATGGTAATGCCTAACGACTTCATTTCCATTGCTGAGAAATACGGCATAATGGAGCTTTTGGGCAAGTGGATAATCAAGGAAGCCTGCACAAGATGCAGGATGTGGAACAAGGAGCTTTCTGAGGACTTCTTCGTTTCCGTAAACTTCCTGTTAAGCCAGGTGGCAAGCGAGATATTTATTGATAACATAATCGACACTCTTACAGCGACACACGTAGATCCGGCTAATCTCGTTATTGAGCTGAGCCATGGGGCAGAGATAGCCGATATGGAATTGGCAGAGAAGAAGCTCAATGCAATAAAAGCTTTGCGTGTGAAGATAGCTATCGATAATTTCCGTGAGGAAAGGTCAAACATTGAAGCGCTGTATAAACTCCCGGTTGATATGGTTAAGATAGACAGAAGCTGCGTTATGAATATTGATAAGATAACAGCGCAGAATTTAATAAGCAATATTACAGATGTTGCTAAGATGTCGGATATAACCGTATGCGCCGAGGGTGTAGAAACAAAAGAACAGGAAAAGTTGCTCAAGGAAATGGGCGTGGAACTGTTTGAGGGCTACTTATATTCAAAACCCGTAACGCCCGAACAGTTTGCAATAGACTTTGAAAATGCCGTAAAACCGGTATAAGACGTTTTAAAGCTGTTTTTGCGGCTGCGGGAGAGATGTGCCCGCAGCCGCATAAGAATTTAAAAGGGGAATAGTATCGTCAGCAAAATGTTATATGCTGACAAGAAATAAAAAAGGAGAACATCTATGCCGGATATATCATTTGATAAGCTGACGATGGCGTATTCCCAAAGAGTATTTCGCGAACTGTGTGAGCATTTCAGCTGCAGGGACAGATTGCAGGCTGTCGTTATATTTGATATTGACAATATGAAGTTTTTAAATCAGCAGGGTTCACGCAAGGAAAGCGATGAGCTTATAAAGGGGCTTGCTATGAGGATAAGAAGATATGCGCCTCATCCGTCTGTTGTTGGGCGCATTGAAGGGGATGCGTTTGGCGTGTTTTTGCAGGACCCCGGTACGGAAAAAGTTGTAACAGATTTTGTCAGTGATATGATAAACAATGAGCGGCGGTTTATAGAGATAGGTGGGACGCAGCAGCTGTTTTCAATAAGCGCAGGTATAGCATTTTGCGATAGAGGTGAAAGCACAAGCAGTATGGATATGCTGTCCGGAGCGGAGCTGGCGCTTGAAAATGCCAAGGCAAATGGTAAAAACAGATACAGCATCCTTACCGAGAACAGCGGGCGTGATTATCAGAGAAAAATAACAATACGCAGTGAACTTAACCGGCGTATGGTAAACCATAATATACGGTATGAATACCAGCCGTTTTCAAGGCTTACCGATGGTAAAATAGTCGGGGTAGAGATATTGTCCCGGATAAAGAGCAGCCGTTACGGTATTATTATGCCGTCGGAGTTTTTAAATATCGCCCGTGGCAGCAACATGATGATAGAATTTGACAGGATAACGCTTGAGCACAGCTGCAAAAAAATAAGCGAATTTGACCGTGAGGGCTGTGATGGTATTTATATATCGGTAAACGTTTCGGGAGAGTATTTCTCGCTGCCGTCTTTTGCCGATGAAGTGACAGACCTTCTGAAAAAATATTCTGTTGAAAAAGGCAGGATAGCAATAGAGGTTACAGAGGAAAGCGTGGTAATGGCAAGGGATGCAGCAAATATATCACGCAGGCTTGCGGACTGGGGCGTAGAGCTGTATATGGACGATTTCGGCAGAGGTTTTTCAAACATGGTGCAGATGCAGAAAATACCGTTTGCTGCTCTAAAAATCGACAAATCACTTGTTGATAATATATATGGAAGCGGAAAGGTGCTTTTGAAAAAGAGTATAGATATGGCTAAGGACCTGGGAATGAAGGTCATAGCCGAAGGTGTGGAAAACAAGGAGCAGTATGAACTGCTGAAAGATATGGGCTGCGATTTTGCTCAAGGCTTCTGGATAGGCAGGCCGAAAGTGTTTGAAGATATTGTACAGTATCTTAATGAGCGCAGCGGAAAGAGCTGAGAAATGCAAAGATGAAAAAGGTTCTTTTAAAAATATATCCGGCGCATAATTGGGGCGATGATATGTTTGCTTATATTGTTGCCAAGCGGTATCCGGAAATCAACTTTGAGATAAAGGTTTGGGGCGAGGTTAAAGGGTATGAAAGATTATCCTCCTACTGCCCCAATATTACTATAAAGCCGTATGAGAGCTTGCCCGCACGCATATTTTCCAGACTGGGAATGGAAAGGGCAGAAATTGCCGCCGACTGCGCAGGTTATGAGACGCTGATATGGGTAGGCGGATCGTTGTTTATAGAACCGGATAATTTTGATTACCGGGAACTGGAAAGGCTGCGGCATACAATAAAAATGTTCAGAAAAAGAGGGGCATATATACTTTGTGCGAATTTTGGACCGTACAGGACGGAGAAATATGTATCGCTGTGCCGGGAGATATTCGGATATTTTCGGGATGTTTGTTTTAGGGAAAAATACTCGTATGAGATGTTTTGCGATCTGCCATGCGTGAGGCAGGGGGTGGATATTGGGTTTTCGCTTAAAAGGAAACGAAAGATAAAACCAAAAACGCTCGGCGTATCACTTATAAATCTTGATATACGGCCGGAGCTGGTAAAATATAAAGCGGATTACTTTGAATTTTTGAAAAAGCTGATAAATGATAACGAGGGTGAAACAACCCTGTTCTGCTTCTGCATACCTGAAGGGGAACGTAAGGCCGCAGATGAGTTGGCGCAGGAGATAGGCGGACTGAAGATCAGGGAATATAGAGGCGATATAGAAGAGTTTTTAGATGATTGGCTGTCTATGGAAAGGGTAATAGCAACAAAATTTCACGCAATAGTGACGGCGGCAGCGAATGGGGTGGAATGTATCCCTATTATATACAGTAAAAAGACCGCCAATGTAATAAATGATATGGGACTATATAAAAACGCAGTACAAATAGGAAAGAATATGAAAACGGCAGGATATGAGGTGGCAGAACTGCCGGATGTAGATGCGGAGGAAGTATTCCGTGCTGTTGACGAAAGGCTGGGACGACATGGTTCTTGAGAAGATAAGCGTTATAGTGCCGGTATATAATGAAATAAATAATATCGAAAAATGCGTCAGCGGGCTTGTGGCACAGACGTATCCTGAAAAAGAGATTATCCTTGTTGATGACGGCTCGACGGACGGAAGCGGCGATTTGTGTGACAGGCTGGCAGAGGAATATTACGAGGTGCGTTCAGTAAGGAAAGAACGCTGTACAGGTGTGTCAGATACGCGCAATTGTGGTATAAAAGCTGCCGAAGGAGAGTTTTTGGTATTTGTCGATGCGGATGATGAGGTGGATGTTGAGCTGTTATATTTGCTGCGGGAAAATTATACGGACAATTCGATGACCGTCGGCAGTTTGCTGCAAAAGTATAGCGACGGACGGGAAATATGCCGGATGTGGTCTGATACCGAGGAAGTAAGCTCGGTTCCGGCCTCAAAATTTATGCAGGTAAGCGAAAAGATAAGCGGTTTTTTTTCTCCAGTCTGTAAAATATTCCGCAAAGATATAATATGGAAAAATAAGATTCTTTTCGACCGTAGTTTTACAAATGGTGAGGACAGGCTTTTTGTGTTGGAATACCTCGTTCATACAAATAAGCTGAGACTTGTAAACAAACCCCTTTATATCTACAATCTCCCCGCTCAAAGAAGGGCGAGATACAATGACAGCCGTCAATTTGATCAGCTTTTAGAAATGCACCGCAGCGCACTTGCAGCCTTGGGTGCAAGAAGAGATTATCCGATAGTCTTGTCGCAGATGGCAGAAATGTTCCTTGATAACCTGTGGGGAGTGGAGCTGTGCGAACGCTCGTTTTCCCGAAAGCTTAAGGTTGTACGCAAACTGTTTAAAAGCAGGACATATAGGGAGATAAAGAAAGGACTTTATAAGCGGGCGCAACTGCCGCTTTATAAGGCGGCTATGCGCACGGGAAGTCCGTTTGCAGTAAGCTTGTATTTGCACATTGCCTGTAGGAGAGCGGAAAGGAAGAAAAGAAATGAAGCTTGACCAGCTCAAAGCCGGAGTTATATTGTCATACGTTACGATATTTATTTCAAGCGCTATTTCGGTGGTGTATACGCCGATCATGCTTCGTATACTGGGTCAGAGCGAGTATGGCGTATACAGCATAGCGGCGGCGACTGTATCATATCTGGGGCTTTTGAATTTCGGCTTTTCAACGGCTTATACACGTTATTTTGCCCGAGCGAGAGGCGATGCAAAAAAGGAAGCAGAGCTTAACGGTCTGTATCTTGTTATTTTTGCAGTTATCGGCGTTGTGGCATTAGTAGCGGGGTCGGTATTGGCGGAATGTTCTCAGCTGATTTTTGCACAGAACCTATCCCCGTCTGAGGTTTCCACAGCAAGAATACTTATTTATATACTGACGGTGCAGACGGCGCTTGGTTTTCCTATGAACCTATTTTTTTCCTACATAATGGTACACGAGCGGTATTTCGTTATGAAGGGGTTAAATGCCCTGCAAACATTGTTAAATCCGTTTGTGGTACTCCCGGTGTTGTTGTCCGGCGGAGGTTCTGTGGGCATGGTGACGATGTCGCTGCTGCTGACAGTTGTTGTTTGGGCGCTTAATATAGCGTACAGCTTTGGTAAACTGAAAATGAAGTTTGCCTTTTCGGGCATGAGTCGTGAAATGTTTCGTGATATAGGCACGTTTTCGGCATTCATTTTTTTAAATTCAATAACCGATCAGATAAACTGGGGAGCGGATAAATATATTCTTGGTATAGTAAAGGGGGCAGAGGTGGTAGCCGTCTATTCGATAGGGGCGCAGTTTAACACATACTATATGAATTTTTCTTATGCGGTATCAGGGGTATTTACCCCAAGGATAAACAGGCTTGTTGTCAGCGGCAGTTCGGAGGCGGAGCTGCTTTTCAGACGTGTCGGAAGGATACAGTTTATTGTATTATCGCTGATAATGAGCGGATTTGTATTATTCGGACGAGAATTTATCGCTTTGTGGGCGGGAGACGGATATGAACAGGCGTATCCTACGGCACTGTTTCTAATGCTTCCAATGACCATACCTATGGTACAGGCTGTTGGACTGGAGATTCAAAGGGCACGTAATATGCACAAATTTTACTCAATTGTATCAATTTGCATGGGTATTATAAATATTGGAATAAGCATACCGTTAAGCATGCGTTTTGGAGCCGCAGGCGCAGCGGCAGGTACCGGTACGGCTATAGTTATAGTCAACGGCATACTTATAAACTGGTACTATAAATATCGTATGAAGCTTGATATAAAAGCATTCTGGATAGGAGTGCTGAAGTTGGCGCCGCCGCTTATACTGGCAGCTGCAGCGGGCATTGTTATGAAAATTCTCCTGCCTGGTGGAGGCTGGGGCGGACTTGCAGTAAAGTGCATGCTTTATATTGCAATATTTGCAGTTTTGATGTGGATTTTAGGAATGAACGACGAGGAAAAGCAGTATTTATTTAAAAAAAGACAGTAAAATCAACAGCTTCTACTTGCCTAAAAGGGAAAAATGTTGTATAATTATAATAAACTGTTAAAACAATTTAGATGCGGAGAGGAAACTATGGCTAAAAAACCGGTAAATTTATATATAGTAGTTCCATGCTATAATGAGGAGGAGGTTCTTTACGAGACCTGCCGCCAGATGCGGGGACTTCTTGAGAGAATGAAAGGAAACGGGCTGATAAATGACAGCTCACGCATAGTATTCATAGACGACGGCAGCAAGGATAAAACATGGAGCATTATCGACGAGCTTTCGGATAAGTATCACGAGGTCGCCGGAGTAAAGCTGGCAGCAAATGCAGGTCACCAGAATGCGCTCTATGGCGGACTTATGACCGTTCGGGAGGACTGCGACTGTACAATATCAATTGACGCCGATTTGCAGGATGATATAAACGTGATACCTGAAATGGTGGAGAAGTTCATAAACGGCTGTGATGTAGTATACGGGGTACGTAATAAGCGTGATACCGATACGTTCTTCAAGCGTACGACGGCGGTTGGATTTTATAAGCTGATGGAAAAGATGGGCGTAAAGACGGTGTATAATCACGCTGATTTCCGCCTGATGAGCAGAAGGGCGCTGGAGGCGTTCAGTCAGTATCCCGAGAGAAATATGTTTCTAAGAGGAATGGTGCCGACTATCGGCTATAAGACTGACTGCGTATATTACGACCGTAAGGAGAGGTTTGCCGGAGAATCGAAGTATCCGTTGAAGAAGATGATTTCATTCGCCTTTGACGGAATAACCTCGTTCAGCATTAACCCGATACGGCTGATAACAGGCGTTGGAGCAGCAGCCTGTGTGATAGGCATTATATACGGTATATATGCGATAGTACAGAAGATACTCGGCCATACGGCAGCCGGCTGGGCGTCGATGGTATGTTCGATATGGTTTTTGGGCGGATTACAGATGATTTCGATAGGGCTGGTCGGCGAATATATCGGAAAGATATATAAGGAGGTAAAGCGCCGTCCCCGCTATATTATAGAAGCGTATAAGAATGACAAGTCCCAAGACGGGGAATAGGAGAAAGGAATGCTGTAATGTATGATGTTGTTATAATAGGCGGAGGTCCGGCGGGGCTTTCGGCGGCAATATACGCTGCAAGAGGCGGCATGAAAACGGCGGTTATAGAAAAGCTGGCAGGCGGCGGGCAGATACTGCGGACAAATGAGATAGATAATTATCCGGGCTTTTTTAACGAGCCGAGCGGTATGGAGCTTGCCGATTCGCTGATGCGTCATGCGCAGAAATTCGATATTGAGTTTAAAACCGAAACGGTAAAATCAATAGAAGCAGCAGACGAGGCTGTTAAGATAATCCATACAAGAAAGAATACGTACGAAACACGTACGATAATCTTTGCCACAGGAGCCGAACCTCGCAAGTTAGGCGTGCCGGGCGAGGACAGGTTTGCGGGTCTTGGCGTATCCTACTGCGCAACGTGTGACGGGGCGTTTTTCAGAGGTCAGCCGACGCTTGTTGTAGGCGGCGGCAATACGGCGTTTGAGGATGCGGTATATCTTGCCGGATTCTGCTCAAAGGTGTATTTAGTGCACAGAAGCAAGAAGTTCCGTGCCGATGCGGCGCTTATAAGGGCAGCTAAGGCTGATCCGAAGATTGAGATAATCACCGATACTGTGCTTAAGGAAATCAGAGGGGAAACGACGGTAACAGAAGCTGAGATATTCTCCGGCGGCGAAAGCCGCACGATAGAGGTGTCGGCTGTATTTATTGCAGTCGGAGTAGTGCCGGAATCAACGCTTGCCTCAACAGTGGTTGAGGTTACAAACGGCGGGTTTATAAGCACCGACAGGAATATGCAGACGAACGTTCGGGGAATATATGCAGCCGGCGATGTGCGTGATACGCCGCTGCGGCAGATAATCACAGCCGTATCCGATGGAGCGGTAGCTGCGGTTGCTGCGATGAACTATATAAATGCGGGGTAATAGATGAAACTGATAAGAAACGCTAAAATATACACAATGGCGGGGGCTGTATATGAAAAGGGAGCGGTGGCTTTTGATGATAAGATACGGTATGTTGGCAACGAGGAAAATATACCGGAGGCGGAATATGAGCAGATCATAGACGCTAAGGGGAAGTATGTTCTGCCCGGACTTATAGACGCACATTGCCATGTGGGGATGTTCGAGGACGGTTTGGGCTTTGAGGGCGACGACGGCAACGAGGATACCGATCCGGTATTGCCGCAGCTGCGGGCGATAGATGCAATAAACCCGTTTGACCGCTGCTTTGAGGACGCATACCGTGCGGGAGTTACGACAGTGCTTACAGGTCCCGGCAGCGCAAATCCGGTAGGAGGGCAGTTTGCCGCTGTTAAAACACGGGGGATATGTATAGATGATATGGTAGTAAAAGCTCCGGCAGCCATAAAAATCGCCCTGGGTGAGAATCCAAAATCCGTATACGGCGATAAGGAAGAAACGCCCAACACGAGGATGGGTATTGCCGCCATGATACGTGAGATATTTTCCAAAGCACGGGAGTATGAAAGGGAGCTTGGCCGTTATGAGGAGGATCCGGATCAGAACGATAAGCCAGATTTCGATATGAAGCTTGAGGCTCTTATTCCGGCATTAAGGCGGGAGATACCGGTAAAGGTTCATGCGCACCGTGCCGATGATATATGCACGGCAATACGGCTGGGCAAGGAGTTTGGACTTTGGGTAACTATAGAGCATTGTACCGAAGGGGCAAAGATAATCCCCATATTGAAGCGTGAGCGTATGCAGGTAATGCTCGGGCCGACGTTTACTGACAGAAGCAAGCCGGAGCTCAGGGAAATGACGTTTGCAACGTATAAAGAGCTCTCAGAGGCGGGGATACCGGTAGCGATAATTACGGATCATCCCGAAATACCGATAGAACGGTTGCCTTTATGTGCGGTGTTTGCTGTAAAATACGGCATGGACGAGCAGAAGGCGCTTGAAGCGATAACGATAACAGCAGCTAAAAACTGCGGTATAGCCGACAGGGTCGGAAGTATAGAGAACGGCAAAGATGCGGATATTTGTATATTCACCGAGCTGCCGACACGGTTTGAAGCAGAGGTTGTATCGGTGTTTATCAACGGAGAAAAAGCAGTATAGAACATAAGAGAGGTGAAATTGATGGCTATCCATGAGTCGGGTGAGAATTATTTGGAAACGATACTTCTGCTGCGTCAGCGGAAGGG
>DBQZ01000095.1 GCA_002305435.1 Clostridiales bacterium UBA1381
CAAGCATTCAAAAAGCAAGGAGGATAAGCATGACAAAGAAAGAACGTGCCGAGGCTATGCGCCCTATTCTTGACAGTATGTATCCGGAGGTTAAATGTTCCTTGAACTATACAACGCCGGTGGAAATGCTCATCGCAACCCAGCTGTCGGCTCAATGCACCGATGCCCGTGTGAATATTGTCACCGAAGAGCTTTTTAAGCGGTACAAAAGCGCAGAGGATTTCGCCAATGCCGAACAGTCGGAGCTTGAGAACTACATCCGTTCCGCCGGATTTTACCGCAACAAGGCAAAGAATATCATAGCCTGTTGCAAGCGGCTTGTCGAGGTATACGGCGGAGAAGTCCCAGACACAATGGAGGAGCTTCTCACCCTGCCAGGCACAGGCCGCAAAACCGCAAACCTCGTCCTCGGCGATATTTTCGGCAAGCCGGCGGTCGTAGTGGACACGCATTGTATGCGTATATCCCGCCGTATAGGGCTTACGAAAAAGACCGAGCCGGAGGATATAGAGCGGGATCTAAAAAAGCTAATACCGCCGGATTACCAGCTTAGGATGTGCCACCAATTTGTCGCTCACGGCAGGGCGCTGTGCACGGCACGTTCCCCCAAATGCAGAGAATGTGCTCTTTACGATATATGCAAAAAAACGGACGTTGATAAAAAATTCCTTAAGGAGGATGAGCGGAAATGAATATGGACAGAGTCAGACAGGCAAGGGAAAATTTCATGAGCGGCTGCAACTGCTCGCAGTCTATCGCCGCTGTATACGGGCCGCTGTTCGGCGTTTCATGCGAGGACGCTATGCGTATGTCAGACGGCCTCGGAGGCGGCATGGGACGGATGCGCCTTACGTGCGGGGCGGTTTCCGCCATGGCAATGGTGGCAGGGCTGAAATACAGCACCGCCGTGCCGGGCGATCTTAAGAACAGGCAGCTGATATACGAAAAAGTGCGGGAGATGGCAGCAGAGTTTGACCGCCGCAACGGCTCGATCTGCTGCGGCGAGCTTTTGGGGATAAAAAATCCCCGCAGCGAATCAGCCGCCCCCTCGCCAAGGACGGCTGAGTATTACAAAAAGCGTCCCTGCCCCGATTACGTCGCCGACTGCGCAGAAATAATCGAGCATGTCTTAATGGCGGATATGGACTGAGCTGTCCGCTATATTCCGTTATATACAACTACTGAAAGGAAGAATCTCCCGAATGAGAGTCAGAAAAAAGAAACACTGCGCCGAAAGAATGGAGCGCTGTGCAAGAATATGGATCAAGGATCCCGCCGCCTGCCGCAGCAAATGGGCGGGCGTGTTCGCTAACGAAAACCCCATACATATCGAGATAGGCTGCGGAAAAGGCGCTTTCGTCTGCGGTATGGCTCAAAAACACCCCGATATAAACTTTGTCGCCGTTGAAAAGGAAGAGGACGTTATCGTGACCGCCATGGAAAAAGCGGAAGCCCTCGGTCTCAACAACGTGCGCTTCGTAAGCCTTGATGCTGACAAGCTCGACGACTTTTTCGCTTTCGGCGAGGCGCAGAGGATATACTTAAATTTCTCCGACCCATGGCCGAAAAAGAAACAAGCAAAACGCCGCCTTACGCACAAAAACTTCCTCGATATATATAAAAAAGTCCTCCGCCCCGGAGACTATATCTGGTTTAAAACAGACAACAAAGCCTTATTTGAATTTTCCCTAAATTCATTTGCCGCTGAAAATTACAAGCTGGAAAATATAACGTTTGACCTTCACGCAAGCGATTTTGAGGACAATGTTATGACGGAATATGAACGCCGCTTCTCAGAGGACGGTATGCCGATATACCGCACAGAGGCAGTCTATCTCGGCTGGAAGGATGAGAGGGATGGAGTATAAAAAAGATACATGGACATCTTGCGATTACGCTGAATTTCTCGATTCTTTAAAAGCGGCTTCAGATGAGAAATATCGCCTCTTTAACAGCCGTCTTGTCCCCGGCACAGAAAAGCTGTTCGGCGTGCGCATACCCGTTCTGCGCAAAATCGCCCGTGATATACTAAAGGGAAATTACAGCGATTTCCTGCTCTGCCCTATAGGGGATTACCACGAGGAGCGCATTATCGAGGGGCTGGTACTTGCAGGAAAGAACTGCGGCTTTGATGAGCTTTTGTCCGACTACCGCTATTTCTGCGGCCGCATATTAAACTGGGCAGTCTGCGATACGGTATCCTTTAAAGGGATCAAAAAATACCGCCCGCTCTTCTTTGCAGAAACAGACGCCCTGCTTCGCTCTGACAATCCCTGGTGTTTGCGTCAGACGCTGTCGGCGCTGATGTCGTTTTACCTCGACTCAGAATATATAGGCACAGTTTTGGAAAAAACCGCCGCCGTCAGCAGTGAGCATTATTACGTGCAAATGATGCAAGCATGGCTGTTTGCGACCGCTTTGGCAAAATGCCGCACAGAAACACTCGATTTCCTGCGTAGCTCCAGCCTACCGTCAGCAGTATGGTCAATGACAGCACAGAAAGTGCGTGATTCGCTGCGAATCTGTAATGAGGATAAAAATGAGGTAAGTATCCTTGCCAAAAACAAGACATCAAATATATAAATCTACCGCCTTTTGTGTGTCCGGGAATTTTCCCCGACATATAAAAGGCGGCTTTTTTCGGAAAATTGCCACGAAAAAACCGGCTTTTAAAAGCCGGTCTCATTCTCTTATAACGGGCAGCCGAGAAAAGCTCCCAAGCCAAGCTCCGTATCCTGCGGCACGTTTATCTCCTCCAAGGAGAAACAGCGTGCAAACCCCCATTCGCCTATTTCCCGTATAGTTTCCGGCAGTGATACTTCCGTAACATTTTCACAGAAGTAAAACGCAAAATCATCAATGCCTACTACCGGCACGCCCAAGTATTGTGACGGCACCTCTATATATCCCTCTGCCGTCATGCGGTCACATTCTGTAACCCATGCCTCACCGCTGCGTATCTCAAAGGTCAGAGGGGCTTCTGCTGCCATTGAGCTTGTGCATAATATGGATAAAACGGCGAATGCTATAAAAAACGCAAACAACTTCTTTTTCATAACTATCGCTCCTTACATTTAATATCTATAATTAAATTATACACTAAAGCCGTTTTTTTGTCAATATTCAACAATGATTTCAAAAATTATATTTTTGTTAAAAAGTTATTATGAAATTGTTATAAATTATTGCAAAACGGGCGGAGACATTCGCCTGAGGAACATCTCCGCCCATCGCCTTAATGTGCATGCTTAGGGACTTTATCCTTGAACAGAATAGTTATAGACCACAGTCCGGCTATTCCGACAAGAGTGTAAATTATGCGGGAAATTATCGACATCTGCCCTCCGAACAGAGCGCCTACGGCATCAAAGCCAAATAAGCCGATAAGTCCCCAATTTATTGCGCCTATGATAATCAGTATCAGCGCTGTATTATCCATCATCTGAATGCCACTCCTTTCTGCGTGTTTTGCGCATTTATATTTTGCGCCCGCAAAAGAAAAACATACTGGTTATAATTTCAAAAAAATTGTATAAAATTAAACGAGGTGAGCTGGATGAAAAGCTGGATTTTATACGCAGCAGCGGTAACGGCGGTGATAGTTGTGGCGGCGATATATACGGCCTTTGCCGACAGCGGCGGACAGAACGTGAGGAATATTGAGTTTCTGGCCTCCTACGGCTGGGAAACCGGCGGCCGCTATATCGAAAAGGAAAAGGTCACACTCCCCGATACACTCGACGATGTATACGATAATTACAACCGCCTGCAAAAGAAGGTCGGGCTTGATATTAAACCGTATCTCGGCAAAGAATGTGTACGCTATACGTATGAGGTGAAAAATTATCCTGACAAATCGGAAAAAGGCGTACGTGCAAACCTTCTTTGCTGCGGTGAAACGATAATCGCCGGCGATATTATGACTACCCGTCTCGACGGATTTATGGTATCCTTGTCCGGGACTTGATTTTTCCCGGCAAAAGTGGTAAAATATACGGGAAGACAAAATCCAAGGAGGGATAACAATGACAGTTAAGGAAGCGATTTTTAAAAGACGCACAATTCGTAAATTCAAGCAGGAAACCGTACCGCACAATCTCATTGAGGAGATGATAGACTGCGGCCGTGTAGCCGCTTTCGGGGGCAATATGCAGCCCTTAAAATTCTCCGTAATAGATGACAGCGCAGTAATAGAAGAGCTGTTCCCGCTTATAAAATGGGCGGCATACCTCCCCGACGGCGCTCCCATGGAAGGCGAAAGACCGCTTTGCTACATAGCCGTTCTCGGCGACAGAACCATTAAAGACGGCAATTTTGAAACCGATGCCGGCGCAGCTGTAACCAACATGATGCTGTTTGCAGAAGATGCGGGGCTTTCCACCTGCTGGCTGGGAGCTATACAGAGACCCAAGATAAAGGAGCTTTTGGAGCTTGATGAAAAATTTGATGTACTGTATCTTCTGGCAGTCGGATATGCGGCGCAAAAAAGCGTTATGTGCGACTTCTCCGGTGATGTGAAGTATTTCATTGACGAAAACGGTACCGTAAACGTACCGAAACGCCCACTTGAGGATGTTATGGTTATTACAAAGGGGACACTAAAATAAGGCGAACTTTGTACAAAAGGGACACCAAAACAGAAAGTCTGTTTCTGCACAAAGGGGACACTAAAATATCTTTTCGACCGTTTACTGTTATACCGTCTGTATATTTGCAGGCGGTATATTTTTTGCACAAAAAAAGCAAGTCTCGGATAAGACTTGCTTTTGGCGACCCGGATNNTAACCAACTGAACTACCGGGCCAAGTACTTAAATATTATACCAGATATAAGGAACAATGTCAAGTGTTTTTTTAATTTTTTGTTGATTTTTGCAACAAAAAAACGGAGCCTTTAAAGACTCCGTTTATACTGTTTATGCTCTGTCAAGAGACACCTCTGCATCATGTGCCCTGAGCTTTGCAAACGTCAGAGGCAGACGAATCAAATGCGCCTTCTTAAGCGCCGTCAGCACCGGCACCGCTATAACGCAGTCCACACCGTGCTGTACCAATGTAAGCGTAAGCGCCGTCACCGCATAAGCTGCAGCCGTTGTGCCGGTGAGGACGTCAGGCATTATCAGCGGTGTTAAGAGGAATACTATTATCATCTCCCCCACTGCGTGGAGTACGCCGGTCACTATTACCGTCAAAAATACATTAACCCTGCTTCTGAGCATCTTATATCCGACAAGTGCAAATATTATGTGCGAAGCGGCACGTATTGATACTATCGGATTTGTCACTATCAAAAATCCCACCGCCGAACCGATTACCGTTAAAAGCGTTACAACCGGGTTTATGAACAGCGCCACCATCGTAGGCACGTGGGATGCCGGTGTCATTGTAAACGGACCGAGAGTTATTTTTATGGGGTTAAAAGTCAAGAGCAACGATATTGCCGTAAGTATGGCTGCAAATGTTATATCGCGCGTAGTCATTTTTTTCTGCATGGTATTCCTCCTCCGTGTATTTTTCATAGTATACCACTTTACAGCAAATTTTTCAAGCGAAAATTTACACGAAATTTCCTTTTATTTACCCTTGTCTTTCGACAAATAAAAACCGCCCCGGGATTTCTCCCGGAACGGTTATTGCTGTTTATCTCGTAAGGGTTTTCGCATCGCATACAGGCTCAAACGTCCGTGATATGCTCTCTATTACATTACCGTTTGTCACCACGTCTACTTTCCACAAATACACCTTCACATAGGCTGCGTCATCAGGCGCTTCTGCGTCGCTGCAATTTATCGGAACGATATAATGCTTTCCATCGGCCGGTACAGAAGTTATGCTCTCGGGCTTAAATACCCCTGCAAGCGTACCATCCTCACGATAATATGCAAGATATACGTCAGTAAACAGCGTTTCGCCGCTGCTGTTTGATACAGTCAACGCTGCTGTTCCTACGTTGTCTATAGTCACTTCTTCACCTGTGTTATGACCGCTCTCATCGT
>DBQZ01000062.1:0-9051 GCA_002305435.1 Clostridiales bacterium UBA1381
TTGGGTGAAAGAGTCCGGTTGAGTATCAGCTCTCTGTTTGGGCTATATAAAAAATAGCGTAGCAGTCATAAAACTACTACGCTATAAAAAGTCTAACTTTTTTGGGTCACATCAGTTTTTCAAGGCGACCTTTTTGGTATGCGATTTTTCAAAAATCCGTTTTTTAGTCCATTGATCCGCATCTCGATTTCTTATCGGGATAGGAAGTCACGGTCAAGAAAACGGCTCATAAAAGCTTTTTTTACAATCAGCCCTTGATTTTGTTCTCGTAATCTTCGATCATCTTTTTTACCATCTGTCCGCCGACGGAGCCTGCCTGTCTTGCTGTCAGGTCACCGTTATAGCCCTGTTTTAGGTTCACGCCTACTTCGTTTGCAGCCTCCATCTTGAACTGTTCCATGGCAGCCTTTGCTTCCGGCACGTTGATCTTGTTCTTGCTCATTGGTTGTTCTCCTTTCATTTAAAGAATATTTATATCAAGTCGATTGCGGTCGGTATCATATAACTTTTGTCATATTCTCTCGACTGTTATCGACTACACACATATTTTGTTCCGAGTCGGGATTTATATGCGGATAAATTTTTTCCAGAAAAAAAGCGCATCAAAGCGATGCGCCAAAATTATTTTTCGTTCTTTTTCTTAAACACAAACAGCTTCATCACTAAAAACGTTATCGGCAGTGCGCAGACGGCTGCTATTAAGTAGGCAAGCGTCCTGTTCCAGTTGAGGGCGGTGAATATCCACACCAGAAGATACTGTATAACGAAATTCGGGATATAGCTTACTGGAAATTTTATAAATTTTTTAAGCGTCGGCTTTTCCCGGAATGTAAAATGCGAGTTTAAGAGAAACGATACCACAAGCGACAGCACGTAGCCGATAATAAACGTCACACTGTACCGCTCAAGCAGGAGTATCATATCCGGGCTGAAAACCGCCCCCGTAATAAAGTCGAGTATCGTTGCGATTACGGTCGTGCTGAGCGTATTTATCACGCCTATCACAAGAAAGGTGAAAAACTGCACTGACAGAAACGGTTCTGCTATACGCATGATTCCCTTCGGCAGAAACCGTGCAAGAAAGCTGCGCAGCCATTCAAAAAACTTTTCCATATGCTAAAACTCCTTATCCGAAAAATTTCCTGTCAAGGCTGCGGTACTGGATAGCCTCGGCGATATGGTTCGTATCAATACTTTCCGCCCCGTCCAAATCGGCAATTGTCCGTGCGACCTTAAGGATTCTCGAATGTGCTCTTGCAGAAAGCCCCAGTTTGTCAAAGGCGGCCTTTAAGAGCTTGTTTTCCGCCTGACCAAGCGGGCAGAATTTTTCGAGCAGGGAACCGTAAAGCTGCGAATTGGAATATATTTTGTAGTCCTTATACCGCTCAAGCTGAATACGGCGGGCGCGGTTGACACGCTTTTTTATATCGGCGCTTTTTTCCCCGCTTTTTAATGAGGATAGATCGTCGAATTTTACCGCAGGGACTTCGAGCTGTATGTCTATCCGGTCGAGCAGCGGCCCAGATACACGGTTGCGGTATTGTGTTATCTGTGACGGCGAACAGGTGCATTGATGTGTGCGGCTGCCGAAATAGCCGCATTTGCACGGGTTCATAGAAGCTATTAAAAGCAGGTTGCAGGGGTATGTAAGTGATGCGTTCACACGGGAGATTGTAACTACACCGTCCTCAAGCGGCTGACGCAGTGTCTCGAGCGCATCCCGCTTAAACTCCGGCAGCTCATCTAAAAACAGCACTCCGTTGTGAGCAAGCGAAAGCTCTCCCGGACGGGGAATGGAGCCGCCTCCCGACAGGGCTGCCGGGGATACGGTATGATGTGGGCTGCGGAACGGCCGTGTGGTGATAAGCGGCGTCTGCGGCGGCAGTGTTCCGGCTATCGAATGTATCTTTGTCACCTCGAGCGATTCCTCAAACGAGAGATCCGGCAGGATCCCGCCGATACGCTGTGCGAGCATAGACTTTCCGGAGCCGGGTTCGCCGACAAGAAGCACGTTGTGATTTCCGCTTGCAGCCACCTCCAAAGCCCGTTTAACGCTTTCCTGCCCCTTTACATCCGCCATATCGAGGATCGTATTATCAGCCGCCTGCATAAGCGCTGATATATCCGCCTTAAGCGGCTGTATTTTTTGCTGCTCGCAATAATGCTCAAGGATGGCTTGCAGGGATGGGGCAGGGTATATTTCAACCCCCTCGACGACAGATGCCTCAGCGGCATTTTCCGCCGGCACGAAGAAGCGGTCGTATCCCATGCTGCGGCCGGCTATAACCATAGCAAGCACGCCTCTCACTCTGCTTATGGAGCCGTCAAGCGACAACTCCCCTATAAACATTGTCCGATCGCTGTCCTCGATAAACAGCTGCTCGGAGGATGAGAGCACCGCAACTGCCACCGGCAAATCGTAGGACGCACCCTCCTTGCGGCGGGAGGCGGGCGCAAGGTTTACCGTCACCTTTTTCATTGGGAACGAGCGGCCGCTGTTTTTTATCGCAGCCTTGATGCGTTCACGTGATTCCTTAACAGCCGTGTCCGGCAGACCGATTATGTCAAATTGGCTGAGGCCGTTGGAAATGTCTGATTGCACGCATACACGAAAGCCGTCCATGCCAATAAGTCCGCAAGTGTTTATTTGAGCCAGCATTTTTATCCCCCTGTATCTTGTTTATTGTATCAATAAAATTATACCGCATTTAGAGGAGGATTGCAATGGTTTCCTGAGGATTTTATGCAATTATTTCATAACGCCCTTATACCGCCATTTGCCGCTGTAATACCGCACGACAGGGATGAGACAGCCGCACATCCACGATACGGGAATCGCAATGAACACACCGGTAAGTCCCCAGAACTGCACGAACAGGTAAGACGCTCCCACCCTTACGCAAAGCTCCGCTATTCCGGCGGCTACGCATACGTTCACATCACCGCAGCCGCGCAATAGGTTCTGGTAGCTTTGCATAATACCAGCGATTATGTAGCCGATACCGATTATCGACAGGTAAATACAGCCTATATCTATAGCTTCCGCCGCTGCGGAGGAATCGAGGAAAATACCGAGTATCTGCCGCTTGAAAACAAGCATCACAAGGGCTAAAGCGCCGCATACCGGCACCATAACCGCAAGAGTTTGCCTGAGTCCCGAACGTATACGGGCGATATTTCCGGCGCCCATGTTCTGGCCGCTGTAAACCGAAAGCGCCGCAGCAAGAGAACAAAGCACCTGTATCGCCAGGGAATCTATTTTCGACGAGGCGGTATAAGCCGCCATTGCACTTGTACCGAAGGAGTTTATCAGCCCCTGCACGCTGATGCCGCCGATTGAGATCATTGCGCTTTGCATAGCTGCCGGCAGACCTATCTTGATTATTTTTACTATCATATACCGGGGCGGCTTTTTCGGCAGATTGTCAAGGTAGAGCTCATGCTTGTGACGGATTATGTAGACACCGCAAAGCGCTGCCGAAACCGCCTGGGCGATTATCGTTGCATATGCCACCCCTGCTACGCCCATGTGGAATTTAAGCACGAATACGAGGTCTAAAACGACGTTTATTATCGACGATATTATCAGCATATAAAGCGGCGTTTTTGAATCGCCGACACTTCTGAGTATCGCCGAAAGGGCGTTATAGAGGATATTCGTAAGGCAGAAGCCGAACACTATACGCATATACAGAACCGACATTTCAAGAATATCCGCCGGCACTCCCAAAAGCCGCATTGCCGGACGTGCTAAAAATATCCCCGCAGCCGTAATTACAAGGCCTACCGTTATCACGACGTAAAACATCGCCGATATCGCCTTTTTCATCTCATCGTAGCGGCGTGCGCCGAAGCACTGGGATATGATTATCCCCGCACCGTTGGAAAGCCCCATTGCTATACATATTAAAAGCGCATTCATCGAACCGGTCGTGCCGACTGCTGCAAGAGCGTCCGCCCCAACAAATTTACCTACAACCGTAGTATCGACAAAATTATAAAACTGCTGGAATATATTCCCGGCAAGCATCGGCAGCGCAAAAAGGATTATCGCCTTTATAGGCGTGCCTGTAGTCATATCCCTTACCTTTTTCACCTTGTTGACAGCCATAAAAACACCTCCTGAAATTTACAGCCAAAAAAATTAACACGGCAAATTATATCAAAGGGGCTTGCCTTTTTCTATGGTTTATGCTATACTCTTTTGCAGGGGTGAAATTATGAATGTACCTATTATAGAAAAGAAATATGAATTTGGAATGGGCGAGGATATTTGCCTTAAGAAATACATCTGTAATGATAAAAGATGGCTGCACAGCCATGATTTTTACGAGATGCTGTTCGTGTCGGAGGGCGGCGGCTGTTATGAGGCCGGGGGACTTCATTATCCGGTATCTAAGGGCAGCCTTTTTTTGATACCGCCGGGTGTGGTACACTGCATATATAACGATGCTCCCGAATCGGCTGCGCTTGTTGTATACAAATGTATGTTTTCCCAAAAAACGATGGATCGGCTTTTTGCTGTTGACTGCGGCCTTGCCGATTTTCTATCCCCCTGCGGCGGCAAGAGTCTTTTCATGCTGCCGATAAAAGCCGGAGGTACGTATGCACAAAAGATACACACAGCCTACAAGGATATGCTCGTGGAATACAACTCAAAGCATCCAGGCTGGGAGGATATGCTCCGCCAGTATATTATGCAGGTGTTTATCCTGACATACCGCCTGTACACGGACGGGGCGGCCGCCGATACGAAGCATTTCGACTGCGGGGAATCGCTCGCCTACATAAACGACCATTACAATGCCGACATACATCTTGAGGAGCTGGCAGAGCTCGTCAGCATGAGTCCGAATTATTTCTGCCGCAAGTTCAAGGAGGCGACCGGCATGGGCGTTTCGGCATACATCCAGAAAACACGGGTGGAGAAAGCGTGCCAGATGCTGAGAAGCGAAAACCGCAAGGTCATTGATGTGATGATGGACGTTGGCTACTGCGATGCGAAGAATTTCACGGCGGTGTTTAAAAAGTATACCGGCATGACCCCGTCGCAGTATAAAAAGCGGGTGTCGTGACGGATTTTTAAAATGCGTATAAAAAAGAGATACAGGCTCGTACGGTACGTCCTGTATCTCTTTTTTTAGTGTATCGGGGATATTTTAGCTATGTATCCTATAAACGAACACATTCTGTACCAAACTGCGGAACATCTTTACTATCACAATATCGCCTTCCTCGATAATGTCTGCCGATGATTCAGCGTCAATAGTGGCGCCTGATAATACGGCGACAGGTTCTTCAGGGGATATAAAAACGTTTTCTTCGCCTATTTGTATGGATGCCTGTCCGTTTATCTCTTGTACCGATGAAACCGTACCGCCAATCCACGAATCACGGGCTTCAGAGTAAATATGCTTAACGCCGTTAGGCCATACGGGGCCTCCGTTTTCGGTAACATAGCCGCTGTCAGCCATTTTAAGCATTGTGTTTATTTGGGTGCCTGACGTATCTACAATGACTATATCTCCGGCGGAAATGTAGTCGGAAAGGGCTCCTTCTGAGCCTTGATGCCATACCATAGCCGCATCATACTGCCGGTTGGCGAAAACAGAAGATTGTATCTCGTATAGGGAGGTGGTTGATATAGTTTCATATGTTACATTTGCGCCGTTTTCAATACCCGTTACATAATCCTCGCCGACTTCAGTGACCATTATTGCCGGATGACCTTCTGCCGTCCAACCATCCTCTTCTATGGAGGTGTTTGGAGCGGATTTGTCGCTTGAAAAACGGAGGATGAGAGATGGCTTCTTTGTTGTGCTGTCAAAATCGACAAAGCAGGCGGCAGTATTCTGGTTAAGTACGAGGTAATCCTCCGGTGCAGCTTCTGCTGCGCTGTAATACTCCGGCTGCTGTGCATAGGTGGAGTTCATATCATCTGCAGCCCATACCTCCGTAATACCGTTGCCTATAAAATATCGTGAGGAAAGTATGGCGGAGGAGGTCATTGCAGCATAAGAATCATAAGAGAACTTGACAGCTGCACTGCTGTCCTCCATGCCTGCAAGGCAAAGGGAGGTTATAGCTCCGGTATCATCATCACGATAACGGCAAAGAGTTAGCGGCAGCTCTCTGTAGTAATCTGCAAAAATCGTTCGGTCACATATGGCTGATAAATCTGAAGCCTCTGCCGGGCGGAAGGAATCCTCCGTAGACGGCCACAGCTGCGTTCCGGCTGCCATTGTAAGAGTTTTTATTGCATTGCTCTCAACGTCAAACATATCTACTGAGATACCGTTTTCGTTAGACTCAGCGTTTATTATTAAGCCATAGCTGCCGTAATCGCCGGGGATGTTTTTGGCGGGAATAGTGTAATTGGCAGGTGCGTTTGTCAGCCGGTAAACTGCTGCCGACTGGACTATATTACGATATGTATAGAGTACCATCATATCATAGCTGCGATCTTCACTGTCTTTTGGCGGATCAAGCTCGCTGTAACGGACAGTACCCAAAGAACAGTTAAGAAGCGTGCCATCGTCGCCAAATTCTATTTCAGCCATAGGGATAGGCCTGTCCTTATCGTCCGACCATACCGTATCTCCGATAGAAAATACAGCTTCATCATCCTCTATATAACAGTCGGTGACTGCCCCGTACATCCAACCGTCGCGGGTGGATGACGAATATGAGTGATATGTATAATCTGCCCAGCCGAGGAAATCAGCTGCTTCTGTATCCATTTTATACGGCGAGGCAGCGATTAGAATGGTTGATGCCCGTGAGCCGACGCTATCGATTAAAAGCACATCTCCTTTGTTGATAAGTTCATCCGGAGAGGGAGCGGAAGGGTCAGCGGGATCATTCAGCAGAGAGGCATTATAATTGCGGTTGTTGTACATATAATCCCCATCAATTCCCCAGATGCCGGTGGCAGAGGTTATATCATAGGAAACTTCAATCCCTCTGTGGTCGATGCCGTTGATACGCATCAGTGCATCGCTTCCTTCGGGATAACCAATATCAGTTACGAATACTGTTTCGTGCATATATGAGGTGAACATAGAGTCTTCAGCAATGCCCTTGTCAATAGCAGTAAGGTCGTATACGTTATTGCTTAACGGTACCATTGTCCCTGACTGCCATAAATAAACAGCTACCTTATCTGCGTCATCCAACGTTTCGGGAACAGCGGTGAAGGTTCTGTCCAGGTTTATCTGCGGTATTTGCACATCTGTCAAAAGGCCGTCTTTATACGTACAAACATAGACGGTCGTATCTGGACAATATGAAATTACACTTGCCGTTCCGGACAGTTCGGAATTAAGAGAGGTTGTCAAATACGTATCTGTCCTGTTGGCTGCAGAAACAGATATGGTAAGAGCAGACATAAGCCCCAGAGTAAGCAGAAATTTTTTCATTATTTTCCCTCCTGTTTATTTTTCTGTCTTAATTGTATCATGCAAAAATATTTTTGTCAATAAAAAACGGCTGCCGGAAAAGCAGACCGTTATTTTTCATTCTATTGTTTTCTCCATCAAAAAATTCACAAGCACAACACCACGCCGAATGACCTCTTGGCGGCGGATTGTATCATATCCCCGCTTTTTGAAAAAAGGGCGGGCGGTTATAGAGGCGTGGGTGGTTATTGTATGAAACCCATCCTCAAGATAATCGCAGATCATAGTAGCAACGCCCAACCCCTGATAATCCTTATGCACGTATAGCCGGTCGAGGTAGCCGGATGCGTCTATATCGCCAAAGCCTGCTATGGTGATGCCATCGGTGCATACGGCGGTTTTGCGCTCTGAAAACTCACGGCTCCATAAAGCCCCGTCCGTATCGCCGCCTGCCCAAGCATCAAGCTGTTCTGCTGTATAGTCGGAAGCGTTTACCGTGTGGACGGTATCGTAGAATAGCTGAAGTATTTCTCCTATATCCGACGGATGAAACGGACGCAGAATCATAACAAAAAGTTCCTTTTGCGTACCTTGTATTTTTTGCCGGCCTTTTCCTTTAAGAAAGCGGTAAAGGCGGACAGCTCGTCAATATCCTCTTTGCGAAGAGCGGCAATTTCGTAATCCTCACTTACGAGGTAGATATACAGCGGCAGCTCGTATACAGCAGCCAGCTGGGAATAGAGGTACTCCGACTTTTCGCCGCTGTGTATATCGCAGAAGGAATCGTCGCCGAACTCGTATTTTACCCTCTGTGAAAGCCCTTTCATCTGCTTGTACGGGCGGCGGTATAAGAGGCGGGGATACACCAAAAGCATAACCCCTGCCCATGCGGCGACAAGCCCGCTTATGGTTGAATCAAGAGAAAGCAGGCGGAAGGCGAATATCAAAAGGAGTACGGCTGCCACCGTCAGAAGCAGCCTCGGTATGCGGTATTTAACCGCATAGTAGAATTTGAGCATATCCTTAGTCATGCGCTGGTCGGATATGGATAATACCTTAAAATGTACCATGTCATATCCCTCCGCTTACAGATACGATTTTACAAAACCGCCAACGACAGCTCCGACGAGCGATATTACAAGGTATACGACAAGCATCGCAATACCGGTCATAAGCATATAGGCGCTGTTTTGAAAATAGTAATACATCACTATGGAGAGAGCTCCGAGTACAGAGCTTATAAGCGGCAGCTTGAAGTTGAAGCCGTGGCGTGCGGAGTATATCAAATGCTCCAGAAGCAGGAAAAGGGGGTTCAGCATTACCATAAATATCGAATACAGAATTGTCTGCGCTTCGGCCGAAAACATCAGAAGCAGGGGTACGATATGGAACATGATTATAGCTGCCATGATGAAGTATTTGGCTGAAACAAAATCGAATTTAATACAGGTAATGCCGAATTTTTTGTTGCTGAACGGATCGTTTTTCTTCATCGTTTGTCCTCCTCCAAAAGGCGGACCGGTTCGCCGTTTTCCGCCAGGTATGATTTTAAATCGTTTATTTTTATCTCGTTGAAATGGAAAAGACTTGCCGCAAGCACTGCATCAGCCTTGCCTTTTGTAAAAGCGTCGAGGAAGTGCTCAAGTTTCCCCGC
>DBQZ01000062.1:9147-10369 GCA_002305435.1 Clostridiales bacterium UBA1381
ACGCATTGGGAGCCGAATTTTTCCGCCGCTTCGCTGATGAGTTCAGGACGTTTTATCGCTGCGGAATTTACCGATACCTTGTCGGCGCCGGCGTTTAATATTTCACGAAAATCCTCCACAGTGCGTATGCCGCCGCCGACGGTGAACGGTATAAATATCCTTTCGGCTACACGGCGCACCATATCAACGGTCGTTTTGCGTCCGTCAGAGGAGGCGGTGATGTCAAGGAATACGAGCTCGTCCGCTCCGGCACGGTCGTATGCGGCGGCACATTCAACGGGATCGCCTGCATCTATTAGATCGACAAAGTTCACGCCCTTTACCACCCTGCCGTCCTTAACGTCAAGGCAGGGGATTATTCTTTTTGCGTACATAAACCGTCCTCCTTATATTTCCAGAAAATTCTTAAGTATTTTTAAGCCCGTCCTCCCGCTTTTTTCGGGGTGGAACTGAGTGGCAAATACATTTCCCCGCTCGGCGGCTACGGAAAGCTCACAGCCGTATTCGGTGACGGCGCTTACGACACCGTCCTCAGCCTCGCTTAAGTAGTACGAATGTACAAAGTAGACGAACGGCTCCTCGCCGATATTTGCAAAGAGCGGGCTTTCTTTCAAAAAGCGCAGGCTGTTCCAGCCCATATGGGGGATTTTAAGCCCCGGCTTTTGAGGGATACGGGAAAATTTCCCGCGGAATACGCCAAGTCCCTTAACACCCGGGGATTCCTCGCTTTCTTCAAACAGCAGTTGCAGTCCAAGGCAGATGCCGAGAAACGGTTTTTCACCCGAGGCGGCGTTTTTTATCTCCTCATAAAGTCCGGCAGTGCGGATGCGGCTCATGGCGTCGCCGAACGAGCCTACGCCGGGAAGTATAACTCTCTCAGCATCACGTATATCTTTCGGGTCGGCGGTGATTTTCGCATCAGCGCCGAGGAAATTAAGGGCGTTCGTCACGCTGTGCAGGTTGCCTGCACCGTAATCTATAACAGCGATCATATTTATCCTCCTGTAATATCCGCCCTGAGACGGAATAGATGATAGATATATTTTACCACAAGCGTGCGGGGATTGCAAGGAATATTTTTGCGGAATGGACGGAGCCGGAGGGAGATGGGGGTTCTGTAAAACATGAAAAAAGAACGCCGGAATGACCGACGTTCTTAAAACATTTCTCTCTATTACTGAGCTGCTGCTGTAGCTGCGGGAGCTTCTGTTGCAGCGGCTGC
>DBQZ01000115.1 GCA_002305435.1 Clostridiales bacterium UBA1381
TCCAGCTGTCCTGTTATTAAAATTCTCATTCACCAGCACTATCGGCTCCGCCGCCATTGCCACAGTACCTAAACCCGCAAACGCAGATGCAGCAATCGCCGCTGCGGCGATACCGCTTAACATTTTCTTGAATTTCATTGCAAAATTCCTCCCTCATATTTACACGCCCCCTGCACCGCGGCCGATAAACAGCCGCTTTGCGGCAATCTCCCCTCGCCGCATCCTCCGCTTCCGCTGTCTGTCCCCCCGGGCGCAAAAGGCATATTTATTAGATAAGTTTATTATACACCCCCCCCGAAATTTTCAAGCAATATATTGCTGTTTTTTCGTGGTATTCGTTCATTTTTTGCTATTTTGTATTTTTTGCATAAAAAAACACCTCCGGTATGCTCCGGAGATGTATTTTTTATGATATTGTGCGCTTATCAGCTTAAATGCCGAGAGCTTTTCTTAATTCCTCAGTGCGGTTTGTTTCCTCCCACTTAACGCCAAGCTCCTCACGTCCCATATGGCCGTAGGCGGCAAGGCGGCGGTAGATGGGTTTTCTCAAATCGAGGTCACGGATTATAGCGTACGGTCTTAAGTCGAACACCTTTTTAATAGCCTCTGCAATCTTTTCATCATCGACAACGCCGGTCGAGAAAGTGTCCACGCTTATCGAAACGGGGTGTGCAACGCCTATGGCATACGCCAGCTGTATCTCGCATTTTTTGGCGATTCCTGCCGCTACCACGTTTTTCGCCACCCAGCGTGCAGCGTAGGCAGCCGAGCGGTCAACCTTTGTCGGGTCTTTGCCCGAGAAAGCTCCGCCGCCGTGGCGGGCATAGCCGCCGTACGTGTCTACAATCAGCTTTCTGCCCGTAAGGCCGCTGTCGCCCTGAGGGCCGCCGACAACGAACCGTCCTGTCGGGTTTATATAGTATTT
The DNA here is from genome assembly GCA_002305435.1 of Clostridiales bacterium UBA1381. Classification (GTDB taxonomy): domain Bacteria; phylum Bacillota; class Clostridia; order UBA1381; family UBA1381; genus UBA1381. The sequence goes on from DBQZ01000115.1 coordinate 926, forward strand.
TGTGTTTTCGTCAATCATATCCTCAGGGATTGTCGGCTTTATAACGTGCTTTATAATATCGTTTCTGAGCATCTCAATCTCCGCTTCTGGAGCGTGCTGCGAGGATATTACGACCGTATCGATACGCACCGGCTTATCATCGTCGTATTCCACCGTAACCTGTGATTTCCCGTCCGGACGAAGGTAGGGAAGGACGGCGGTTTTGCGGACTTCTGTTAAGCGTTTGCAGAGCTTGTGGGCAAGCGATATTGCAAGCGGCATAAGCTCGGGCGTTTCATCGCAGGCATAGCCGAACATCATGCCCTGGTCTCCTGCGCCGGTGGAGTTGAGATCGTCATGGGCGCCGTCTTCACGGTTTTCATAGCCCTCGTCAACGCCCATAGCAATATCCGGCGACTGCTCGTCAATCGAGGTTACAACCGCACACGTCGTGCCGTCAAAGCCGTATTTTGCACGGTCGTAGCCTATGTCTAATACGACCTCGCGCACGGTTTTCGGCACGTCAACGTAGCAGGAGGTGGATATTTCCCCCATAACGGAAACTATGCCGGTCGTGCAGGTGGTTTCGCAGGCAACTCTTGCTGTGGGGTCCTGTTCGATTATCTTATCGAGGATAGCGTCGGATATTTGGTCGCAAATTTTATCCGGATGTCCCTCGGTAACTGATTCTGATGTGAAGAGTTTTTTCAATCCTATCAAATCCTTTCGTTTATTTTACGCTTTCGCAGCCGAGTATTTCCACCCCGGCGCTGATGTATTCTTCTTTCTGCTGCCAATCCTTTGTGTAGTCGGTCGAGAGGTATTTTTTGTTATCGTCGGCAAAGACGGTCACCATATTGTCAAGCCCCGTTTTAACTGCACCGATGAAATTTGCGCCGGAGGATATTCCAACGCCGAGTCCGAGTGTTTCTGCAAGCTTTCTTGCCATGAGGATGGAATCTATATCGTCAACCCCCACTACCTCGTCAAGCTCGTCAAGGTTTACTATCGGCGGAATAAATTCGTCGGATATTCCCTGTATTTTGTGGGAACCCACCTTTGTGCCGGTCGAGAGTGTCGGCGAGGCTGAGGGTTCTAACGGGAAAGCTTTTACGTCCTGCCATCTTGAGCGCAGCGAGCGGGCAAGCCCCATTATCGTTCCGCCTGTTCCGACTCCTGCTATAACCCCTTCAGGAACTGCGCCGTACTCGTCGAGCTGGCGGATAATTTCGGCGCCGGTATCCTCTATATGGGCGTTTATATTTTCAACGTTTTCAAACTGCCTCGGCAGGAATACTCCCCCGCCTTTTGCAAGCTCCTCGCACATTTTTATAGAGCCGAGGAAGCCGCCCTCCTCCTTTGAGACGAGCCTTACCGTTGCGCCGTAGCTTTTCATCAGGTTAATGCGTTCACGGCTCATCCAGTCGGGCATGAATATCGTCACAGGATGCCCCAGATACGCTCCCAATGCACAAAAAGCGATACCGGTATTGCCGCTTGTGGCCTCGGCTATCATATCGCCGGGGCGGATGGAGCCGTCCTGGTAAGCTTTTTTGAGTATATAATAGGCGACACGATCCTTGATGCTGCCGCTTATGTTGTAAAACTCAGGCTTTGCGAAGATGCGCCGTTTTTCCCCCTTGTACCGGTAATGGATTATCAGCATCGGCGTATTGGAAATCAGTGCGCCGATATTATCGAATAGATTCAAAATGCTTCCGCTCCTTTCCCTATAATTTTACTATTTTTCTTATTGGTTGTCAATAGAAGATTTACATTTTCTATTTAAATCGGAGCAACGCTCTGCTTTGCTTGCAAGGAGCAGAGCTTGCGAACGATTGCAACCTGCAAAGGGAGCGTTAGCTCCTCAGGGTTTCAGTGGGAGATTATAGCTCCCACTGAAATTCTGAAATGGAACCCGCCGCCTTAGAGGCGGGGGACATCTTTGCATAGGTTATACTATGCTTCCGGGGCAATAATTTTGTATTTTTAGGCAATATTCCTTAGTGCAAATCAGCAAAAACACATGTATAATATGAGTATAGAGGCAAAACATGACCACCTCGGAAAGGACGAATAAATATGGACATGAAGCAAACAGCAGTCTGGGAGGAAACCGTCACCATCCCCACATATGAAGCGGGCAAGCCGGACAAGAACCCGATGTTTTTGGAAAAGCGTGTATATCAGGGAAGCTCCGGCAGGGTATATCCGCATCCGGTAACGGAGACGATCTCCGACGTTAAAACCGACAAAAAGTACAAGGCAGTATTTTTGGAGAACGATTACCTAAAGGTAATGATTCTGCCGGAAATAGGCGGGCGCATCCAGCGGATATACGACAAGACGAACGGCTACGACTGCGTATATTACAACGAGGTAATAAAGCCTGCGCTGGTAGGGCTTGCCGGCCCGTGGATTTCGGGCGGAATTGAGTTTAACTGGCCGCAGCATCACCGCCCCTCGACATTCGACCCCGTCTCCTGCACTTTCCGCCGCAACTCAGACGGCAGCGCAACCGTAATTGTCGGCGAAACCGAAAAGATGACGCATACACATTCAGCCGCCGCCTTTACGCTGTATCCCGACAAAGCGTACGTGGAGATAAAGGCTCATCTTTATAATCCCACCTCGCTCCCCAAAACATTCCTCTGGTGGGCAAATCCCGCCGTTGAGGTAAACGACGATACCCAGTCGGTATTCCCGCCGGACGTACACGCCGTAATGGATCACGGCAAGCGTGACGTGTCCAAGTTCCCCATAGCGGACGGGGTTTATTATAAGGTGGATTACGCCCCCGGCACCGATATTTCCCGCTACAAAAACATCCCCGTACCCACCTCGTACATGGCATACCACTCGGATTTTGATTTTGTCGGCAACTACGACCACGGAAAAAATGCCGGCCTTCTGCACGTAGCCGACCACCACATATCCCCGGGCAAGAAGCAGTGGACATGGGGCTGCGGCGATTTCGGCAAAAGCTGGGATCGCAACCTCTCCGACGACGGCCGCCCGTACATAGAGCTGATGACGGGCGTATTCACCGACAACCAGCCCGATTTTACCTTCCTTGCGCCGTACGAGTCGAAGAGCTTCACCCAGTATTTCATGCCGTACAAAAACGCCGG
>DBQZ01000060.1:0-8228 GCA_002305435.1 Clostridiales bacterium UBA1381
GACGGCAACTATATGTGCTATAAGGCCGAGGGTGATGACGAGAGCGCACTTTGGGAGCTGACGTCTCTTTATTACGATAATACCAATAAATACGACATTGAAGCAGCAGCGCCGACTTTGGTTCGTGATTTTCTGACACTTCCGAGTGAATCGTGGGCTGTGGATACGGTAAAAGAAGCAGCATCTCACTGTTTGATTCCGTATGAGTTTACAAAGATGTATTCGCAGAATATAACCCGTGAAGATTTTTGCGTTTTGATAGGAAACTTTATCGCTGTTACAAGCGGGTATGCGGATCTGGAATCATATATGCGCTATACAGGTCAACCGTACGTAATCGGTGTATTCGAGGACTGCGATGGCGCTGACGATTCGATCGATATGCTTTATGAGCTGGGAGTAGTGAACGGAAAAACAGAGACGCTCTTTGATCCGGACGCTTATATAACCCGTGAAGAGGCGGCAAAGCTGCTTTGTGAGACTGCGGAGCTTTATATGTATATCGAAAGCCCTGACGGAAGTGGTTATGATGATGGGGACGAGATCTCTGCATGGGCAGAGTTTTTTGTGGACTGGGTAAGCGATACGGAAATAATGAACGGCGTTGATGAGGATCATTTTGCGCCGAAGGATAATTATACCGTGCTGCAGGCGATAGTGACAGCAGACAGGCTGTATGAGCTTGTGATAGAAAACAGATAAAAAATTACCGTCTGTGCGCTGATGTACAGACGGTAATTTTTTGTCTTACTTTATCGGTTTTAGCACCAGCTTGTATATGCGGCGCATAAAGATTATTGTGAGTATAAATGTTGCAATTTCCGATATGGGGAAGGAGAGCCATACGTAATCGACATTTCCCATCAGAGAAAGCAGGTACGCAACCGGAAGTATTACCACCAGCTGACGTGCCACTGATACGATCAGGCTGTATACGCCCTTGCCGAAGGCTTGAAATACGGCGGAAATTATAACGTTAAAACCGGCGAATATGAAGTTGAAGCTGATTATTCTAAGCGCTACCACGCCCATAGCTGTCATGTCGGGGGAGGCTTCAAATAAGCTCATCAGCCATGCGGGGAATATTTGGAACAGGGCAAAACCGACTGCCATAACAGCGACTGCATAGACAACGGCAAGTTTAATTGTTTTTTCTATCCTGCTTTTATATCTTGCCCCCAGATTGTAGGCAAGGATTGGCACCATACCGTTATTAAGCCCGAATATCGGCATGAATACAAAGCTTTGCAGTTTATAGTAAACACCGAAAACAGCCGTTGCCGTGGAGGAGAATATCAACAGGATTTTGTTAAGCCCAAAAGTCATAATCGACGAAATGGCCATCATGAGTATAGACGGTACGCCGACGCTGTAAATATGCTTTATAATCCGCAGGTTCGGGCGGAAGCCTTTCATATTTAATGATATTTCTTTATTGAGCTTTACATTAAAGATAAGAGCCATTACTGCGGCCACACACTGACCGAAAACAGTTGCAATAGCAGCTCCGCTTATGCCCATTTCCGGAAAGCCGAAATAACCGAAAATAAGTATAGGGTCGAATATTATGTTTATTATTGCACCGGTACCTTGGGTTATCATGGAATAAAACGTTTTTCCGGTAGACTGCAAAAGTCTCTCGCACGCCATCTGACCGAAGCAGCCTATGGAAACAAGGCAGCATATGGACATATATTTTACTCCGTAATCTATTATTTCCGGATCAGACGTTTGCATCTCAAAGAAAGGACGGGAGAAAAATATGCCTATAAGCATAAATACGATCGTACTCATCACGGCTAAGAACAGGCCGTTTCTGGCGGCTAAGTTCGCCTGGGAGAATTTTTTCTCGCCGAGGCTTTTTGATAAAAATGCGTTCATGCCGACGCCGGTTCCCGAACCCACGGCAATCATCAGGTTCTGTATGGGAAAGGCGAGTGAAACGGCTGTGAGGGCATTTTCGCTTATTTGTGAAACGAATATGCTGTCTACGATGTTATAGAGCGCCTGTACAAGCATCGAGATCATCATCGGCAGGGAGATTGTGAGCAAAAGACGGTTTATTCCCATAGTTCCCATCTTATTTTCACGCTGAACTGTGTCCATTGAGGTATCCTCCTTATTTATTTTATCTGCGGCAAGGTTTGTGCTTTTTTTGGCAAAGAAAAAAGCGGCTTCCATGCGGAGCCGCCGTTATATACAGCATTATTTCGTTTTTGCCGTTTTCTTGGCAGCTGTTGTTTTTGTCGCAGCCGTCTTTGCAGCAGCGGTCGTTGTTTTGGCAGCGGCGGCTGCTTTTGTTTGAGTTGTCTTTTCGGCTGCGGGTTTCTTTGCAGCTGTTGCTTTTTCTGCGGCCTTTTCAGCAGCGGCAGTCTTTTTAGCCGGAGCAGCTTTAGCAGCAGTTTCTTTTACAGTGGTTTCTTTTGCAGGAGTCTCCTTTACAACGGTCTCCTTTGCAGCAGTTTCCTTTACGGGAGTCTCTTTTGCAGCTGTTGCTTTCTTAGCGGCTGTCTTTCTTACAGTCTTTGCTATACCGCACAGAGATTTTGCAGCGTCAACGCTTCCGTCAACGGAAATCTTGTCCGAATCAACATCTATCTTGCCGGAAACAAAGTTGATGAAATCATCGGCTGTGGCATAGATAACAGCGTTGTTATCAACATAATCGTACGGCTCAACAGCAAAATTACCGCCGATAAAAGCAACGTAGAAAATACCGCTGCAGTCATCATCGGTAAGGTTTACCTGAATGGCAAAGTCAGATGTGAAAGAACTTGTGTTAGCCTTCTCAAGCTTTTTCTTGACCTTTGCAAAAGCCTGTTCATACGTCATTACGAATCGATCCTTTCTTTAATCCGGATACTGTAGGTACCGGTGTTTTAAGTAAATTTTTTTACTTCATATAATAGTATATACTAAATAGAAATCTATGTCAAGGATGTATTGTTAGAAATCCGCCGGTAAAAACAGCGCTTTTATGGACTTTTTATATAAATTCTATTATTACAAGCGCAGTCAAAAGGCGGTTTTCTATAAAATACATGGTTAATGGCTAAGCAGCATGGAAGCGCCGTCACGTTCTTTGTGTTCCCTTCGGAACTCGCGTGGGGATACGTTGTAGACCTGCTTAAATATCCGTGTGAGATGCGCCGTTGAAGAAAAACCGGTTTTAGCGGCTATCTCATGCAGCGGAAGCTCAGTATCGGTTAAAAGCCGGTGTACCCGTGTAAGTCGGACGTTGTATAGGTATTCAAGGAATGTTGCTCCGGTTGCATTGTGGAACTGGCGGCAGAAGTGGTATTTGCTTATATGTACGATGTTCGAGAGGGTATCAAGCGTTATATCGCTTGCATAGTTTTCATTTATATACGTAAGAGCATCCACAATTTCCGGCGGCGTGTTTTTGCCTGTTATTTCACGGGCATTCTTTGCCATATCATGTACAGCCATAAGCAGCTGGAAAACGGCGGTATACATGAGCTTTTCGGAAAGGAAACCTGTGCGCGAACGGAACATTTCCGCCTGTCGGAACAGGTTATAGATTATTGTAGTTTCTTCTTCATTAAAATGTATGACGCAGGAGCCGAGATCACGGAACAGAAGGTCAAGCTCGCTGTCCGTTAATATGCAGCTGAGTTTTTCTTTTTGGAAATTCATCACATACCGCTCGTAATATGTGACCTCGCGGCTTTCCGTATAGTGTATATCGAAGGGCTTTAGAATAACAACGTCGCCTCGTCTTAGGGTGTGGCAGATGTTGTCAAGGAATAGGTACCGTTCTCCCGATATTTGCAGATATATTTCGTACGCATCATGGTAGTGCTGGGATTTCATATTCATCTTTTTATCATTTTTGATGTAGTCGATGAAAACATCCTCGCAGGGGAAAAATGTCGTCTGCAAGTTAGATCACCCTCTTTCGTTGATTTTATTTTATAAAACAATTATATCACAAATTTTTCCGAATAGCAAGAAATAAATCAATTATGCGGAATACAGACAAAAAAACTATTGTATCTATTAAAATATTGTGCTATAATCTGAACAGAAAAACGGCTAAGGCCGGTATTTTAAAGGAGCAGCTTATAATGAACAAGACCTTTCACATGGAATATCCCGTACCGAAAAACGGCACATACACCTTAAAAGCAGCAGTGACTGCAAAGAGCGACACCCATTATGTGATACTGTGCGAAAGCCGCCGCTGGCTTTTCGAGGGCGATTTGCAGTCAGGGGAAACGAGAGAACACTCCTTCACCGTAAACGTCTGCGACACACATATGTTCGGAGATCCATATACACACCGCACTTCGCTCACGGTCGAGGCCATGGGTGATGTCAGCCTTGAATGTTCGGTATCGCCGTGTACAGCGCCCACGATATACATTGCCGGGGATTCCACAGTAACGGATCAGCCGGCGGAATACCCGTACAACGCAGCTTCAACTTACTGCGGCTGGGGACAGATGTTCCCGCTTTATCTTACAGAAGGAATAGCCGTCTCAAACCATGCACAGTCGGGTTCCACAACGGCGGAGTTTATGCAGTCGAACTGGCTTGTCGTGCGGGAGAGAATAAAGCCGGGGGATTTTTTGGTAGTGGAATTTGGGCATAACGACCAGAAGGTAAAGGAGCTGGCAGCTTTTGACGGATATATAAAGAATCTGCGCTATTATGCTGAAGCGGCCGCTGATTTGGGGGCGAAAATAATATTCTGCTCGCCGATAAACCGCATAATTTTTGAGCCGGACGGGAAGCTTAAAAACCTCCTTGGCGAATACCGCAGTGCTGTTAAAACAGCTGCCGAAGAGTGTAAAGCTGTATTCGTTGATCTGTGGAAGCGTTCTACCGAATACATGGAAGCTGCCGGCCCTGAGGATGCGTGGGATTATTTCTGGAGCGATGGGAAGTCCCGCGATTATACACACACGAACGACATTGGCGGAAAAGTAATAGCAAAGTTTGTCGCTCAGGAGCTTTTAGCGGCAAATGTTTTGCCGATTGCTTCCCATATAAAAGCGGATGAGATACAAACACCTCTTCCCAAGCCGTCCGGCAAGAAAAATACCGCCGAGAATATCAACGATTACCGCAGCGTCGGTCTTGTAAACATCCCCGACCTTGCGGACATTGACAAGGACATAAGAAATATCTAAAAACCAATTATATCTGCACAAATAAAAAAGGAGAAATGATTTTAATGGAAAGATTAAAAAGAACAAAACAGTCCGCACTTACAGAACGTGTGCTTCAGTTCGGAGAGGGCAATTTCCTAAGAGGATTTGTTGACTGGATGATAGACCGCTACAACAAAGAGGGCGGCGGAGACTGCGGAGTGGTTGTCGTACAGCCGCTTGAAAACGGGCTGATACCGATGATAAACGAGCAGGACGGCTTATACACGCTGTATCTCAGGGGGCTTTTGGACGGCAAAAAGACCGAGGAAACGAGGATAGTCGAGTGTATAACGAGGGGGATAAACCCGTACACGGATACAGAAAACTTTTTCGACTGCGCAAAAAATCCCGACCTCAGATTTATCGTTTCCAATACGACAGAGGCGGGGATAGAGTACCGCAAAAGCGAGGAGGATTTTTGCAGTACCACATTCCCCGGCAGACTTTGTATGTTTATGAAAAAGAGATTTGATTTGGGGCTTGGCGGATTTATCCTCCTGCCATGTGAGCTGATAGACAAAAACGGCGACGCTCTTAAAGAGTGTATCCTAAAGTACGCTGACGACTGGGGTTATGGAGAGGATTTCAAGAGCTGGGTTTGTGAAGAAAACTATTTTACAAACACACTTGTAGACAGGATAGTTACCGGTTATCCGAGGGATATGGCAGCGGAGATGGAAAAGGGCTTTGGTTATCTGGACAATATAATTGATACAGCAGAGATATTCCACCTGTGGGTGATAGAGGGCGATAAGAAGCTCAGCGAGGAGCTGCCGCTGCACAAGTACGGGATGAACGTATTATGGACGGATGATGTAACGCCGTACAAAAAGCGCAAGGTGCGTATATTAAACGGTGCGCATACGATGATGGTGCTGGCAGCCAGATTGGCAGGGCTTGAGACGGTAGGCGAGGCGATGAATGATGAGCTTGTATACCGCTTCTTTAAAAAGGGCGTATACGAGGAGATAATCCCCACTCTTGATCTGCCGAAAGAGGAGCTGGTTGAGTTTGCAGATGCTGTTGAGGAGCGGTTCAAGAACCCGTTTATCAAGCATTATCTTTTGAGCATAGCTCTAAATTCAGTTTCCAAGTTTAAGGTAAGGGTACTGCCGAGCCTGACAGAGTATATCAGGCAGAACGGGTGCGAGCCGCAGTGTCTTGTATTTTCTCTGGCAGCTCTTATCATGTTCTACCGCACGGATGAAGCAAACGATGATGAGCAGATAGTATCGTTCATGAAAACAGCATCTCCTGCGGAGATATTAAAGAGGGAGGATTTCTGGGGAGAGGATTTGTCCTATCTGCTGCCCTCTGTCGAGAAGTATATAACGATGATAGAAAATGACGGCATAAGATCCGCTATGGAAACCGTCCTGTAAATCGGAGGAACAAGTGAAACAGATAAAGATAAATGAACGGGACAACGTGGCTGTAATGCTCGAAGGCGAGTTGGCAGGCCATAAGGTGGCGCTTTGCGATATTAAAAGCGGGGAGGATATAATAAAATACGGCTGCAGTATCGGTCATGCGGTCGCTGATATAAAAAAGGGCGAGCACGTACATACGCACAACGTTAAGACGAATTTGAGCGGAGCCTTGTCATATACGTATACGCCAAAACATCATCCGCTTAAGGTGCAGCCGGAGAGGACGTTTATGGGGTATAAACGCAAAGACGGCAGCGTTGGGATCCGCAATGAAATATGGATAATAAATACTGTCGGCTGTGTTAATAAAACGGCAGAGCTGTTGGCGAAAAAGGCGAACAGCCTTTACTGTGACAAATGCGATGGGATATATACATTTTCACATCCTTTCGGCTGCTCTCAGCTGGGCGACGACCAGGCTTTGACTCAGGCAGTGCTGAAGGGGCTTGTGAACCACCCGAACGCAGCCGGAGTACTGGTGCTGGGACTGGGATGCGAGAACAACAATATACCGGTGTTCAAAGAAGTTCTGGGAGAAGTCGATGAACAACGGGTAAAATTTATGAATGCGCAGGATTATGAGGACGAGATAGAAAAGGGGCTTGAGCTGATAGGCGAGCTGGCGGAGTATGCATCCTCATTAGGGCGCAGCGAATGTCCGCTTTCCTCGCTCGTTGTAGGCTTGAAATGCGGCGGCAGCGACGGTTTTTCCGGCCTTACGGCAAATCCGCTTATAGGACGTGTATCGGATCGGTTGATAGCGTCAGGGGCAAGCACGGTGCTTACGGAAGTACCGGAGATGTTCGGTGCGGAAACGATACTTATGAACCGCTGCCGTGATGAGGAAACGTTTAATAAAACGGTGAATCTTATAAATGATTTCAAGGATTATTTCCTGCGTCATGGGCAGGTGGTCTACGAGAACCCGTCCCCTGGCAATAAAAAGGGTGGAATCACAACGCTTGAGGATAAATCCCTCGGCTGCGTGCAGAAATCCGGAGATGCGGAGGTTGTGGACGTTATAGAAATAGGCGAGCAGGTAAAACGGCGGGGGCTTAACCTTTTGACCGGCCCCGGCAATGATATTGTGGCGGTTACAAATCTTGCCGCTTCGGGATGTCATATGATACTTTTTTCCACCGGACGTGGAACGCCTGTCGGAGCCCCGGTGCCGACGGTTAAAATATCGACAAATTCGGCGCTGGCAGCAAAAAAGCCACATTGGATAGATTTTAATGCCGGCCCTATTTTAGACGGGGAGGAGCTTACGGACGCTTTATTTGAGTATATAATAAGCGTCGCTGAGGGTGAGCTTACCGATAACGAAAAGAACGGGTATCGGGAAATATCTATCTTTAAAGACGGAGTCACATTATAAGAAAAAACTCGGACACCGGAAAACCGGTTGGTCCGAGTTTTATTTTTACATCTTTTCAACGCCTAATTTTACGTTTTCGCCGTTGATGTTCCATTCTTTTTCAAAGGTGCAGCCGCCGTCGGTTATATCCTCCGCTAAGACTTCGTCTTTTATCTCAGCTGCGTTCTTGTTTATTATACCGGCGATTTTCTCATTGCCGGAAACGCTTATCTTGATATGGTCGGTTACCTCAAAGCCGGAATC
>DBQZ01000060.1:8239-9447 GCA_002305435.1 Clostridiales bacterium UBA1381
ACGGTTATTCCGTGGTCGGAAACCGACTCAAAGCCGGGCATCTGGGCTGCTTCTATAAGCAGATCCTCCTCTGCGAGCTTCTCGTCTGTGCCGTCTACATTTATTGTGAGGAAACCTGTCTCCTTTATTTCGTCCATAGCCTTATTTCCGTCAAGCTCGGAAAGTATCTGGCGTACGAGGTTGATGTTTTTGCCGAACCGTCTGCCCAAGGTGCGCAGCTGCGGCTTGAAGCTGTAGCTGGTGAATGCACGTACATCATCGGCAAATTCAACATTCTTTATGTTAAGCTCGTCACGGATGATGTCAAGGTAGAAATCCTCCAGCTGTTTGTCGGACTTGATGTACATCTTGCCGATAGGCTGTCTGTTCTTGATGTTGGCATTATTGCGGCATGCTCTGCCAAGTACGACTATCTCAAGAACCTCTTCCATCTTGTCCTCAAGCTCTTTGTTTATATATTCCTCGTGAACTTCGGGGAAGTCGCAAAGATGTACGCTTATGGGAGCGGTCTTGTCAATGGAGCATACGAGGTTGCGGTAAATGTCCTCGGTCATAAACGGAATCATCGGCGCTGCCGCTTTTGCGATTGTTACCAAAGCGGTGTATAGCGTCATATAGGCGTTTATTTTGTCCTCGGTCATCTCTTTTACCCAGTATCTTCCGCGGCAGCGGCGAACGTACCAGTTGGAGAGCTCATCAACAAAGTTTTCCAGAACACGTGATGTTTCGGTTATTTTGTAGTTTGCAAGATTCTCATCAACGCTCTTAACCACGGAATTAAGCTTTGACAAAAGCCATTTATCCATTACCGACAGCTTGTCATATTCAAGCTTATACTTGGAAGCGTCAAAGTTATCGATATTTGCATAGAGTACGAAGAATGCGTACGTATTCCAAAGTGTACCCATGAATTTGCGCTGTCCCTCAACAACGGCTCCGCCATGGAAGCGGTTGGGAAGCCATGGTGCGCTGTTTGAATAGAAGTACCAGCGTATTGCATCTGCGCCGTACGTTGCCAAAGCATCGAACGGGTCAACAGCATTGCCCTTGGACTTTGACATTTTCTGCCCGTTTTCATCCTGTACAAGGCCGAGAACGATAACGTTCTTATACGGAGCCTTGTTAAACAGCAGGGTGGATATTGCAAGCAGGGAGTAGAACCAGCCTCTCGTCTGGTCAACCGCCTCTGAGATGAAATCCGCCGGGAA
>DBQZ01000130.1:0-2344 GCA_002305435.1 Clostridiales bacterium UBA1381
TAATTCTTGAGGGCAGCCATTACCTTACACCGCCTTCGCCATGCACGGCTGGATCCTATCTTTCGTTTTGAAACCAAGATATATACTTACATCTTCATATGTGATATAATATCACAATCAGCAAAAAATTGCAAGCAGGTTTACAAATCTTTTTCATTACCGCCATATATTTTGGCGTTATATATAATAACAACCTCAATATCCGCCTAAAATTTTATCAACTTACAATTTTTCGCCGTCAAATTTTGGGTAAAACCACAAAAAAAGAAAACCCCGCTGGGATTTATGCTCCCGCCGGGATTTTCCTCTATCGCTGGAATGACTCATCATCCCTCCATTATCCTCTCGCAGTCCGACAAAATCGCCGCTTCTGTCTCTGCTGCCCTCTCCTTATCCGCTGCGCTCACGGAAATGTATATCTTAAGCTTCGGCTCGGTTCCTGACGGGCGCACAACGACCGAACAGTTGTCATGAAGCAAAAACTTCAGCACGTCCGATTTCGGCAGGCCGCAAAGCCCCTCTTTGTAGTCGAGCAGCTTCTCTCTCTTCTTCCCGCCAAGCTCCTCTATACCGCTCCTGAATAACCTCATTATATCCTGCATCCGCTCAAATCCGGCGCTTCCTTTGAAGCTGTAGCTGTGCAGCGTATTTAAGCTGTAGCCGTACAGGCGGTATAGCTCCTCCAGCTTATCCATGAGGCTTATCCCCCTCGCCTTGTAAAAGGCTGCCATCTCGCATATCATGTACGCTCCGTCAACTCCGTCCTTATCACGGACGTACGTTCCCGTAAGATAGCCGTAACTCTCCTCAAAGCCGAATACGTAGCTGTCACGTCTTCCCTTTTCTTCAAGCCTGCCTATCTGCTCGCCTATAAACTTAAACCCTGTCAATACGTTAATCGTATCAAGCCCGTAATGGGCGGCTATGCGCTCTGCCATGTCCATCGTTACGATCGTCTTTATCATGACCGGCTCTTTCGGCATTTTCCCGTGCTTTTTGCGCTGGCTGCATATATAATCAAGCAGGAGAAGCCCCACTTGATTTCCCGTCAAAAGCTGATACTCTCCGTTTTTATCAGGTACGGCTATACCCACTCTGTCACAGTCGGGGTCTGTCGCCAAAAGCAGGTCGGCGCTGTATTTTCCGGCATACTCAAGCCCGAGAGCCATCGCCTCCCTGACCTCCGGATTCGGGTACGGGCAGGTCGGGAAATTCCCGTCCGGCATCTCCTGCTCCTCTACGATCCTGACGTTCGTATATCCAGCCTCTCTGAGTACACGGGTGACGGGCATAAGCCCCGTACCGTTTAAGGGGCTATATATAATAGATATATCCTTTGAAACTTCATCCCCGTACAGAACGGACTGGCTCTTGACCGCTTCTGTAAATGCGGTGTAAACCTCCTCCGGGATATAGCGTATGCTTCCTGCGGAAAGCCCCTCTTCAAAATCGCCGCCTTTTACATCGGCGAATATGTCGAGCTTCTCAATCTCAGCTAAAATCTCCGCTGCAGCTTCCGTCGTTATCTGACAGCCGTCAGAGCCGTACACCTTATAGCCGTTATACTCCCCGGGATTGTGGGAGGCGGTTATCATAATCCCGGCAGATGCGCCAAGATGCCGCACCGCAAACGAAACCGTCGGCACCGGCATCAGCGTCTGCCAAATGTTCACCATAATACCGTTTGCTGCAAATACGCCCGCTGCCGTCTTTGCGAAAACGTCGCTCTTTATCCGGCTGTCATAGCCGATAACGACAGACGGCTTATCGTAGTTCTTCAATAGATAATCCGCCACACCCTGAGATGCTTTTGATACCGTATAAATATTCATGCGGTTCGTGCCGGCGCCGAGCACTCCCCGAAGTCCGCCTGTGCCGAAAGCTAAGTTACGATAAAACGCATCCTCAACCTGCGCCTCATCCATCTTTTTAAGCTCTTCTGTAATATCCGCATCGCCTGTCGCCTTTTCAAGCCAGCGGCTGTATTCTTTCTTTATATCCATGCTCTATCCTCCCTAACCTCTCACGTCCAGAAACTGCGCCTGCCCATGAATCGTAAGCGTTACCGAATCCGCCGGCACAAAGATGCAGTCGCCCTTATAAAACGTAATATCACCCTCGTCATACGTTATCACCCCGCACCCGTCAACGCAAAGCAGCACACAAAACGATACCTCATCAGCACGGTAGCTGACCTTCTGCCGCCTTTGGGTATTTACAAGCATACGGTGAACCTCGAAATATTTGCACCGTGTCAAAAGCTCGGACGCCATGCCGCCTTTGTACCTCAAAACCCTCATCGGCTGGCGGGGCTCTGCTCCCGCTCCAAGGTCGGCAACCTCCA
>DBQZ01000130.1:2422-7348 GCA_002305435.1 Clostridiales bacterium UBA1381
ATGAAAAACAAATCGTCCTTATGCACGTCCACCTTTTGCAGATACCGGCTAAGCGTCCCGTCTGTGACAGAACGGCGAATCTCCCCCTTTGTACAGTCCCTGTTAAGCCCGTATACGAGACGGGCATTGCGGGAAGCGTCAAGCACGTACCACATCTCGGTCTTTCCCAAACTGCCGTTTTCATGTTCCTTTGCATATTCATCGTCCGGATGCACCTGAACCGACAAATCCTCTTTTGCATCTATCAGCTTTATCAGTATAGAGAGCTTATCCTCGCCCTTGTGCCTCTCGCCCAAAAAATGCGGGTTCTGCTGTATTACACGGGCAAGCTCCTCACCGTCAAATTCGCCGCCCACAACCCAGCTCGGCCCCTCCGGATGTGTGGAACATTCCCACGTTTCAGCCAGAGGGTCAAGGTCGATATCTTTCCCAAATTCATCCTTGAGCCGTCTGCCGCCCCAGAGGTAATCCTTGCCGGAGGGTCTTAAAAGCAGCGGCTTATTTTTACCGTTTCCTCTTTCCATTTCTTTATCCTTAATACTCAAGCGGGAATACCTGCTTATCACCAACGTTTATATCCGCTCCGAGCTGTACCTCTATCATCTTAAGCTCCGTACGGGCTATTACCGTATGGCGGCAGCCGGCTGCCATCGTAATAACATCCCCAGCCCCTACATTCTGCTCCATTCCGTCAACTATAGTCCTGCCCTCGCCGGAAATAACCACCCAAACCTCGTCACGGCCACGGTGACTGTGGTAGTTCATGCTGTGTCCCTCGTTTAGAGTTACCTTTATCGTCATCGACTCTTTCTCAACGTCTATAACCCTAAAGCTGCCCCAGCTCTTCTCGGCAAACATTACCTGCTGCTCGAATTTGTCCACAAACGGCTTTATGTAGCTGCTCTCATCCTTATCGGTGACGAGTATCCCCTCAGGCGAGGCGGAAATTATCACATCGTGAAGCCCCATCGCAAGCACCGGCACGTCCATCTCGTTGATTATATGAACGCCCGTACACGTTTCGTTAAGCTCGCCCTTGCCGATAACCGTCTCCTCCATCGCCTCTGTAAGCGTGTTCCACGTTCCTAAATCCTTCCAGCTGCCGCCGAACCGCTGCACCTGTATCTTATCTTCCTTTTCAACTACCGCATAGTCGAACGATATTTTCTCAAGGGATGCGTATTTGTCGAAAAGGTCGTAGTAATCGGTGAAATCTATCAGCTTATGCGCTATTTCAAGCACGTACCCAAGCTTGTACGCAAATACGCCGCCGTTCCACAGCGCACCCTCTGCAATATACTCTTTTGCTGCCTCTGCTGTCGGCTTTTCCTTAAACGTCTTAACAGATGTCGTTTCGTCCGCCGTTTCGGGGATTATATAGCCGTATTTCTCGCTCGGATACGTCGGCTCTATCCCCATCAGGACGAGGTTTGCTTCCCCAAGCTCGGCTTGTGCTGCGAGTTTTTTCAAGGCTTCAAAGTAATCGTCCTCAACGTACGGGTCAACTGGGCAGACTACAACCGCTTCCTCACGGTCTACCTTCTTCACATCCGCAAGGTACGCTGTCGCAAGCGCTATCGCCGGGAACGTATCCCTCCTGCACGGCTCAACGCTTATGCCGACATCCTCGCCCAGCTGATTGTGAAGGGCTGACACCTGCGCCCCGCCCGTGGCTATCGTCACCGTCGCCTCGGTATCAACACGCTTTATCTGGCGGTACACACGCTGTACCATTGATTCATACGTGCCGTCATCCTTTTTGAAAATCTTTATAAACTGCTTTGAACGCACATCGTTTGACAGAGGCCAGAGCCGTTTTCCCGACCCGCCGGAAAGCAATACTATATTCATATAATCTACCTCACTGTTGTTTTTCTAAAAATCCCCAAAAGGCCGTGTCCCATTGAGGGCGCACGACCTTTTTATTATCTCTCAGCCCTCATCGGGTTATTTAAAAAGTCCTCGTAGGAAAGGCGGATACCGTCGCTAAGCTCGGTTTTATACGTCCACCCAAGAGCTGTCGCCTTGCTCACATCAAGAAGCTTCCTCGGCGTTCCGTTCGGCTTTGTCGTATCCCACTCGATTTTTCCCTCATAGCCGACAACCTTTGCTACAAGCTCGGTAAGCTCCTTAATCGTAATCTCCTTGCCCGTGCCGGCGTTTACCGTTTCGTTGCCGCTGTAATTGTTCATCAGGAATACGCAGAGATTTGCAAGATCGTCAACGTACAAAAACTCACGCAGAGGACTGCCGTCTCCCCAGCAGGTGACAGTGTCCCGCCCCTCGACCTTGGCCTCGTGGAAGCGGCGTATAAGCGCCGGCAGCACATGGCTGTGCGTGGGATGGTAGTTATCGTTCGGGCCGTAGAGGTTCGTCGGCATTACGCTGATGTAATCCGTTCCGTACTGGCGGTTTAAAAACTCGCAGTACTTAAGCCCGCTTATCTTTGCAAGAGCATACGCCTCGTTCGTCTTTTCAAGCTCCCCGGTCAAAAGGCAGCTCTCCTTCATCGGCTGCGGTGCCATTCGGGGGTATATGCACGACGACCCCAGAAATTCCAGCTTGCGGCAGCCGTTATGCCATGCTGAGTGGATGACGTTCATCTCGAGTATCATGTTCTCATACATGAAATCCGCAAGGGCGGATTCGTTGGCCACGATTCCCCCGACTTTTGCAGCTGCCAAAAACACGTATTCCGGCTTTTCACTGCGGAAAAACTCCTCCACATCATCCTGACGTGTGAGGTCAAGCTCCTTGTGCATCCTTGTGATTATGTTCGTATATCCCAGACGCTCAAGCTCCCGCACTATCGCAGAGCCTACCATACCCCTGTGACCGGCTACGTAAATTTTTGCGTTCTTTTCCATCATGGTTATTCAGCCTCCTTCATGGCTTTCTCACGCTTTGCAAGCATACGGTCATGCTTTGCCATTATTTCAACAAGTTCCTCATAGCTCGTCTTCTGCGGGTTCCAGCCGAGAACCGTCTTTGCCTTTGTCGGATCTCCCCAGAGATTATCGACGTCCGTCGGGCGGAACCATGCCGGATTTACGCATACAAGCATCTTTCCGGTCTTTTCATCGTAGCCTTTCTCCTCAAGGCCTTCGCCCTCCCAGCGCAGCGTAATGCCGTTTGCAGCAAACGCCTTTTCAGTAAAATCACGCACCGTATGCTGAACGCCGGTTGCAATGACGAAATCTTCCGGCTTATCCTGCTGCATGATTAGCCACATACATTCCACATAATCCTTTGCATAGCCCCAGTCTCTCAGGGAATCCATGTTCCCAAGCTCTAAGTGATCCTGAAGCCCCTCGGCTATCCTGCCGGCTGCAAGCGTGATTTTTCTCGTTACGAAATTCTCGCCCCGCCGCTCCGATTCGTGATTAAAGAGGATGCCGTTTACAGCAAACATCCCGTACGCCTCACGGTATTCCTTCGTAATCCAGAAGCCGTACTGCTTTGCAACAGCGTACGGGCTGTACGGATGAAACGGGGTGGTTTCCCTCTGCGGAACCTCCTCCACCTTGCCGTACAGCTCCGAGGTCGAGGCCTGGTATATCTTCGTTTTCTTCGTAAGGCCGAGTATTCTCACAGCCTCGAGTATCCTTAAAACGCCTATAGCGTCAACATCGCCCGAATATTCCGGCACGTCAAACGATACCTGAACATGGCTTTGAGCAGCCAGGTTATATATTTCATCGGGCTGTACTATATTTATAATCCTGATAAGCGAGGACGAATCCGACAAATCCCCGTCATGAAGCGTTATCTTATCCAGAATATGGTCTATCCGCGCTGTATTGGAAATCGACGCCCGCCTTGTTATCCCGTGAACCTCGTAGCCTTTCTCAAGCAGAAACTCCGCCAGATACGACCCATCCTGCCCGGTTATGCCTGTAATCAATGCAACTTTATTCATTCCGTCTTACTCCTCTTTATTTTCGCTCGGTAGTTTTCTTACATGATTTATTCTAATAAAAAAAGCGGCTCTTCTGAATGACCAAAAGTGAGAACCGCTTGCACAATAGTGCGATTAAATTTTGCCCCGCCAACTCCTGCGAAACTGCGACGGGCTTACCCCCTCCACCTTTTTAAACAGCCGGCTCAAGTACGGAGGCTCTATGTTAAGCTCCTCCGCAAGCGTTTCGATCGTCTTATCGCCGAAACGCAGCTGCTGTTTTACGTACGTGATACGCACACGGTTTAAGTATGTGTTGACCGTGGAACCGTACCTGTCCTTGAAAAGGGTTTGCAGATAGTATTTGTTTATATAAAAACGGGCGGCGAGGCTGTCGAGAGTGATTTTATCGGTGAAATTTGCGTCGATATACTCCTTAACCTGCTGAATGTCTACCGTCCTGTCCGCTTCCTTCGGGCTGTTCCTCTCCTCATCCCACGCATCCTCCATAAGCAGCACAAGAAGCGACGAAAGCTTCTCATGCAGCCGCATATCACGGACGTAGTCGGCTGATTCGGCTATTGTGTAAAGCTCATCCATAACGCTTATATAGGAGGAGAGCTGTTTCGTCTTAAACACAGGCCTTCCGCCCCGCTCCTGGTATTTGCGGTATACGGCGTTCATATTCGGCCCGTAGAAGTGGCACCACTGAAGTGACCACAGCTCCTCCCCCTCCACAGCTCCGGTTTCGTGGCTATAGGGTCTTCTGCAGTCGATAAAGACAGAGTCCCCTGCCGCAAGCTCGTACGTCTGCTTACCGCAGACGAGCCGCCCCGCCCCAGAAAGCACCGTGAAGAACAGATAGGAGTTAAGCCCGCTTCTCTCGTTCTTATGCGGCCTGCGGGCTTGGAGCGTCCCCGTCTCTTGCAGATGTATAAGCGAGGACCGTGCAAACGTCGAGGGGGTATAAATAATGCGGTTTGACGAAACGGAGTCCGCCGGTGATGTGAATAATTCAGACTGCATTC
>DBQZ01000099.1:0-910 GCA_002305435.1 Clostridiales bacterium UBA1381
CTACGAGAGTAGCTACTGCGTTTGCAGCCCAACTAGCGATATCAGCGCTGTCTGTGAAGCTTGTGCTGCCTGAGGGATCCCAGTTGAAAGCACGTGTGATCATAACGGCAGCTTCCTGTCTTGTGATGTTGTCCTCGGGACGATATGTAACAACTGCGCCCGAATCGCCCTGCATATAGCCTGCCCCTACAGCCTTTCTCATGGCATCTTCATACCATGCGCCGGCCGGTACGTCGGACATCTCTTCCTGTGTGGATGCTGTTACGTTGAAATAAGTTGTCAGTATCTTTGCAACTTCTGCTCTTGAAATGTTGTCGTTGGGACGGAATGTGCCATCCTCGTAACCATTTACAAGACCCTTTGCAGACATACTGTCAACAGCCTCGGCATACCATTCGCCGCTGCTTACATCGCTGAATGCGAAAGCGGAGAAAGCCGAAGCAGCCATGCTTGCTGCCAATGCAAGTGAAACAACAAGCGTCTTCTTTGATTTTCTCATCATTTTGACCTCCTATACACCTTCTATGATTCATCATAAAATGGATTTCTTTTATAATTATACTATCAATTATATGGATTGTCAAGTGTTTTTTATGTTTTTTCCTCTGTTTTTTTGTTTACCATCAATATTATATATAATATGAATTGTATGCCTGTTTTCTTTTGTGAAGTTTGGCACTGATTTTTTAGAAAATCCCCGCAAAATGCGCCTGTTCCGGAATTATTTGCATATTCCGGCTATAAGGGCTGCTGCGTCACGGCGGGTGAGCGGAGCATCCTTATCAAGGGCGGTGCAGGCTGTGCAGCCGGCTCTCTTGAGCATATCGAGGGCTTCTCCTGCCGTTATATTGCGGCGGGGGAAGAAGTATCCGTCCTCGCCCTCGGCTATTCCGAGCTTCTTTGCAATATC
>DBQZ01000099.1:1014-3183 GCA_002305435.1 Clostridiales bacterium UBA1381
GCCCACGGCTTTATCTCCTGCGTGGAGAAATCGTGTGTTATATAATTTACAGCATACTGAGCCGGATCCATTTCGCTGCCCCAATATCTCGTCCAGTCGTAAAGACGCTTCGGCTGCGGCCTTGTATACGGCACAGCTGCCTTTGACAGGTCAACATCCTTTGCCGAGTATATCTCTATCTTTTCGTCATTATATATAAGTATCTGCGGCTGGCCGTCGCCGATAAGGTCTGTCCACATTATGTGGCCGTCAAACGGGAACGTGAACACCGGATTCATATATCCGTCATAAATAGCCGCCGGCAGACCGCTTCTCTTATATGCAAGCAGGTGGTCGTGGCCTTTGCCGTCGAAATTGTGGATAGCGGTTGCAATAGTGCTCCAGCCGGGAACCTTCCTGTCCTCTTTATAGAGCGTCTTGCCGTTGCAGTCTACGAGGAAAAGTCCGTCCTTACCCTCAGGGCCGCTTCTGTCGATACGGTCAAGGCCGCCCATCTCCGTACCCGGGTTTTCCGGGCGGAAATTGCCGAGGGCGATATTCTGCGATTCAACCGTATCGGTATAACGCCATATCAGCTTGCCATCCCACGTGTGAGCCGTCGTATCCAGTCCGCCTACAAGAACCGCAGGGCCGGTTGCCGGATTCTGGTCAAGGTCGCCCACCCATACGCAGTCGGCATGGTCGAGCATATCTATCGTCCAAAGCGTATCGCCGTCGCCGTTTAAAACGGTGTAGCCCGCAATCAGCTCCTCACGGCCGTCTCCGTCAAGGTCGTAAGGCCAGGGGTAATGGCCGATATTGCCCTTGAACGTCCACATTACCTGATAATTCGTATCAAGCGCCCACAGCTGGTGGTAACGGTTCTTGAGGATGATGTTCTGCGGATAGCCGCGTCCCTCCAAGTCCGCTATGATTATGCAGTCGTGTGCGTGCTTGTTCGGCAGAGGATGCGACTCCTTGAGAGTTCCCGTCTTGCCGTCATATATCCTAAGCTCCCCTTCCATGCAGCATAGGAATTCGTTGTTTCCATCGTTATCTATATCATATATCTGCGCCGGGATGTCGGCTCCGCTTCTGAATATTTCCGGGTCGGGCGTGCCTATCTGCCAGAGGATTTCACCCTCCAAATTATAGGCTGTGGCAGCCGTTACCGAGTGCGGGAAATAGCGGTCGTCAAAACCGCCGTCAGGCTGTACCATTACTATTTCCATCCTGCCGTCGCCGTTGATATCGCCCAGCCACATACGGCACCCTCGTCCCGCAGCTGTTATGTCGATTTTCCTAAGGAATTTGGTCTCCATTATTCTGCCCCTTTCGTGTGCTGCTGTTCATCCTCTTTTTTTTAAACAGCTCTTGACCATGATTAAACATACATCTATATTGTATCATGGTTTTTCCTCTTTTGCAAGCCCGTTTTTTCGTTTTACAAAACAAAAACCGCCCCCATATAAGGGGACGGTTTGTCTATCTTTATTAGTAGATGGTTTTGTACTCGCTTGTGTCAGCCTGATAAGCCTCGTTCATTTCCTTAACGACCTGCTCGCCGCCCATTCTGCTCCAGCGCTCCATCTCGGAATACCAGTCTTCCTTCGTGAGGTTGCCCATGATATAACCGATGTTAGCCTGCGAAATAACAGCGTCAAGCTGCGGGCCGCTCAGTGAGTATGCCTTTGAAACGTAGGACTCAGCCGGATTCGGTACAGAGTACTGTGCGTTGTCAAGAAGAACTTCCTCAACTTCCTCAGCCGTCTCGTTTGCGTAAGGAACTTTTACGTTTGAGTTGTCAGTCATGAACGTAAGCAGCTGGTTAAGGTCTGCAAAGTCCTTTCTGAGCTCAGCGTCCTGAGTCTGTACGATATAACCGTCGTCGCCTATTTCATAGTGCGTACCCTCGATACCGTACTGCATGAGGTCGGACGGGGTAGCATCCTGCATACGGTCAACAACGCTCAGCACGTACTGCATATCGCTCTCGTTGGGAAGAGCAGCCTTCGGCAGTACGAAGAAGCCGTTGTAGCCTGTTGTCGGCAGCACGCGTCTTTCGGAATTTTCGTCCTTTGCAACAGAACCGAATACGCCTACTACAGCATTAGGATCTATCTTTGCGATGTTTGTCTGCAAACGTCTTGCACGGTCTGCAACGTCGATGATAACGCCTGCGTGACCATT
>DBQZ01000058.1:0-1573 GCA_002305435.1 Clostridiales bacterium UBA1381
GATTTTGCCCCGATGGCACTATCCACCTTGTTGAGCAATCAGCAGGATGGACGGGTGGTCAATCGGGGCTTTTTTGTGTGAGGTGACTCAGAGCCGCAGCCTCTTATCTGATATAAGGCCAAATAAACCCGTCAGCACTCCCCATTTTTGACCATATTGTCTCACCCCAACGGTCAAACTCCCAATTATTATTGCTGCGCCTGAAATAATATATACTTCCACCCTTGTTTGATTCGGTTTCAAAAACGGAATACACTTTAGCATACTCATCAGAATACTCTAAAACCTTGATTTTCTCATCTGTCAAGCATCTTCTGCCGCCAATATCATGAACCTCGACATTTCTAAATATATCACCGTATTTGAACGCATTAAACTCGCATACAGCAATTGAACCAAGCCAAAACAAAATAAAAGCGTATATGACGCATAAAATGATTTTTTAATTATCGCCAAAATTTCGCCCCCTATCGTTGCTTATCCAAAAAGCTAAAACCGCCCCCAAAAATTGGGGACGGTTAAAGCCTACTGTTATACTACGGACTTACTCCTCATCAAATTCCTCGCCGGAATCAGCTGCGGTATTGTCCTCATCAAATCCATCTGCGTCGTCGATAATATCTGCTGTATCGTCTGCCGCCGTTTCAACTGCGCTTTCCTCACGGATAACGTCGTCGGGAAGCTCCGGCTCGCCGGGATTTTCCGGCTCATCGGGAAGATCCAGCTCAATATCCTTGTACATATGCATGCCTGTGCCGGCGGGGATGAGCTTACCTATGATAACATTTTCCTTAAGACCCATCAGCGGATCCACCTTGCCCTTAATGGCTGCGTCGGTGAGAACCTTTGTCGTCTCCTGGAACGATGCTGCCGACAGGAACGAATCAGTTGCAAGCGATGCCTTCGTTATACCCAGAAGCACCGGCGATGCTACAGCGTATACCGGCTCGTAGCCCGGCTCGTTCTTCGCCCGCTCATCCAAGAGGGCGTTTGCATCCTCAAGCTCAAACTTGTCTATCAGGGAACCGATAAGGAGGTTTGTATCTCCGGCGTCCTCGACTCTTACCTTTCTGAGCATCTGGCGGGTGATAACCTCAACGTGCTTATCGTTGATGTCAACGCCCTGCAAACGGTACGTACGCTGTACCTCACGTGTGATATAGCCCTGTACGGCACGGGGGCCTTTTATGCGGAGTATATCGTTGGGGTTTACAGAACCGACTGTCAGCTCGTCTCCCTTTTCGATAACGTCGCCGTCCTGCACCTTTATGATGGAGCCGTAGGGGATAACGTACGTTGCGGCCTCGCCCGTCTCGTCATTTTTAACCGTAATTTCACGGCGGCGTTTTGACTCGGTCACGCTTATCGTACCGCCGATCTCGGAAATTATAGCAAGACCCTTCGGCTTTCTTGCCTCGAAAAGCTCCTCGACACGGGGAAGACCCTGCGTAATATCGCTGCCGGAAGCAACGCCGCCGGCGTGGAACGTTCTCATTGTAAGCTGCGTACCCGGCTCGCCTATGGACTGGGCTGCGATAATGCCGACCGATTCGCCGACGTTTACAAGCTCGCC
>DBQZ01000058.1:1637-8259 GCA_002305435.1 Clostridiales bacterium UBA1381
ACTATCGGCCAGCCGGTTTCGGGATCATTGACATCCTCCATGGAAATACGTCCCATGATACGGTCTGAAAGCGGCTCGATAACCTCTTTGCCGTCTGTTATCTGCGTAACCCATTCGCCCTCGGTCGTACCGCAGTCGTCCTCACGGACGATAACATCCTGCGAAACGTCTACGAGACGGCGGGTAAGGTAACCGGAGTCAGCCGTTCTGAGCGCTGTATCGGTAAGACCTTTACGTGCGCCGTGGGAGGAGATGAAGTACTCCAGAACGTTTAAGCCTTCACGGAAGTTAGCACGGATCGGCACCTCGACCGTACGGCCGGAGGTATCCGCCATAAGTCCACGCATGGCTGCCAGCTGTCTTATCTGGTTTGTGCTTCCTCGAGCACCGGAATCGGCCATCATGAATATCGGGTTAAACTTGCCGAGGTTTGCCATCATTGCCTCGGTAACCTTTTCTGAGGCTGCGCCCCAGATTTTTATAACCTGCTGGTATCTTTCCTCGTCTGTGAGGTAACCACGGCGGAAGCGGCGCATGACCTTATCGACTTCCTGCTCTGCTTCTGCAAGTATCTTCTTCTTGGCTGCCGGAACCTCGATATCCGATACGGATACGGTTATAGCGCCCTGGGTGGAGTACTTGTAGCCGGTCGCCTTTATCTTGTCGAGAACTTCAGCTGTTGCGGTGATACCGTTTTCACGGATGCAGCGGTCGATTATATCGCCGAGGTTCTTTTTGCCGACGATGAAGTTTACTTCCAAATCGAACATCTGCTCAGGATCCTCACGATTTACATAGCCGAGGTTCTGGGGGATATTTTCGTTAAATATCAGTCTGCCGACGGTGGTGTCTATTAGCTTTGAGAGAACCTGTCCGTCGTCGGTTGTGCGTTCCATGCGCACCTTAATCGGCGAATGAAGCCCTACGGCCTTGTTGTCGTATGCCAAAAGCGCCTCATCCTTATCGGCGAAGATTTTGCCCACGCCGATCTCATCTGTCTTTTCGAGCGTCAGGTAGTACGACCCCAGGATCATGTCCTGTGTAGGTACGGTTACGGGATGACCGTCCTGCGGCTTTAAGAGGTTGTTTGCAGAAAGCATCAGGAATCGTGCCTCTGCCTGAGCCTCAGGCGACAGCGGAACGTGTACCGCCATCTGGTCGCCGTCGAAGTCAGCGTTGTAAGCCGTACATACGAGGGGGTGGAGCTTGAGCGCACGTCCGTCAACAAGTACCGGCTCGAATGCCTGGATACCGAGTCTGTGAAGCGTAGGCGCACGGTTTAGAAGCACCGGATGCTCCTTTATAACGTCCTCCAAAACGTCCCATACCTCAGGCTTTGCACGCTCAACCATGCGTTTTGCCGATTTTATGTTATGTGCCAGCCCTCTTGATACAAGCTCCTTCATAACAAAGGGCTTGAACAGCTCAATTGCCATTTCTTTCGGAAGACCGCACTGGTAGATTTTAAGCTCAGGGCCGACAACGATAACCGAACGTCCCGAATAGTCAACACGTTTTCCGAGGAGGTTCTGACGGAAACGTCCCTGCTTACCCTTTAAGAGGTCAGAAAGCGACTTCAAAGCACGGTTGCCGGGGCCTGTAACTGTACGTCCACGGCGTCCGTTGTTTATCAGGGCGTCAACGGCCTCCTGCAACATTCTCTTTTCGTTTCTTATGATTATATCCGGGGCGCCCAAATCGAGCAGCCTCTTAAGACGGTTGTTTCTGTTTATAACACGGCGGTAGAGATCGTTTAAGTCGCTCGTTGCAAACCGGCCGCCGTCGAGCTGTACCATCGGGCGCAGGTCGGGCGGGATAACGGGGATGACGGTCAGTACCATCCATTCCGGACGGTTGCCCGAAAGGCGGAACGCCTCCACGATTTCAAGCCGCTTTATTATCCTTGCCTTCTTCTGCCCCTGAGCACCTTCAAGCTCCTCATGAAGCTCTGTTGAGAGCTGCTCTAAGTCAATCTTTTCAAGAAGCTCCCGTATCGCCTCAGCGCCCATGCCTGCCTTGAACTTGTCGCCGTACTTCTCGAGGTTTTCACGGTATTCGCCCTCTGTTAAGATCTGGTTTTGCAGAAGCGAAGTCGAGCCGGGGTCGGTCACGATGTAGGCTGCAAAATACAAAACCTTTTCAAGGTGACGGGGGGAGAGGTCGAGTATCAGTCCCATAGAGGAGGGAACGCCCTTGAAATACCAGATATGGGAAACCGGCGTTGCAAGCTCGATATGCCCCATTCTTTCACGGCGAACCTTTGCACGGGTAACCTCAACGCCGCAGCGGTCGCAGATAACGCCCTTGTAGCGTATCTTTTTATATTTTCCGCAGTGGCACTCCCAGTCCTTTGTGGGGCCGAAAATGCGTTCGCAGTAGAGGCCGTCACGTTCCGGCTTAAGCGTGCGGTAATTTATTGTTTCAGGCTTTTTCACTTCGCCGTGCGACCAGCCGAGGATAGTTTCCGGTGATGCAAGGCCGATCTTTATTGCGTTAAAGCTGTTAAATTCCAACATTAAAAAGTTCCGTAGCCTTTCTGCCCGCAGAATTGTTTATCATTTTACGCTCCATCAGCGGGCGTAATGGCGCAAAATGTAAATCGGGAACCCCGGCCGGAAAAAGACTTCCGGCGGGGCCTGTTATATCAATCCTCGAAATCGTCGTCGCTGTCATCGTCAGCGGAAACGTCGCTTATATCGAACACGAAATCATCGAAGCTGTCCTCCTCATCTCCTGAGGAAGCGCCAACCTCTCTTAACACCTGGTCGATCTCGAAATCCTCGTCGCTGAAATCTTCATCTGCCGGGATCATTCTGTCGCTGATATCGTCCTCGGTAAGACGCTGAGATTCTACGCCGTCACGATCCTCCATAGCGGAGCGTATCTCATCGCTCGGCTCTTGGGCGTCGTCCTTGTCCTCAAGGGAAGCGTCAATATCAATATCGTTCATTTCATCATCGAGGATGCGTATATCAAGAGCCAGTGAACGCAGCTCCTTGACAAGTACCTTAAACGATTCGGGGATACCGGAGCGGGGGATATTTTCTCCCTTGACAATAGCCTCGTACGTTTCAACTCTGCCGACAATATCGTCCGACTTGACGGTCAGAATTTCCTGTAGGGTGTATGCAGCGCCGTAAGCCTCGAGCGCCCAAACCTCCATCTCTCCGAAACGCTGTCCGCCGAACTGCGCTTTACCGCCCAAAGGCTGCTGGGTGACAAGCGAGTACGGACCGGTTGAACGTGCGTGTATCTTATCGTCAACCAAATGGTCGAGCTTGAGGTAGTGCATCACGCCGACCGTTACCTGGTTGTCGAATTTCTCACCCGAGCGGCCGTCATAGACGGTTGACTTAAAGCTGGGATCAAGACCGGCAAGCAGGAAAGCCTCCCGCAGGTTTTCGTCCTCAGCCCCGTCAAATACAGGGGTGGCAATTTTTATATATTTATCGGGACCCGCCTTGCGCTTTGCGTCAAGAACCGTGTCCTTAAACTGTATAACGTAATCTATTATGGATTTTACCTTTTCCATGAGAGTTTCGTCGGATACGCTTACAGAAGAAAGCTCCTCCAAAACGGCCTCTGCATCATAGCGGAACAAATCCATCTCCTCTGCTGCCTTTGCCAAATTCTCACGGCAGGCAACAACATCATCCGAAGCGTCCTCGGGAAGCTCCGTGCGGCGGATCTTATCTGCGATAAGCGCCGGAACGTGGCTTTCGATATCCTGCTCGGAAATGAGGCTAAGCGTCCTGTACGCATAGCCCAAGTGCATTTCAAGCACCTGACCGATGTTCATACGTGAAGGTACGCCCAAGGGGTTTAACACGATCTGAAGCGGCGTGCCGTCGGGCAGGAAGGGCATATCCTCCGGCGGAAGCACACGGGATACGACACCCTTGTTTCCGTGACGGCCAGCCATCTTGTCGCCGACGGAGATTTTTCTCTTCTGTGCGATATAGCAGCGAACCACCTGGTTTACTCCGGGTGAGAGCTCGTCGCCCGAATCACGGTTGAACGTCTTAACGTCAACGATAATACCGCTTTCCCCGTGCGGCACACGCAAGGAGGTATCTCTTACCTCACGGGCCTTTTCGCCGAAAATTGCCCGCAGGAGCCGCTCTTCTGCTGTAAGCTCCGTTTCGCCTTTCGGCGTAACCTTGCCCACGAGAATATCGCCTGAGTGAACCTCTGCGCCTATGCGGATTATACCTCTTTCGTTGAGGTCTTTAAGAGCGTCCTCAGCAACGTTCGGTATATCCCTTGTTATCTCTTCAGGGCCGAGCTTTGTATCACGGGATTCGCACTCGTACTCCTCTATGTGGATAGAGGTGAACATATCATGCTTTACGAGATCCTCACTGATTAAGACAGCGTCCTCGTAGTTGTAGCCTTCCCACGTCATGAAGCCGATCAGGATGTTCTTGCCGAGTGCAAGCTCGCCGTTGTCCATAGCGGGGCCGTCTGCGATAACATCGCCCTTGTTGACCCATTCGCCGACTGAAACTATCGGCCGCTGGTTGATGCAGGTTGACTGGTTGGAGCGGGCGAACTTTATCAGCCTGTGCTGGTGGCGCTTGCCCGACTCGCCCTTTATGATTATGGCCTCGGAGGATACACGTTCCACCATGCCGCTTTCCTTTGCAAGGACTGCGGAGCCTGAATCACGAGCTACCTTGTATTCCATGCCCGTACCGATTATAGCCGAATCGGTCGTAAGAAGCGGTACCGCCTGACACTGCATGTTAGAACCCATGAGGGCGCGGTTTGCGTCGTCGTTTTCAAGGAAGGGGATACAAGCCGTAACGACAGAAACGAGCTGTCTCGGGGATACGTCCATGTAATCTATCCTGTCTGCGGAAACCTCAAGGATTTCGTCCTTGTAGCGGGCTGAAACCTTCTTGTCGAGGAACCGTCCCTCGTCGTCGAGGGGTTCGTTTGCCTGTGCAATGATGTAATCGTCCTCAACGTCTGCCGTCATGTATATTATATCGCTTGATACAATGCCGTTTTCCACCTTGCGGTACGGGGCTTCGATAAAGCCGTACTCGTTTATGCGGGCAAACGTAGCAAGCGAGGTTATAAGGCCGATGTTCGGGCCTTCAGGTGTTTCTATCGGACACATCCTGCCGTAGTGCGAGTAATGCACGTCACGCACCTCAAAGCCGGCTCTCTCACGGGAGAGGCCTCCGGGGCCGAGGGCGGATATACGCCGCTTATGACGAAGCTCTGCCAAGGGGTTCGGCTGGTCCATGAACTGCGACAGCTGCGAAGAACCGAAGAATTCGTTAATCGTAGCGATTATCGGGCGGATGTTTATAAGCGTCTGAGGAGTTATAACCTCCTGATCCTGCACCGACATTCTCTCACGAACGACTCTTTCCATACGTGAAAGACCGATACGGAACTGGTTTTGCAGAAGCTCGCCGACGCATCTTAAGCGTCTGTTTCCGAGATGGTCTATATCGTCAATCTTGCCGGTACCGTTGGCAAGGTTCAAAAGATAGTTTATCGAAGCGAAAATATCTTCTATAGTTATATGCTTGGGGCTCAAATCGTCCATGCGGTATTCTATTGTTTCGAGAATATCCTCAGGGGTATCGTTATCCGCAAGAATATCCTCAAGCACTGCACGGCGAACCTTTTTATTCCTGAGCTTTTCGTCCTCTATTTCAAAATCGACGTACTCTCCAAGGGTTACCATATCGTTTGAGAACACCTTGTACTTTCCGCCCTCGCCCTCGAGCCAAACCTCGTTTATGCCGGCAAGCTCTATCGCCTCTGCAATGTCTGCCGAAACAGCGTCGCCTGCGGCTGCTATAACCTCGCCCGTACGGGGGTCAACAGCATCTGAGGCAAGGGTCTTGCCCTTTATGCGGGCGGCTATGGAGAGCT
Source organism: Clostridiales bacterium UBA1381 (assembly GCA_002305435.1). Lineage (GTDB taxonomy): Bacteria > Bacillota > Clostridia > UBA1381 > UBA1381 > UBA1381. Next base: position 7,533 of record DBQZ01000058.1, read on the forward strand.
TTTTGTCAAATTTGTAGCGGCCGACCTTTGCCAAATCGTAGCGTTTGGGGTCGAAGAACATATTGTGGATAAGCGACTGTGCATTTTCGACGTTTAGCGGTTCGCCCGGACGCAGGCGGCGGTATATTTCAAGAAGCCCCTCGCTGCGGTCTGTCGTCGAATCCTTCTCAAAGGTCGCCATAAGCAGCTTATCCTCGCCGAACTTCTCCATTATCTGGGCGTTGGAATCAAGACCCAAAGCACGGATTAAAACCGTCACCGGCAGTTTTCTCGTCCTGTCTATACGCACGGAGAAAACGTCGTTTGAATCGGTTTCATATTCCAGCCATGCCCCACGGTAGGGGATGACGGTGGAGGTGTAGAGAGGCTTACCGGTCTTGTCTCGGTCGAAGCCGTAGTAGATGCCGGGCGAACGGGTCAGCTGGCTGACTATAACACGCTCGGCGCCGTTGATGATGAACGTTCCCTGCTCTGTCATGAGGGGGAATTCGCCCATGAAAATTTCCTGTTCTTTGATCTCGCCCGTTTCGGAATTGATGAGTCTTACCTTAACTCTTAAGGGAGCGGCGTATTTTGCGTCACGCTCCTTGCACTCCTCAACGGTGTACTTGGGGTTATAGTCAAGGCGGTAATCAAAAAACTCCAGCACCAGATGTCCGGAGTGGTCGGTTATCGGGGAAATATCGTGGAATACTTCCTTTAACCCCTCCTCCAAAAACCACTTGTA
>DBQZ01000082.1 GCA_002305435.1 Clostridiales bacterium UBA1381
ACTATAAGGACGCTTTCGTATCCGCCCGCTTTTTCGCACAGCTTTTCATATGAAATTTCTCCGATATAGTTGTAGCGGCATTTTGCAAATGATTTAAACAGCGACTTGTCACAAACGGCGTCAGCCACCTTAGCATCCGGGGCGTACTCTTTTATAAAAGCTGTGTAATCAGGCATCGTGGCTGACATGAGTATCGCTTTTGCGTTTAAAAATCTTGTGACATAGCCTATCGCCCTTATGCAGGGTTTGATGTACTCCACCGGCAGCATATGTACTTCGTCAAATATTATTACGCTGTCGGCCAAGTTGTGGAGCTTTCGCATCCTGCTGCTTTTATGTGCGTAAAGCGAGGTAAAAAATTGGACATTTGTCGTTACAATAAGCGGAGCGTCCCAGTTTTCGCAAGCCCTCTTTATCTTTTCTGAAGTAAGAACGTTTTCATCCCCATTCTCGTCTGCATCGTAATTTGACTGATGCTGTACAACCGGAAGCGCCGTGCCGAAAATATCCTCGAAAATCCCCGCCGTCTGCTCGATTATGCTCACGTACGGAATTACGTAGATTACACGCTTTTTGTTCTGCGCAATCGCAATTTCCAGGGCGGCTTTTATACTGCACAACGTTTTGCCGCTGCCTGTCGGCATATCAACTGTATAAATATCAGCCTCCCCTTTTACGCTTTCATACACCTGCTCCTGTATAACACCTCTGGCTTTTTGCAGCTCGGTCACCGCTTTGAACCCTTTTAGCCTGTCGCATACTCTCCTATATGCCTGACGGAAATCCCCGTTTACAATCCGGTCACTGTCAGGTGTAAAAAAATTCTCCGTATCCAAAAAATCCGCATCCGTAAGGCAGGAATACATGTATCTGGTAAAAAACGCATACCTTTCAAAAAGCTCCTCCTCGGATTTACATTCCATCATTATCTCATAAATAGCGCCGTCGGGAAGGTCTGCTTTCACTTCCTGCTCATATGCAGAATAATCCTCGCCTTTTCTTTTAAGGACTGCATGAAGTGTCGCCGTATCCTCATTATCCGATGCGCTCCCGCCGTCCGGAAGCCCGCTGTGATGACCGGCAATGCAGTATTCCAGCATATACGCCCAAGCGGCAGCTCTGCTGTTTGTCTGCACCTTTTCCGCTATCGCCTGCGCACCGCTCAGAGCATGGCTCACCCGCACATTTTCCCCTCTTATTCTTCTCTGGAAAGCCATGCTGTACTTTCCTATATCGTGCATAAGCCCGCAGTAATACGCTATATCCTTTAACCCCTCTACCGCAAAGCTGCGGCAAAGCTCAGCCGTTCCCCGAAGATGCTCTATAAGCGGCTGCTTTCGTCCGTCCTCTGTTGTATGTGCAATATAATCCATATCGTAACCCTTTTTATTCCCAAAAATCTAAGCCGTACATTAAAACTTTTATTTAATTTTACCACCACATATATGTATTGTCAATAAAAATATTCACACATTACGGTCATATTTGTCAACTTCTAACCAAAAATGCCGGCCGATATTGACCTCTCCAATATCAGCCGGCATTTTTACCTGCTTCGTTTTTTATACAATATAATCTCGGGATTCTCGCCGCTACAGCCGTATTCGCACACGATCATATATTTATCATCGGCACAAATCCCATAGCATCTTTCACTGTCCGGTTTTTCCACCTGATTCCCAAAGTATACGTTGTTGTCCTCAAGCAGCCTTACGGATTGTCCGTTTGCAAGCGTATACTCCAAATTGATATAAGCTCCGTTCAGCAGGTTGAGATCCTCAACCTTAAGTCCCTCTATTCCAAGCGAATTAAATTCGGCAATCAACTCATTTTTAATCCGCAAAAGCTCGTCCAATCCGCCTCTTTTAACGGCTTCCGCCGCAATACACGCCCCTCCGAAAGGATGGCCGTCCACCTCACGGCATCCGCCGCAGTCTTCTTTACGGCTGCATTCCTCACAAGAGGCCACTTTACAAATTGACATCACAAAAGCACCTCCGATTACTTTTAATCGGCAAGAAAGTCCGCCGCAAGCTGAGCCATAACGGCAGCGCCTATCTTAAACGATGATTCCTCCGCCCAAAAATGCGGCGAATGTATCGGAAACCTCTCGCCTTCTCCGCCAACGCCCAGCTTAAAATAGCAGGCCGGTATCCTCTCGCCGAAATAGGCAAAATCATCTCCCGCCATTGAAGCCCTCTCAAGCTCCTTTACCTCCTGCACGCACTCAAGTTTTCGGCAGGCTGAGATAAGACGCTCGTTCATCTCTTTATCATTTATAACAGGAGGGAAAAGCCAGTTGTAGTTCACTTTAGCGTCCACTCCCATTGATGCTGCCGTTTTCTTAGCGCAATCTTCTATAAGCTCTGCGATACGCTTCCTCGTTTCGGGGTCTATCGTCCGTGCTGTACCGGTGATAACCGCAGTTTCCGGTATGACATTCCGGCAAAAGCCGGCGTTTATCGAGCATATGGTAATTACGTGCGGCACCATCGGGTCGAACGCTGATGCGGATAACACCTCCAGAGCATTTACAACAGCAGCGGCAGCGTTTATAGGATTTTGCGCCTTATGGGGATACGCCCCGTGGCCGCCCTTACCTCGGAAAATTATCTCGAAATCATCAGGGGATGCCATTATCGCCCCGTTTTTAAACTGGATATTTCCGCAATCTTCTAACGGCTCCACGTGCAGGGCAAAAGCGGCAGCGGGAGGCTCGTCGCCAAGTATCCCCGCCTCTATCATCGGCAGGGCTCCGCCGTCCTCCTCCTCGCCCGGCTGAAACACCAGCTCGACCGTCCCAGAAAGCGTGTCCCTCAGCTTTGAAAGTATCATTGCCGCCCCAAGCAGACAGGCTGTGTGTATATCGTGGCCGCAGGCGTGCATTACGCCTTTATTTTCAGAGGAAAACTCCACACCGCTCTCCTCTTCTATCGGCAAAGCGTCAATATCTGCCCTTAAAAGCACCGTCTTTCCCGGACGATTGCCTTTTATAAATGCAACAGTGCCGGTATCGCAAACTTCTTTATACGGTATCCCCATATCAGAAAGACGCTTCCTTATATATGCAGCCGTCTTATACTCCTTAAACGACAGCTCGGGCATACGGTGGAGGTCGCGGCGGATATTTATTATCTCATCCTCGTATTCAAACGCCAGCTTTTCTATATCCGTCATTCTTCCGCCCTCCGTACCATATCTTCAAATTCTTCCTCAGAAATAACCTGTACGCCAAGCTTCCTCGCTTTTTCCAGCTTGCTTCCGGCTTCTTCGCCCGCCAAAACGTACGCTGTCTTTTTGGAAACAGCGGATGAGGTCTTTCCTCCCAAACGCTCTATTATCTCGGAGGCTTCGCTCCTCTTGTAACGCTCAAGCGTGCCGGTAAGGACGAACGTCTGTCCCGCAAACGGCAGCGACCCTTTGTCCGGCGTATCGTCAATACAGTTCACACCTGCTGCTTTTAGCCGCTCAAGGAAACTGCGGTTTTGCTCCTCGCCGAAAAATTCGACGACCGCCCTTGCCATTATGGTGCCGATCTCGTCTATCTGGGTAAGCTCCTCCTCTTCGGCTTTTGCAAGAGCGTCTATCGTTTTAAACCGTGCGGCTAAAATCTTTGCCCCCTTCTCGCCGATATGGCGGATGCCGAGGGCGTTTATTAGGCGGTAGAGCGGATTGGATTTTGACTTTTCAAGAGCT
>DBQZ01000117.1 GCA_002305435.1 Clostridiales bacterium UBA1381
TTCTCTCATAACATATTTCCTGTGTATTAAAAGAGGGCTTGATCTTGCCATTTGTTGTAAAGCTGCAAGTTTCATAAAACTTTCTGGCTCTGTTATTATCTGTGAAAACCCAAAGCATAACTTTCTTATATCCTGCTTTTTTCATATCATTTAGTAGCTTATCCATCATTTTAGTTCCATAACCGTTTCTCCATTTGTTTTGCAGGCTGTGAATACAAATAAGTTCAGCATATCCGTCCATACTGTTATCTCTTGATTTATACCAGAAAGCAATACAGTGAGGTTTTCAGTCCACTTCCAGAATATATCCGTGTCCGATACCGCTATCAAGCAATCGTTTATACATTGAGGTGATGTGAGTAATTTCAGTTGATTTATGCAGAATTTCCTCAGATAAAATATTTTTAAATGCAGCCTTCCAGCTTTCTGTCTGAATATACGCCAAAGCAGTTTCATCGCCGGCTTTTGCCTTTATAATCAAATAATCCATATATTATCTCCCTTATTACAAAATTCAATTACCCCCGCACACTACAAAAAAAGGAAATTCCGCAGGACTATCCTTAACTCTGCGGAATTTCCTTATCCATCAGCTGTTACATTCTTTCTCTTTTCGCTTTATTGCAGCTTCAAGAGCATCTGTGACTGTTTCAATCACCTTTACACGGGCGTAATATTTGCTGTTTGCTTCAACTATCGTCCACGGGGCGTAGGCGGTGGAGGTGAGAACCATCATTTCATCGACAGCTTTTACATACTCGTCCCACTTATCACGGTTGCGCCAGTCCTCATCGGTCAGCTTCCACGATTTCTGGGGATTGTCCCTGCGTTCGATAAAGCGGCGTTCCTGCTCGTCCTTGTCGATATGCAGCCAAAACTTGCATATCACCGCTCCCCAGTCGGCAAGCTGCTTTTCCATATCGTTTATCTCCTGATATGCTCGCTGCCATTCATCGGGGCGGGCAAAGCCCTCTATCCGCTCTACCATTACACGCCCGTACCAGCTGCGGTCAAATACCGCCATATGACCGGCTTTTGGCATCTTTGTCCAGTACCGCCACAGGTAGTTGTGGCTCTTTTCAATATCGTTCGGGGCGGAGCTTGGGATAACGTTGTAGCCGCGTGGGTCAAGCCGGCGTGTAAGCCGCTTTATCGCACCGCCCTTGCCGGCAGCGTCCCAGCCCTCGAATACGCATATAAGAGGGATACGCAGCCTGTACATCTCATTTTGCAGTGTAAACAGCTTAGCCTGTGCCTTTTCAAGCCTGTCCTTATACTCCTCCCTCTCAAGCGTCTTTGACAAATCCACACGGTCTAATATATCGTTGCTGCCGATGCTGCGAAACTGCGGTGTGGCGGGGATTTGCGTTTTTGTACGGGCCTTTTCTATCGCAAGCTGCAAGCGATCGACAACGCAGCCCATGATTTTTACCGCCGCATACTTTCTTTCTTCGGCTTCAACTATAGTCCACGGAGCTTCTGCCATATTAGTGGACTGTATTACGGAAGCGTACTGGGCGCAGAGCTTCTCATAATCCTTGTTCTGCTTTTTATCATGCTTTCCGACACGCCAGGAGGTTGCGTCTCCTTTTTCGAGGGCCTCAAGACGGCGTTTTTGTTCTTTCTTTGATACGTGCAGGAAGAATTTTATCAGAACATATCCATCGTCTGTCAGCTCCCGCTCAAATTCACGGATATGACGGGCAGCCTGTTCATTTGTGCTGTCCTCGTCAAACAGCGTCATATACCAGCTGCGGTCAAATATCGCTATCTCTCCACGGGGCGGGGTTTTCTCCCAGAAACGCCACAAATACGGGTGCAGAGCCTCGTCATGCTCGAGCTTGTGGGAGATATTCTCAACCGTAAACCCTCTCGGGTCAAGAGCCTGCAAAAGCATATTTATCTGAGTACCCTTGCCGGAAGCGCTCCACCCGTCAAATGAAATCATAACCGGTATTTTCAGCTTGCGTACCTCACGCTGCATTGCAGACAGCTTCTCGCAAAGGCTGTCGTACTGTTCCTTAAATTCCTTGCCGGATAACTTTTTATCCAAATCTATTTCTCTTAACATATCGTTGGCCCTCCTCTCACAGGTCCTTTGCTCAGTAGTGTATTATTCCATTTCCTCCAAGTAATTATGCAGTATTGAAAAACCGTAGTAAAGATCAGGACACCACTTGCCGCCAAGCTCCTCAAGGTATACCACCGTCCCTGCCCATGGCATGGAAGCCACCGACTGATACCGTCCGTGCGGCTCGCCTATCGGCGCAAGCCCCAGATATGCCGACATATGGTTAAAATGCGCTCTTACACCCTCCTCAGGCGTGGAAAAGCTCTCGTGATCCTCTGTCGCATCTCCGTTTTGACCGTACTTTTTTATCCCTGCCCAGTTATTCTGTTCGGGAAGAACCGCTCCGCCGTAATTGCCGTAGGCGGTTTCCTTTGCAGCCTGAGCGTAGAGTATATCGGGACGTATGCCGGTAAGCTCTCCGTACTGCCAGTATACAGGGGCGATATTTACAAACCGCTCATGCGCTCCTTTTGAGGCAGCCCATGCCTGAGCTTCTTCAACGGTGCAGCCAGCCTGCCCGATCATCGCAGTGCGGGACTGGCGCACACCTAGCTCGAATGGGTCATCTACTCCGGCTTTTGCTCTTTCGATAAGAACGCATACCTCCGCTCTCGTTAAAAGATCCTTAGGAGCAAGCATACCCTCGCCTTTTCCTCGGATAAGCCCCCGCTCAACGGCAGCGCACAGCAGGCTGCGGTAATCGGGGTCTACCTCGTCATAATCGGTGAAATTGTCAGTGAGTATATCGTTGTTGCGCACGCTTGCGGACGTAAGTCCGGCGGCTGAGGCCAGAGTGGCTGCAAATTCCTCACGTGTCACAAGCTGCGATTCGTGAAATTCCTGCGCCTGCTTCTGCATATACGGGGCAAGGGCGGCTATATATGAAAATGCCCAGTGGTTTTGCGGCACGTCCGAAAACGCCGCTCCTCCGATTGATTTCAGGTCGTAAGCTTCGCAGAGAATTTTCGCCATCTGCGCCCGTGTAAGATTATCTCCGAGGCCAAGCTCTCCATTCTCATAGCCGTTTATGATGCCGTTTTCCATACAGTACTCCACCCCGGAGGCTGCCCATGACCAGTCCTCCGCTGCCGCTGCCGGCATTGATACACATATAACCGCCATAAGAATAAAAAGTCTTTTCCTCATCAAATACTCCCTTTCTTTTATTGTTCGTTCGCCTTGTCAGGCATAATTGCATGATAAAGCTTGTCTGCAAGCTCATCATCAGGCAGGGTTCTGCGCTGTGTATTTTCCAGATAAATGAGCCGTTCCATCTCCGGCATGATATAGTTTTTATACCATGTGAACAGGTGCGGACCGTCTGAGATCATACGCACGTATTTGCGCAGGGCATCTACGGCATACCACGCCGAGTGGAAGTTAGACAGCCAGTCGCAGCTATAAAAGCCTTTCCACTGCCCGTGTTCGGAGGCTTTCATCAGATCGGTTATCTGGTAGAGTTTCGATGCTGCTCCAGACAAATAGATAAAGCACTCCGGCATTTTATCCTCTAAGAAGAAATTGCGGGCATGGCAAAGCAGGTTCAATGCTTCAGCTCCGCCCAAGTGCATCTGTACCTGCAATATCAGGTTGTCACGGAAGAATGGTGCGTTGCCAGTCTCCCAGGCAGCCTCCTCGCAGTCTCCCAAAAGCGATTTAAAGCCGCTTACTGCTCCGGTGCATTTTTCACGGAACCATTCAAACTGTTCGTTAAGCGGTATCTCGCCTGTTGCCCAGAAAAGTTTCTCATCCGTTTTTGCCCCGCTCATCCAGTCGGTGCAAAAGCGGCGTATCGTGTGCGGATAAAATTCCTCGCCGGCCCTGTCGTCCTCATGCTCGCCGTATTTTATCGTTGTTTCAAAATAGCGGGTATAGCAGTTTATCGCATCGTCTGAGCCTTTTAAGAAGCGGTCACGGAAATCTTCCTTGAACTTGTCTATATCAACGTGACCGTCTTTCCACATACGGGCGACAAGGTCGAGCATATATACGTGGGGGCGGATATTGCCGCAGTTTAAGAGCAGGAATTTGTCCGCTCCAGCCTCGAACGATTTCTCAAGCTCTGCTCTTACCATTTCCGGCGGATTTGCAAGAAGCGTCAGATGGCTCGAAGCTTGGAGATCGTGGAAAGTGATATGGTAATAAAGCCCGTGGCTGCCGGGTTCTTTCGGCAGAGAATCAACACGGGGATTGTGGTTGCCCTGCCTTCTTGTAACCATCTTTCCGTAGCCGTTATCCGACCAAACCTTGATAAATTCATCCGGAAGCTCAAGATACCCGCCCTCGTAAAGCTCTGTTATTTCGCCGTACAGATATACGACGCAGACCGGATCCTTTACTTGGGCGCATATCATTTTATACTGCGTATCTATGACCTTGCGGATAAGGGCAGCACGGCTTTCGGGGGTTACGTATTTGGGATCGCTTTCCCAGAAAGGCATATCCCCCTGACCTCTGAAACCGAGCGTCCATATCACTTTTTTATCCTTATTGGCGTCTATTGAGTCTTGCCACAGCTTTTCAAACAAATCCGGATGCTCGCCATAGCTGGGGGTTTTATCGGGATATGCCCTTAAAAACATCTGCGCTCCGAGAGGTTCTGTATGATGATGGGTTATGTAAAGCCCCATCTCGGAGGCGATATGGTAATGCTCGCCGCTTCTGGGGAGATCCGTTCCTGGTATTACCATATTTCCGCCTAAGCGGATAAGCGTTTCAAACACTATTCTCCACACCTTGGCAGACGGTGGATAATCCTCGCTCCATCCTATCAGGCACACCTCGTCGTTTACAAACCAGCCTCTGTACCGTACACGTTCAGGCGGCTTTACAAACTCGCCCTCTCCGATATCTATGCTGCGTTTTCTTGCAGGCTCCGTCTGAGTCCAGTACCAAAAATCGTCAACCCCAAGCCATTCTCGGCTTATATGCACCATTGCGTATATGGCCGCCAGCTCATCGCTGTAGCGTATCACTGCGCGCCGGTTTAGTGTAATTGCAAACTGCTCGGGAAGCAGGGTTTCATCCTTTACAAAGCGCACATCCGCATCCTCGACTTCTTTTAATGGCATCCCGAACACCTTTTGGAAGTCACGGCGCAGTATTCGGACTCCGTTGTTTATCGCTATCGTCTGATTACCAAACGAAAACGTGGTTTTTCCGTTTAATTCCATGTTCCTTCTCCTTTTAGTTTATCCGTTCCTTTATATATAAGGGCGCTTCCCCCTACCGTCTTATATCTATTGTATCACAAAGGCTGTGATTTTTCCATACCTTTATGAGGCGGTTTTTCATTTTGTACGATACTTATAATTTCCGCTCCTGTTTTTGTATAATTTGCCCCTTGGCACGCAGGTATTTCTCCCGTGTTGCCAGACCGCCTCGGATATGGCGTTCGGCTTTGTTTTCAAGAAGCACCTCATGCACCTTTGCGGCAAGCTCGGGGTTTATTTTCACCAGCCGTTCGGCAACATCCTTATGTACAGTGCTTTTGCTTATATGGAATTTCTTTGCTGCCGCCCGCACGGTCGCCGAATTTTCCAAAATGTATTCCGCCAGCTCAACCGCCCGCTGTTCGATATAATCCTTCATTCCACACCCCCGTCAATAAAGCGTCCGCTTTTCTTTATGCTTAATAGCTATGCGTCCGTGGGCGTGGATATTCCTGTTTTACGGTATAAAAATAAAGACCACCGCATTCAACGATCGCCTTGTGGGCTTAATAATACGACAGCCTTTATTAAATGGAGCGGAAGACGGGACTCGAACCCGCAACGTTCACCTTGGGAAGGTGACGCTCTACCATTGAGCCACTCCCGCATTTTTCATAGGTATGGGTATATAATACCACTTTATAAGTATCTTGTCAAGAGTTTTTTTGGAGACTGCATGATTTTCTCGTGCAGTCTCCCGTTAACCATTATTTTATCTGTTTTAAATCATACGGCGTTATCTGATATACGAAATAATTCAGCCAATTTGAAAACAGCAGGCTCGCATGAGACCGCCAGCGGACTATCGGCCTTTTGGAGGGGTCGCCGCCGGGGAAATAGTTTGCCGGTATCTTGGGATTTATGCCTTTTTTAAGATCTCGGAAATACTCGTCTTTTAGGGTATCCGAATCATACTCGGCGTGTCCCATGACAAAAATTCTCCGTCCGCCTTTTGTGAATACTATGTATACTCCAGCCTCCTTGGAATCGGCAAGTATTTCAAGGGCGGGAACCTTTTTTATATCCTCAGCCCGAACCTCGGTATACCGTGAATGTGGGGCGTAAAATTCTGAGTCAAATCCCCGCACAAGCTTTGCTGTTCGCCGGTGTACACGGTGGCGGAATACGCCTGAGCATTTTTCCGCAAGCGGATATTTCGGCACTCCGTAATGATAGTAAAGCCCTGCCTGAGCTGCCCAGCAGATATGGAACGTGGAGGTTACGTGGGTGGTTGACCATTCCATTATCTCCGCCAGTTCGTCCCAGTAATCCACCTCTTCAAAATCAAGCTTTTCAACGGGTGCGCCGGTGATTATCATGCCGTCGTACGTATCGTTTCTAATATCGCAGAAGTTTTTGTAAAATGCGCTCAGATGCTGGCTTGAGGTGTTCTTCGATTCGTGGGATTCCATCTTCAACAGATCTATCTCAACCTGCAGCGGGGAATTACTCAAAAGGCGCAAAAGCTGGGTTTCCGTCGTTATTTTCGTCGGCATCAGGTTTACTATCGCTATCTTCAGCGGGCGTATGTCCTGGTGCATGGCTTTTGTTTCGCTCATGACGAAAATATTCTCGCTCCGGAGCGCTTTTGTCGCCGGAAGTTTATCGGGTATCCTGATAGGCATCTGCCCTCACCGTCCTTCTTTAATGTATACTGTTTAGTATATCACAATCGGGCTTATTTTTCAATAGATTCATCAAAAATTTCTCTGATCTTGTCAAATAAGGCTAAAGCCAGCTTTTCATGCTCCTCCTCTGTCATATGTATCCCGTCAATATCCGAGGCCTGTGCAAAATCGGCAGCGTTTAAAAAATACGCTCCCGTATGCTCTGCTGCCATTTTTATCTCAGAGCCAAATTTCCGAGCTTCTTCGACCGACTTTTGACTGTATAAGTCGGAGAATACAGGATGCAAAAGCGCTTCCTCACGTATAAGTATCGGAGACACCAAAAGCACAGCTGCGGACGGGAATTTTTCACGGTAGCTTTTAACGTACTCTGAAAGAGCGTCTGCGGTTTGTTTGGCGGAAGGTGTGAAAAAGTTTAGAGTATCGTTCGTGCCGAGCATTATCACCAGAAGGTCGGCGGGGGTATCACGGTGCAGGTATTGCTCAAACGCTTCCCGCCCGTTCTTGCCCGCATCGCCGGGAATATCAAAACAGGTCGTCCGTCCGCACAGACCGTCATCTTCAATATCCCATTCGTCCGCCATATCCGAAAGTACCCTCGGCCATGGACGCTCAAGCTGGGAACCGTCAACGGGGTTATGCCCCCACGTATTTGAATCGCCGAAACACAGTATTTTTTTCATTTTCAGTTTCCTCCTCGAACTTTAAGATCAAGTGCAACAATATCAAAAAACGGAGCCACTGCCTCCTGAAGCTCCCGGCGCCGTTTTGCAGCCTCCATGAACTGCTCACCGCAGACCTCTATCCTTGCCCCGCCTCCCCAATGGCGTATGCGGAAATCACGAAAGCCAAGGGAGAATACCGCCTCCTCTGCCATCTCGGTTCTTAAGAGCTTGTCGGCAGTAATCTCCTCGCCTGTCGGTATCCTCGTTGCCAGGCAGGCGTAGGCGGGCTTGTCCCATGTGAAAAGGCCGGCTTTGCGGGAGAGGATGCGGATGTCCGATTTGGAAAGGCCGCATTCCAAAAGCGGAGAGCGCACAGCTAATTCTGATGCAGCCCTCGTTCCGGGGCGGTCACCTGCATCATCGGAAGCGTTCGTCCCGTCTATAAGAAGCCCGTATCCGTCTGCTGCCGCTTTTTTTGCAATAAGCGAAAAGATGCGCTTTTTGCAGAAATAGCAGCGGTCGGAGGGATTATGTCTGACGCTGTCCTCGGAGAGGATGTCGTATTCGATAACTGTAAGCTCCGCCGATAAAAGCTCCGCCGCCTTTTTCGCATCCTCCAGCTCAAAGCGGGGCTGGAACGGCGTTTTTACGAAGTACGCCCGAACATCGGCTCCGGATTTTTTTGCGGCATACAGAAGGTACACCGAATCTGCGCCGCCAGAAAAGCAAAGAGCCGCACGGCTGTTTGCTGCGAAAAACTCATCAAGCGTCAAGGATAGCCCTCCTTTTTGTGTATTGTCTTTATTATATCACATAAAAGGCAAAATTGCAAACAAATTATGGAAAATGATTGATGTAAATCCGCTCAATATCCCGTAAAAGCGGTTGACATTGGGGGATCTGTCTGCTATAATACAATTGAGGGCATATCCGCCCGGAAAAATCCGCAAATATAAGACGAGATAAGAAGGGAAGTGTTGCGGCATTGAGATTCAGCGATAAAACGAAAAAGATAATCTGCGGCGTGGTGGCGGTCGTGATGGTAGTGCCTCTGTGCATAGGCGCAGTTAGCATGGTTATGGGCAGCATATGAATATGCGGGGGGACGGCAGAGCGCCGTCCCTGTTTTTACGGAAAGGAATAAACGTAATGCTTTATTATGAAATAGCGGGATTGAAATTCCGTGTGAACGGAGCGGATGATGAGGAGAGCTTTAAAGAGCCGATGCGCTCTTATGAAACAGCGGAATTTACAAATCCGGATATAGATGTATATCTTACTGTCGGGGAAGTTTCCCTGCCGCCGGGCATAGAGGCTGGCAGCGGCGATTTTATAAAATACGGACATACCGATGAGGGGGATATGTTTTACAGCGGGACGGCTGAGTTTGGAGTCACAAATCTTGCTCAGGCAAATAAAGACTGGTCACGGATAGATTTTACAATAAAACCAGCTGGCGAGGATGATGAGATCGGCATACGCCTTTTCCATATGCTCGGTCGTGCGATGGAGCTGTGTATGAGCTCGAAAGGACGGATGGTGTTCCACTCGTCATCAATAGCGTATAAAGGCCACGGCATATGCTTCTCCGCCATAAGCGGCATGGGAAAATCGACGCATACCGGCCTGTGGCTGAAAGAGTTCGGAAGCGACGTCGTTTTGGTAAATGATGACAAACCGATTCTGCGGTTTGAAGAAGGGCGTACTATCCTCTGCGCTTCTCCATGGGCCGGGACTACGGGGATAAATACGAATGTTACGGTTCCGCTTGACGCAGTTGTCTGCCTATGCCGGGGCAGTAAAAATAAGCTGTGGAAGCTGGAGGAATCGGAGGCGGTACTGCGGATATTAAAGGAGAGTCCCCGCCCTTATACGGAAGAAATGATGGGGATGTTCTTAGACAGGGTATCAGACCTTGTACAGCGGACCCCGGTTTATATGCTCCAATGCGATATATCCCGAAATGCCGTTATGGAATCGTTAAAGTGTCTTGATACGTCATATTAAAAAAGGCCGCCTGTTTTTCAAGGCGACCCCTCCAAAAAAGCGGGTGGGGCGAACATAGTCTTGGATTATCAGAATAAATTAGTCCAAGAATATGTCCGCACCCCCGGCAATCCCTCATTTTGTGTAAACCCAAATTTTAACTCCAAAATGATAATATAATCTAATAAATGCTGCGGGCTGAAAGCTGATTGCGGTTTTCAGCCCACAGCTACATTATAGCGTGAAATTGCCGCCCTGTCAAGCTCGTTTGACGGAATGTTCATTTTATCCTTGGAGACCCCGCACTCCTCCGTCTCTGAAGCTCCAAAAAATATCATTCTATCACAGTAACTTCTGGCACAAAGCATAATTTATTGTCACTAGCAACTTTTTTCACTAAAATTTACTGATAAAATCCGGCATCACCCAAGCACAACGCCTGCATCTCATACCTATAACCCGAACCGCCGTAGTCGCCGTCAAATATAATTTTAAAATCATTGTATCCAGAAATATCAATATCTATATATTCTGGTCTTGATGTCTTTGACATCGGTGGAGATGTATAGATTCTATACCCATCCGCCTCTATTGTTATACTCATTGCATCATCAACCGAATAATATTCTGATACATATATCGTGCCCTTAAATCTTGAATATTTACCGTTTAACAGAGTTTCAAACGTAGCTGGGGCATCACTTGCAATGCCGTCGGTATAATAGTTCCCATAATTATCCTTGTGCATATCGCCATTCAACGTCCCAACATAATCGCCTATATTTCTCATGTCCGTAAGATACGCAGTCGGATATTCTAACGCGCCGTCCATATCTCCCAAATAAACAGTCGAGTTCGGACCATCCCAATAAACAGCTTTGCCAAAAGCATTTGCAACTGCCCTTACTGGCAAATAGGTGGTTCCATCAATAATTATTGGGTCAACCCTATTCCCATTTACATCAGTAGGAATCAACTCCTTATTATCTATCACAATCCTAACCGAATTTGCAGCAAATACTGCTCCCCCAGCTAATAAAGCAGCAGTTAGAAGCCCTGCAATGTATCCTTTTAATGTGTTTTTCACAATCAATCCCTCCTTCGTATCTGTTATTACTGCTTCATATTACTCATAAATGTATTTCTTGCTGTCCATTACAATGATGTAATAACTTATTTAACAAATCACAAATGTTCAATTTCTTTCACATTTTGCTTTTGTTGCTCTTTTGTATACAGTTTTGCTTCTTTCGGAATCCAAGCATATAAACACCCCCGCTCCAGTTCCTTATTTAAAAGCCTCTGCCATAAAAACAGTAATGTTATCCCGACTACCATTCTTTATCGCTTCCTCCACCATATTCCTGCATTTTTCTGATATGGGTAAATCCATATTGGCTATTCTTATTATGTCTCCACTCGAAAGACCATCAGTTAAGCCATCAGTGCACATCATTATAATGTCTCCCTGTTCCATCATTATCTCATCCGTGATATGCGCTTCTATCCGGAAATCATCTTCAAAAATACCTAAATATTGTGTCAGCTTATTTTTATCCTCATGTTTCCATGCCTCTTCTCTGGAAATAACACCCAACTCCGCCAAGCCTGCAGAAATATTATGATCCCGTGACATGAAATGTAATTTTTTATCCCTTATCAGGAATATTTTAGTATCTCCAACATTTGCTCCTGATGCTGTACACTTTTCAGTATCTATTCCTAATATTGCTATTGTTGTCCCCATACCTCGTCCATGTTTTTCAATATGACGGCATATGCGTTCATTTGCATCATAAATTATATCATTAAAATTGTTATAACACTTATTTTCATTTCTGCGACAATATTTTTTTATTGTTTTCGCTGCTATCAAGGATGCCTTCTCACCATAAGCTTCTCCTCCCATACCATCCAAAACAGCAAAAACCTTGGTACCGTTAAAAATCTTATCATTTTCACAAACTCTGCCTAAAGCATTTCTGTTTATTTTTTTATCAAAATAAAAATTATCCTGATTTATATTCCTTATTTTACCTATATCACTTACTAATGATGCTTTTATCTTCATACTCTCTCCCTGTTTACTTTAAACGCCCATATGCGTAAAAGTGCGAAACCCAATAAGCGGTTTGTGTGCTCGTGTATTGAATAGGATTACCGCAATGCAGCATCTTGCCATCCCCTGCATAAAATCCAACATGAGTTACCGGCGAACCTGAGTTATATGTTCCTTGAAAAAATATTATATCTCCTCTTTTTGCTTCGGAAGGCGAAATTTTTATACACTGATTATATATTCCCTGCGCTGTGGTTCTCGGCAGATTCTTCACACCTGAATGTGTTACAGACCAACATACAAAACCTGAACAGTCAAAGGACGTCTGCGGTGTTGATCCTCCCCAGACATACGGCATTCCAATATATTTTTCTGCTTCATTAAATAAAGCATCAGCATAATCCATAGAAACTAACTGTCTGTCAAGATTTTCATTATTTTTTAATATAGCCTCTTTTTGAGACTCTTTCTCTTTTACTTCCGAAACAATTTCGTTTATACGTGTATTATACACAGCAATGCTGGCGTTAAATTCAGCTGTCTTTGTTTCTAATTCTGTTTGTTGTTGTGAAAGTTGAGCGCTCTTCTCCTCAATAGACGAACATACATTGCTCATTGATTCAAATACTTCACGGTCATATTCAGCAATTTCTTGAATATATTCCATCCGCTTCAATAATTCCGACACATTGTCCGCCCCGAAAATCATATCTATGTACTGCAAATTTCCATTTTCATACATCGAAACTAAACGACCTGCAAACGTGTTGTATGCCTGTTCCTTTTCCGCAACAGCATTTTCCAGTTCCAATCGTGTTTCTTCTGCACGGATACTTACGTCATCCAACTGTCTGCTTGCTTCCTGAAGGTCAGCATCCAACTGCACAACCTGGTCTGAAATATTCCTTTTTTCCGCATTTAAAGCAGATATTTCTGCATTTAATGTTTCTATCCTTGCATTATTTTCTGCTATTTGTGCCTTTACAATTTCACTATCTTCCGCAGATGCGGGCAGTATCCAAAGGCCTATTACTATACATAATACCAAAATACATCTCATGCTCATATTCTCCGTTTACCTTAATATCAAACTTTGAGATACTTTGCTACAGGAATAGCTGTGGAAGCTATTCCCATACCTAAACCTATTGTTATAAATTTTATACACAGATCAAATGCAATCTCTGTCGGATAATAAATTCTCATCATCCCGTTAAAATACGTGCTTATATTTGAATATAATACTGTATAGCAGCCTAATACCAATACTGATGTTATAATCGCTCCTATAAGCCCTATCAGTATTCCTTCTACAATAAACGGTATTTTTATATAACTGTTTGAGGCTCCTAAGTAACGCATTATATATATTTCGTCTTTCCTGGATATAATTGTGATGCGTATAGTATTTGATATTATAAAAATATCCAATGCTGCAAACACCGCCATCAGAACAATTGAATACTTCTGGAGCCCATTTGTAAAAGCTACCATTTTTTCCGCTGTCTGCGAATCATTTTTTACTGATGCTACATCGGTAATCCCTTCTGCCAAATCTGCTATATTCTGGGAAGCCGCAATATTATACATTGTTATGTCAAGAGATGAACGGAGGGGATTCTCAGCTTCCAACCCTTCCAGAAATGCTGCTTCTTCACCAAACATCTCTATGCACTCTTTTAACGCATCTTCTTCAGACGTATATGATACATCTCTTACATTCTCATTTTTCTTTAATTCCTCACTAATCTCATATGCTCGTTCCGGAGGCGTCCCCTTTTCCAAAAATGCCGTTACAACATATCCTGCGTTCATCTGTCTGACGAGAAAGTTTATATTTTGAGATATAACAGAATATACACCAAAAATACACAAACCAGCAACCATTATAGCAATGGATGCAGCTGTCATTGCAGAATTAAACTTAGCTCCCTCAAGGCCGCTTTTTATAAAATATATTATATTTGAAAATCCTATTCGTTTCAAACCCATCCACCTTTCTCTTTAGTAATGCGCATTTTCTTCATCACGGACAACATATCCTGTGTCCAGTTCAATAACTCTCTTGTGCATACTGTTCACTATCTCTCGGTCATGAGTTATTACCACCACTGTCGTCCCAAAACGATTTATTTCCTCTAAAAGCTGCATTATATGAACAGACATCTCCGGGTCAAGATTTCCTGTGGGCTCATCCGCTATCAACAACGCCGGATTGTTTGCCATTGCCCTGGCCAGCGCCACTCTCTGCTGTTCACCGCCCGAAAGCTGTCCCGGCATAACCTTGCGTTTATCAGAAAGATCCACCATTTCAAGAGCGTTTGCAACTACGCGCTTTATCTCACTGCTTCTCGCTCCCACCACTCGCAATGCAAATGCTACATTTTCAAATACGTTTTTTGACCGCAGCAGCCTGAAATCTTGGAAAACCATCCCTATTGACCGTCTGAAATATGTAAGTTCCTTGGGCGTCAGTTCCCCGGTGTTTATTCCATTTACAACCACAGTCCCTTCAGTGCATTTTTCTTCTCCCATCATTAGCTTTGTAAGCGTAGATTTACCCGCCCCGGATGAACCCACTATAAAAACAAACTCTCCAGGTGCAATATAAAAACTTACATTTGCCAAAGCCCATGTCTGTGTGTCCGGATAAAACTTACTTACATTGTCAAAATTTATCATAGAGCCTTATTCCTTTCAAAAGTATATCACATCAATGATTATTTGATCTCCACCTCAAATTCAGTATCTGCCAATCTAAAACGATCTCCATTATGAAGCCTGTATTCCACCAATGGCACAATCCTTTCATTACTGTCATTTATATAAGTTCCGTTTGTAGATCTCATATCCTTTATGTACATATCACCATCATCAAATATTAGCTCTGCATGCCGTCTGCTTATACGCCGGTTTTGAACAACAGCATCCGATAATCCTTCCTGCGAGCCGATAATAGTATTTTTTGTGGTTATATCTATGCGGCGCATAGTTTCATTTTCCCGAAAATACAGGATACACAAAATATCCTCGTTTTCTTCCATGACGACAGTTTTCTCCCCGTCATCATCTTCTTCCATAACGACTGTCTGTTCGTAATCTGTTTCTTGTACTCCTTTAAGGGATTGTATGCCGGCTTTGCGGGAGGGAGACCCCTCCCACTTTTCCGTAGCATTCATATCATTATCAATGTTTTTATGTGTCAGCTTTAAAACAGCCGTCTTTACCCCTTTAAATATACTTATACCATGGTTCTTATTACCTTGTTTTTCACGTATCTTATCAAGCTCTTTAATATCCCTGTCACGTCTGCGACGTGTACCTACAGTCATATCATTCATAAGCGTGTCTACGGCATCTGATATTTCATTTTGATTCCGTTTTTTCATACTTCATTCTCCGTTTATTCATGCTGTATTGTTATTTTATACTTCTTATAACTGCGTGTTTGGGATCTGTCATCAAAATCTCAGAGCCATTCACAACAAAATCCATCAAATAACTTGGCGCAAGCTCTGCGTCAGAGGCTTTTCCATCTATTGTATCCGGATTTGTTGCTGCTGTTATCTTTCCTGCCACTGTTTCTGAGCTAATAGCCATATTGGCTGAATTTACCTGTATACGGCGCAGTATGTTGTAATCCAACACATACAGATAACCATTATCAAATTCCATCGAGCGCGGTTCAACAAACATAGGATTCGGGCCATCAACAAACTTTATATTGCCGTCAACGCCCGCAAATAATTTTACTTCACCACTGCTAATATCCATTCGATATATGCTTCCCTCTACCGTGTTTCCAAGGTATAATCCTCCCCTATCATCAGCGCATATACTGTTTATACCGGCGTCCACCTTTGCTATATATGTAACGTTTCCTGTATATATATCCATTTTGCCGATATATTTATTCCCCTCTCCAACGTTATCATATATCACATACATTATACCGTTTGCATCTATGCAAAAATCCGGTATCTTGCTGTATGCAGCCTCTGTTATGAACAGTCCCTCTGCACTGTTCTCATTCAATTTAACAAGCCCGTAATACGATATGTTGTTCTCATCACGAAACATATTAGTAAGAGCATATACATCATTTCCGTAGCAATGAAGCATATTTACAGTAAGATAATCCGGTGACAGCTCTATTGTTTTACAAGAACCGTCCGGCTTTATCACCCTTATACAGCCGCTGTCGCCAATATATATCGTGCCGTCTGATGCTATATCTATAGATTCGGGCGATACGAAAGAGCTCTGCAAGAGGTTTGAACCGTCATGCCTTATCTTTTCGCCGTTTCCCGCAAATACAGAGATCTCTTTTTGCATGGTGTAGCGCAGATCCGTATCGTATATTATCATGACTGTTCTTGTGACACCATCCCAGCCTACAGTGGCATCCAAAACCTCTGCGAACGCTCGCAAGGGAACAAATGTAGTATCATTGATAAGGACAGGTTTAGCATCAATCATTATATTTATTGGTTCGACATTCCCTATGCGCTCTTGCTTTGTGATATAAGGATTATCTATCATCATGGAAACAATATGTGTTTCATTTTGTATATTTATCGTTCTTGTTGGTCCCACCCATGTAACCTTACATTCCATCGCCTCGCTTATGGCTCTCAACGGTACAAACGTGCGCCCATCCTGTATAAATGGTTTTTGCTCACTTATCAATTCTTTATTATTTATAATGATTTTTATATCATCCTCAGCGT
>DBQZ01000121.1:0-4581 GCA_002305435.1 Clostridiales bacterium UBA1381
GTCTAAAAATTTTGAAAACAGTCCCATAAAAATTCCAAAGAGCAGGATGGCGGTTGTTGCGAGGATTTGTCTTTTTACAGAATTTGATTTTTCCGGTATGCGTATTTTTTCTAAGAATTTCATTTTGATCCGCCTTTAAAGTTTGATGCAAATATTATACCATGATGAATGACAGCAAGTCAATTGCTTTTGCAAAAATTTTGTATAATACCATTTACATACGGAGTATCGTTAATAAATTGTTTAAAAATTATCGCCGATTTTTTTAAGTAAAATTAGAGTTTATGATTTATACTTACCACTGTAAGGAGGAGATAGATATGGATAATCAAACGGTATTCAAACGATATGAGTATAAGTATATACTGACAAAAACTCAGAGGGAAAAACTGTCAAGGGCAATTGCGCCGTATATAAAAAACGACCGCTATGGAAAAACCACTATACGCAATATATATTTCGATACAGATAACTACCGTCTCATACGCACATCTGTTGAGCACCCGATATATAAGGAAAAGCTGAGAGTTAGAAGCTATAATAAGGTTACTGCTGATGATTATGTGTTTGTGGAACTGAAAAAGAAATATGATTCTGTTGTATACAAACGCCGTATATGTATTAAAGAAAAAGATGCTAAAAGCTATTTGTGCAGAGGCAAAGAACCGCCTATTCATTCACAGATAACCGATGAGATAGATTATTTTTGTCATTATTATAAAGACCTTGCACCTAAGATGTTTTTGTCTTATGAGCGTGAAGCGTTCTATTCTAAGGAAAACGAGGAACTTCGTATAACGTTTGATGAAAATATACTTTGGAGAGATAATGACTTGTCGCTGGGAAGCGAGGTTTATGGATTCCCGGTATTAAACGAGGATAAGTCTCTTATGGAGATAAAAACCGAGGGCGGTATACCGCTTTGGCTCGTGCGTTGTTTATCGGAGGAAGGGATATTTAAAACGTCATTTTCTAAATACGGCCGAGCGTACAGTCAGTTTATGATGCTTAAGAAGAGAGGAGAAATGGAATATGCACATAAATATCTTTCAAAGCCTGTTTGCGGGAGATAATGCGGAGGTATTGCCGCTGTCGAGCTTTGCCGTCTGCATATTATGCTCGCTTATAATAGGGCTTCTGCTTGCTGTATCATATATGTACCGCACAAGATATACAAAGAGCTTTGTGGCGACTCTTGCTCTTATGCCTGCGGCTGTTTGCGTAGTGATAATGATGGTGAACGGCAATGTCGGCGCTGGGGTGGCAGTAGCAGGAGCGTTCAGCTTGGTGAGGTTCAGATCAGCTCAGGGAAGTGCACGGGAGATAAGCGCAATATTTTTGGCAATGGGAGCAGGACTTATTGCAGGAATGGGATATATTGCTTATGCACTGTTATTCTCAGCGATCTTAAGTGCAGTAAGCATGATATACAATAGTGTTGGGTTTGGTTCAAGGCGAAATTTATCTCGATATAAAACGCTTCATATAACAATACCAGAAAACCTTGATTATACAGGTGTTTTTGATGATTTGCTATGTGAGTTTACCTCATCTTATGAGCTTGTGCAGACAAAGACAACAAACATGGGCAGCCTTTTTAAACTTACGTACCAGCTTGTGATGAAGGATTCAAAATCAGAAAAGGAGTTTATAGACAAGCTGCGCTGCCGCAACGGTAATTTGGAGATAACGGTATCTTCTCAAGAAAATATAAGTTATCAGCTTTAACAGGAGGTCGCAATGAAAAATATATACGCTCTTTTATCAATGCTTCTAAGCAGTACGCTTACTGTCGGCTGCGGCGGTGTACAGGCAGACAATGCAGAAGCTGAAAACACCGGCGAACTGTTGTCGGTACAGGAACTGTTTTCAGAACGGGATATGGAGGGAACATGGGATGAAACTACAGCGGCGACAATTGAGCTTGACGGGCAGAGTGCAAGTAGTGATTCGCCGTCAGTGTCAATATCAGGCGGAAATATCACAATTTCCGATGAGGGTACGTACGTTGTTTCCGGAACGCTCGAGGACGGTACAATTATAGTAGACAGCGAAAAAACGGATAAAATACAGCTTGTCTTAAATAATGCGTCAATAACATCGCAGACTTCGGCACCAATATATGTAAAACAGGCAGACAAGGTATTTTTAACGCTCGCTGATAGCAGCGAAAATATCTTATCAAACGGTGGTTCCTACGTGCAGACTGATGATGACAATATAGATGCCGCAATATTTGCAAAAGACGACTTGACGATAAACGGCAGTGGCACGCTTACGATAAACGGTGGTGAGATGCACGCAGTAGCGGCAAAGGATGAGCTTACCATAACCGGCGGCAATTACCGGATTACGGCCGCAGAACACGGGCTGTCGGCAAAGGACAGTGTTTGTATCGCTGGCGGGACTTTTGAGATAAACTCCGGCAAAGACGGAATACACGCAGACAATGACGAGGACGAAAATCTGGGCTTTGTGTATATCTCTGATGGCCAATTTACTATAACATCAGGAGGTGACGGCATAAGCGCATCGGGAGTTTTGCAGGCGGACGGAGCCAGCTATTCTATTGTGTCAGGCGGCGGCAGCGCAAACACTCAAGCCGTTGTAGGCTCCGGAAATTTCGGTGGTCGTCCCGGTGGAGGCAACAGGCAGCCCGGCGCTCCGGGAAATGAGAGTGTCTCGGCACCGCCTGAAAATAGCTCTAAGCCAATAGCGACTTCGCCCGAAAATACCGGCGAAGAAAATCCACGTCCGCAGGATGATATTGCTGCGGGAGCTGATGAGGATATTTCAATCTCATCTCAGGAAACAGAAAGTGAGGATGTAAGCGCCAAGGGTTTAAAAGCAGACGGCAAACTTATTATAAATTCCGGTAGTTATACCGTTGATTCATCGGACGATACAATCCATTCAAACAGCGATATAACGATAAATGACGGAGCCTTTGAGCTTTCAAGCGGCGATGATGGCATCCATAGCGATACGGCAGTAACCATTGGCGGGGGAACGATAAATATATCCACCTGCTATGAGGGGATGGAGGGGCAGACTGTAGCAATTAAAGGAGGTGATATAACAATCATATCAAGCGATGACGGTCTCAACGCCGCAGGCGGAAATGATGGAAGCGGTTTCGGCGGCGGACGTGATGCGTTTGCAGCTGACGAAAACGCTGAAGTATCAATATCGGGAGGCAAACTCACGATAACCGCGGGCGGGGACGGGATCGACTCAAACGGAGCATTGACTGTCAGCGGCGGAGAGACGTATATCTCAGGCCCTGATAACGGTGGGAACTCTTCTTTGGATTACGCCGGGGAAGCGATAATAACAGGCGACATATTTGCCGCTGCCGGATCAGCTCAGATGGCAGAAAATTTTGGGGAAAGTTCCACGCAGGGGGCGATGCTGATAACTGTAAGCCGGCAGCAGACAGGCAGCAGCGTCCGGCTCTTGGATGCGGAAGGCAATGCGCTTATTTCTTTCGCACCCCAAAAGGATTATGATTCCCTGCTTTTGAGCTGTCCGCAAATAACACAAGGAAGCGCTTACACCGTAACAGCCGGAGATATTACTACTGAAGTCGTAATGGACAGTCTTGTTTATGGTGAAGGCGCCGGAGGTTTTGGTATGCGAGGCGGCCGGAATACCTCTCCACGGGACATGGAGGGGAATGAAGGTGAGACTAAGCGCCAATACCGTCCGGAAGGCGGCAGGGATATGTTACCGGCCGCTGTACCTCCGGAAGCTGATAACGCCAATGCTTCAACATCCGTTAATTGAGGTTTATATTTCCAATATAACGGATCATATTTAAAATCACAAAAAAGCTCTGACCGAAAACTCCGGAAATGGACGCTCACGGTCAGGGCTTTTTTTATGCGAAAAGAAATTTAGCTGCCAGTTCTTTAAATATGAAGAAATACGGTTTTTTATCAATGTCAGCTGCAGCGGTTATATCAGCCTCTTTCACGACCGTATCTCCTGAGAGTATCTCCACCTTACCTATGATATCGCCAGCCTTGACAGGAGCTATGAGCTTATCTGTAAGTGAGACTCTTTTTTCGATAGAAGCTTTTGCGCTGCGTTCAATAAGCAGCGACAGATCCTCGGAGCATTTTCCGTCTACAATATCATCCATACCGCCCTCAACTTGGACAGAACCCATAATTTCATCCTTTGCGGCTTGTTTTGATACGGTATAAGAAGCAAACCCGTAGTCAAGCAACGCTTTGGCGGCGTT
The DNA here is from genome assembly GCA_002305435.1 of Clostridiales bacterium UBA1381. GTDB lineage: Bacteria > Bacillota > Clostridia > UBA1381 > UBA1381 > UBA1381. Next base: position 4,247 of record DBQZ01000121.1, read on the forward strand.
AAAGCGGTCGTTAGATGTGGGAGCTGCAAGTACAACTGCGATAAGCTGCATATCATCCCTTAATGCAGTAGCAGATATACAGCATTTAGCCGAAGACGTGGAGCCAGTCTTAAGGCCGTTGGCTCCGGGATAAAAACGGATAAGCCTGTTTGTATTGGCAAGCTCGAAAGCCCCGTTTCTAAGCGAATCCGTCCATATAGTCGTATAGTCGAATATCAGCGGATGCTTTAAAAGCTCCCGTGACATAATGGCGACATCCCTTGCCGAGGAATAATGTCCCTCTGCGTCAAGGCCGTTTGTATTTACGAAATGCGTATTTGTCATACCCAATTCAG
>DBQZ01000121.1:4712-6306 GCA_002305435.1 Clostridiales bacterium UBA1381
AAAAGCATTGTCATTATTTTTGTTACGCTTGCAATCGGGAGCTGTTCATCAGCATTTTTTTCATATAAAACCTGTCCTGTAGAAGCTTCCATTAAAAGTAGGGATTTAGCGCCGTAGTCAGCGATAGCAGGCTCAGCAAAGGCAGTAAGTCCGAAAAAACTTGAAGCAAGGATTGTACATATAAATTTTTTCATGCAACAAGGCTCCTCTCCGTAAGAAATTTTGTCGATATGGTTAGAATATGCCGTTTTAAAATTTATATACAGAAAAATCTGATTTCTCGGTATGTATCAGGCGAAGCGGGAGAAAATAATCATAAATTACATGGAGGGATAAACATGGCAGGAATAATATTCAGCATTATTGCCGGGGCGGCAATGAGCATACAGGGGGTTATGAATACCCGCCTGGGAGAGAAAATCGGCTTGTATGAATCAAATCTGATAGTACAGGCAACAGCATTTGCTCTGTCTGCACTGGCAGTGTGGATACTTGGCAAAGGAAGCTTTGCAAGGATAGGCGAGGTGAATAAATTTTATCTGCTCGGCGGAGTTTTGGGGCTTGTTATAACGATAACCGTTATGCTTGGAATGGGCAGCCTGAGCCCGACAGTGGCTGTATCGGTTATATTAATATCACAGCTTTTAGTGGCGGCAGTGATAGACGCTTTTGGTCTGATGGACAGTGAAAAGATAGCTTTTGGCTGGAATAAGTATATAGGACTGGGGTTGATGATTGGAGGGGTGCTGCTGTTTAAGTGGAAAAGCTGAAAAGCGTGCGCAGTATCTTTGCGGGAACGACAAAATTCCCGAAGATATTTGCGCTTTTTTCTTATACTGCGGGAAAACGCTGCTACAATTGTCGATAAGTGCGAACGGTAGCAGGAAAGTTTTTGTGGTTTCGGTAATATAATAATTTTTGCGGATAAAAGAAAAAACAGGTCAAGGAGGGCTAACATGAAGAAAGAAAAATTGTACGGCTGCGCTCGTGAAAGGGTGCAGGGGAAGTCCCCGTATTATATGATATTGGAATACTATCTTACCGAGGACAGCATAGCAGAACAATACTGCGATTTAAAGCGGTACGGGATAATTATAAAAAAGACATCGGTGGATATGGATGGGATTGAGGTGTCGGAGAAGAAAGAGATAAACGATATATTTTTTCATTTATCCGAAGCGGAAGCATTTATCGGCGATCTTATAAAAAACAGGATAACTCCGATTGGATTCAGGGCAGTGGTTGAGGATTATATTGAGTATTCGTTCTGCAGATGTAGACAGGGTGCAACGGCTTGAGAGAGGGGGTGTCTCCTCTCTCTGGGAACAATAGCAGGACATTTCCTGATACGTCATGCAATATATTTGAAGATAATGTCCCTTAGCACGAAATTCTTGAACTTAGATGCGAGCAGCGGACGGGGGCTGGAACATAAGATCCCCCAGATTTTGTGTAAATACTTTACAACACCTCCAAAAAGAAAAGAACAACACGGGGGTGCGGACATATTCTTGGACTCCGAAAGGAGTAAAAGATGTATAATAAAGAGCAACAAGAACGAGCATTAAAAGAGTTTGAACGCCTGGGATCTGTT
>DBQZ01000114.1:0-2687 GCA_002305435.1 Clostridiales bacterium UBA1381
GATTTTGATTTATATTCAAGTATTTCCTCGATTGTAGAACCGTATTTTCTTTTGAGCTTAGATATAAGATCAAGACGTTCCTCAATATCATTCAGCAAGGTCTCGTCAAATTCCACAGAATCAACGTAATCCTTAATTTCATGAGAGGCATCCTCTATAGTGTACATTGCAGAGGATAATCTGTCATAAACCTCCCCCAAACGTGCATCGTACTCTGTGACCTTTTCAAGAGCCGCTACAGCTATGCTAAGAGCATCATAAGCAGACTGTGACTGCGATCCGCCGTAAGCATTTTCGTACGCCTCGCCAAGGTTTGTCGATATTTTCTCAGCATTTTCTATAACCTTAAGCTGCTCTAAAAGCTCACTGTCCTCTCCAGGCGAAAGCTCTGCTTTGGCGATCTCATCTATTTGATACTCTAATAAATCTATCCTTCTTGCTTTTTCCTGCTCATCCACCATTAGAGAGTCAATCTTACGGCGTACAGCTGCGGCTTTATCATAATACAGCCGGTATGTTTTAAGCTCATCCTTACATTCTGAATAATCGTCCAGAAATAATATATGCTTTGACGGGGTGAGCAGAGCCTGATTATCATGCTGGCCGTGGATATTTATTAAACTGTCCGCTATTTCCCTTAAGGTAGACAGCGGCACGACTGTGCCGTTTATGCGGCAGATATTTTTCCCTTGAGAGTTAATCTGGCGTGATATTATAAGCTGGTCGTCTTCTGTATCTATCCCATACTCTTCCAAAAGCGGATATACTCCCGAACAATCCTCAAATACCGCCTGCACACCGGCTTTTTCTTCACCGTATCGGATAAGCCCTTTATTTGTTCTCGCTCCAAGTATAAGGTTTATTGAATCAATTATTATAGATTTTCCGGCTCCGGTTTCACCGGTCAGAACGCTCATCCCTTCATGAAATGAAATGTTCAGCTTATCTATCACAGCTATGTTTTTTATTGATAACTCAATCAGCATACTGCTTCCCCTTTGCTTTTAAAACGGAATTGATATTTTCACACAAGTGTGCAGCATTCTTTTCCGTCTTGGCTATTATCAAAACCGTATCGTCTCCGGCGATACAGCCGAGTATTCCCGGGAATATCCCCTTGTCTATCTCCGCTCCAAGAGCCGGAGCCGTTCCCGGCCTAGTCTTTACAACGACACAGTTTAGGGCATATTCTGCGCTTATCAGAGCGCTTGAAAATATATCCCCATGCGCTTCTTCCTGTTCCGGTTCTGCATGCAGGCTGTATATGTAACCGCCCTTATCGGACGGGGATTTTGCCAGCTTAAGTTCTTTTATGTCACGGGATATTGTTGACTGTGTAACAGAAAACCCCGCTTCTTTAAGCCTCGCTATAAGCTCCTCATGCGTCTTTACCGGAAAATTATTCACTATATCTATTATCGCCTTTTGTCTGTCTTTTTTCATCATCCGCCTCACTTATTTTACGATAGCTTTTGTATCAGCGTATCATAAAAGGATTGGTCTATCATTCTTATAAGCCTTGCGTCATACTGCGATTTTGAGATAACAACCTCGTCGCCGCTTTTTATCCGGCACTGCATATCGCCATCGACCGACACCATAGCTTCATTATATGAGGAAGAACGATCGTTTAAACGTATCGTTATGCTTTTATCCGCAGGAAGCACGGCAGAGCGTGCCGAAAGCATATGGGCGCATATCGGCGTTGCTACGTAGAGCTGCATCATAGGATCCACGACCGGTCCACCGGCAGAAAGTGAATAACCAGTAGAGCCTGTAGGGGTCGATATTATCATTCCGTCTGCAACATACGTATTTACACGCTCTTCGCCGGAATGAAGCACGAGATTTATAATTTTAGAATCGGGAGATTTTGATACGATAACATCATTTAAAGCATGGTACCGTCCATGATGATTGCCGTTTTTTATTATATCGACCTTTAGCATCATGCGGTTTTCAACCCGGTAATCATCAGCCAACAGCCGTCTTATGGCAGTTTTTATATGTGCCGTTTCAACCTCGGACATAAAGCCTATTGTTCCAAGATTTATGCCGAGCATTGATATGCCGTTTCGTGCGCACTTTCCGGCAGATTGAATTATTGTACCGTCTCCTCCTAAAAGAATAGCTATATCTATATCCTTATACAGCTCTGCTCCACGGCGGTATTTTACCGGGAAATTGCTAATACGGTATTGATCCTCCATTACTATTTCCGCCCCGCCGGTCAGGGCATCTATTACTTCTCTTGTATAAATAAGACCTATATCCTTCAACGGATTCGGTATAACTGCTATTTTCTTCATTTGTCCTCTCCTTATCCGCCGGATATATTCCTGATATGACGTTTTCGGCTCTTAAGCTATATTATACACCAAACGAAATCATTTTTCAAGCCCGCCTATGCTTTTTTTACAAAAAACAAATATATCCTGCTCCCATATGCCGGAAGCAGGATAAGATTTTGTTGTCTATTTTGCTTTTTCGTATAAAGCTTTAAGCTCGTCTTTTGAAAAAAGATAACGGTTGTCACAAAACTGGCAGGTAAGCTCAGCCTCTCCCTGTTCTTCTATTAAGGACAAAAGCTCCTCACGGCCTATGGATATAAGCGCTTTTTCCATGCGTTCTTTTGAGCAGCCGCAAAAATATTTCGGCTCTGCTGCTTTATTCTGCATAATCATATC
>DBQZ01000114.1:2719-13475 GCA_002305435.1 Clostridiales bacterium UBA1381
TCCTCCGTCGCTTCCGGCATGAGCTGCAATAGAAATCCTCCTGCGGCAAGAACCGTATTATCAGGCGACACGAGCACTCCCAAAGCAACCGATGTCGGTATTTGCTCACTGGAAGCAAAATAATACGTTAAATCCTCTGCAATCTCCCCCGATACCAGAGGAACCTGACCTATATAAGGCTCTTTCATTCCAAGATCCTTTATAACTCCGAGCGTACCTTTGCCTATAGCTCCGCCAACGTCGAGTTTTCCTTTGTTGTTAAGCGGGCGGTCAACATACGGGTTTGAAACGTACCCCTTAACCATGCTATGGCTGTCGCCTACGGCGATTATCCGCTCCAGTTCACCGTCGCCTTTTATTTGTATCGTAATACTGTCGGTTTCATTTTTTAAATCAGCCCCCATTATCGCAGCAGCTGTAAGAGTCCGTCCTAAGGCGGCTGTTGCAACCGGATAAGTGTGGTGTATTTTTTGCGCATCATTAACAAGGTCGGTCGTGATGGCAGCGAATATTCTTATTGCGCCATCTATACTGTTTCCCCGAACCAATTTATCCAATTCATTCACTCTCCTTAACTAAGCGTCACAGATATAGTCACAAAATCAGGCAGCGTTACAGCGCTTGAGGCTGTAAACCGCACAGGCATTGTATAATTTCCCACAGTACAGCCGGCAAGATCCACTACTGCCGAAACATTTGCTGCATTGATGTTTTCTTCTGTACCCTTTACCGTAATGCTTATATTTTGATCAGCATAAACGCTGAGTCCCTGCGGAACATTCTCATAAGAAACCGGCACCGATATGTGTTTTTCCAATTTCGGCTTAACTTCAGCTCTTACTTTTATCGAGCGGCTTGCATCCGGTACATAAACTCCCTCCGGCACATCGACATTCAGCGTGTATTCCCCGTTGCCGGGCGTATAGGTTACACTCTTGTCAAAGTGTACAGGAAGAGTATCTATTTGCTCTTCCCCCTCTTTTAAGCCTATCGTCACGCTTTGAGGAGATATGCTTTTTACAGTTATTTCATATTCCTGCTCAACATCATCATCAACAGCTGCGATTATATCTGCGCTGGAGGCGGTGTACACATAATTGTTTATTGATATTTTCCTCTTGCCAAGAATATCTACTGTTTCCAGTCTCTCCAAAACAGAGCCGCTCTCATCTGTGAGGGCAATATCTGAAACCGTCACACTGTCACGCACAAAATCCGAAATATCAACAGTTACAAGTCCGCCTGATACGCTGACCATTTCAGAGCTTGCTCCGGAAACAGTAACAGTGCTATATTCAGGTACCGACTCGACAATATGATTTTTATTTACTCCTGTCTGGCGCAGGGATATTGGTATTTCCTTTTCCTCAAGAGTTTCTATTTCTACCGGGACCTCACGGCTTACCTGAGCATCAAGGCGTACGCTTGAGTCATATATTTCAACCTGAGGAAGGATAGAATACTCTCCCGCACTCGTTATTGATGATACATCAAGATTTGCCGTTATACTGCTCATGGCGTTTACAATATTTTTGCGTGTGCCTCGTACAGAGATGTTTACAGACGGAATCTCGTCCTCGTTTATAACAGTAAACCCTTTTTCATTAAGAAGCTCTATACCTTCAAACTGTATCGGAATACTGTTTAAACGAACCGTTATTTCTCTTTCGTCCGTATAAGATGCTACTATCCATAAAATTATTGCCACTATTAAGGACGTAATCAGCGTAGATACTTTACCGCTTGGTGTCTTGAAAAGTTTTTTCATTTTGACACCGCCTTCCAGAATTTAAGCTTACTTATATGATCCTCTTCAGCAGGTGTGAAAAGCGCCTTTGTAAGCGCCCGCTTTAGAGTTTCTGCGCTTAAATTCCTCGTAAGAGAGCCGCCAACGGCTATTGATATTTTCCCCGTTTCCTCACTTACGACAACAACTACAGCATCTGATACCTCAGAAACACCAAGCGCCGCCCTATGCCGCGTTCCCAGCTCACGTGAGAGATTCGCATTGGAAGTAAGCGGAAGAAAACAACCGGCGGCTATTATCTTATTGCTGCGAATCATTACAGCGCCATCGTGCAGCGGTGTGTTCGGCACAAATATGTTTTCCAAAAGAGCAGAGGATATGTCTGCATCGAGAAAGGTTCCAGTCTTTGCTATCTCCCCCATACGTGTCTCACGCTCAATTACCATCAGCGCACCTGTTTTCGTAGCTGCCATATTTACCGCAGCTGTGACTATTTCGTCAACATTTTTGTTTATCAGGTTATCGTTATTTGCTGTATTTGCCGCAATATCCAACAGCTTTCCCACTTTTGAACGTCCCATTTGCTCCAAAATACTTCTTAATTCAGGCTGGAAAATAACTACAATAGCTATAACTCCAAACTGGAATATACCGCTTAATATATAATTAAGAGCCGTCAGGCCTATTAAATTTGAAACAGCAACCACTACAAATAATATCGCTATACCTTTTATGAGCTGCATCCCTCTGGTTTCGTTAAGCCAGTTTAGCAAAAGGTACACAATTATCGTAACGATTAAAACATCTATAATATCCGTTATACGCAAAACCTGTAAATATCTTATAACATACTCTATAGCTGCACTCACCATAGTTCCCCCTTTCGGCAGTCAGTTATAATATTATTATAAATCATTTTTACATATTTTGCAATAGCCGAGCAGTTATTTTTTCAATATTTTCATACTTCTTTCCAATATCCCGCTTACAAGGGCTATTACCAATCCGTAATTCGTTATAGGCACGCCGTTTTCTTCACAAAAGCGGATGCGGTTATTCATTGTGCGTGAGTTAATCATGCAGCCGCCGCAATGTATAACAAGGTCGTAATCTGCGATGTTATCCGGGAAATCATGATGAACAGAATACTCAAACTCCAGCTGCTTGCCCGTATATTTTCTGAGCAATGATGGTATTTTCACCCTGCCTATATCCTCGTGCGAGGAATTATGCGTACACGCTTCTGCCATGAGTATACGGCTGCCGTCTTTCAATTTATTAACAGCCTCAGCTCCCAAGGCAAGCTTTGATATATCCCCCTTCATTCTTGCCATCAATACCGAAAAGGATGTCAGCATAATATCCTCAGGAATAACGGAAGCAACGTATTTAAAAACCTGTGAATCTACTACCACCAAATCCGGCTTTCGTATTTCCGACATTACCTCCTCAAGCTCGGTGTCTCTTACGACTACAGCCTTTATGCCATGATCTAAACAATCACGCAGAAATTGCACCTGCGGCAAAATCAGCCGCCCTTTCGGAGCTTCAGAATCTATCGGCACAACCATTACGGTAAGGCTGCCCGGAGGAAGCAGGTCTCCTACCATCGTATCAGGCTCTTTGTCAAGCTGTGAAAGCTCGCTTGCAAGACGGTTTTTCAGCATTTCTATTGACTCAGAATCTTTTGCTGATACAAAGACTGCCTGTTCATACTTGCTGTTGCTTTTAATATCTTCACATTTTGTAAATACAAGTATATGACCTATTCCTTTTTCATTAAAGAGCTTCTTCGCTTTTTCATAGTCTTCCGAATTGAAATTGTTTATATCGGCAACATATATTGCAAAATCTGTGCGTTTTAGTATTTTATTCGTTCGCTCTATCCTCTGACGGCCTATGTCGGACATATCCCCAAGGCCGGCTGTATCTATAAGAGCTATAGGGCCGTACGGGATTAGTTCCATCGCTTTTACAACAGGGTCTGTGGTTGTTCCCGGTTTGTCGGACACTATTGCCGCCTCCTGACCGGTCAGGGCATTAAAAAGCGTTGATTTTCCGGCGTTTGTATTGCCAAAAATGGCTACATGTGTCCTCATTGACAGTGGTGTGTTTGTCATTTCATTCCTCTCCTTAAATAAGCGCAAAGGCGGTGCTTTAGAGACACCGCCTTTGTATCAATCTTCTTTATCACCCATTATCTTTACATATACCGTACGGTTTCTGGGACCATCAAATTCCGCAAAATATATGCCCTGCCACGTACCAAGCAAAAGCCTGCCGTTTTCGATTATAAACATCTGCGAAAATCCTGTAAGCATCGCTTTTATATGAGCCGCCGAATTTCCCTCAAAATGACGGTATCCTTCCTCCCATGGAATAAGCCTGTCCGTCTTTGCGAGTATATCTCTCACAACATCAGGGTCAGCATTCTCGTTTATTGTGATACCTGCCGTAGTGTGCGGGCAGTAAACAAGGCATGTGCCGCTCTTTACACCTGAATCCCTGACGCAGTCAGCTACTTCATGTGTTATATCCTTAAACTGGGAATGAGTATCTGTTTTAACAGCTATTTTACAGAGCATTATACCTCTCCTTACTGTGCTGTAATAACTACCGGCGTTGTATCAATGTAGAGTTCATCGGCCTCCTGAGCAGAGGTATCATCGTTAAAGTAAAGGATGTTATCATAACCGCGGTCGGTCTTTCTTGAAGAAAGCGCAAACTCGCCTACCGCCGCATTTTTCGCCTTGAATGTCAACTCGAGTATAACACCTTCGCTCGGGAGCAAATGCTCTTCAACGGTTGCCGGAAGAATAAGGCATTTTACAGAATTACCCATAAACTCCGGATTTGAGCCGCCAAGAGTAGCAAAATCCTGCGTCGGATACTTGTATTCAAAATTTACAAACTCAAAGTTCTCATCATCGTAGAGCATAGTATTTACGGCAGAATACGTCTCCTTGTCACAGCAGCTTACCGCTACGTATACCGAAAATTCTTCGCCCACGCTTACGGTGGTTTTATCAGAGAACGCATAGATTACAGGAATACTGCTTTCGTACATAACGCCGCCTGGCGCTGTTGTCGGCTCAGGCGAGGCTGTTGCAGACGGATCTATTGTAGCAGACGGATCCGCAGTAGCAGACGGGGAAGCCGTTGCAGAAGGCTGTTCACCCTCAGGAGCGGGCGTTGTCTTTATAACTGTAGGTATTGTCTTAGAAGTAATCGTTGCAACATAATTTTCCTGATCCCAGCTCACCTCAGCGCCTAACGCCTCTCCTACAGCTCTTAGTGGAATCATTGTACGGTCGTTCATTATCTGCGGTGCGACCTCAAGCTCTACCTCTTCGGTATCAGCGGATGTAAGATTGGTAAACGTATGTACCTTCATTATAGGATCATCTATTGTCAGGTCTACACGAGTTTTATTATCCTCCGAACGTACTACAACCATACGTTCCTCGTTCCACCATTCAACTGATGCGCCCATGGCCTCAAATACACCTCTTGCCGGTATAAGCGTGCGATCCTCAATTATAACTGGGTCTTGGTCTAAAAATGTTACTATTCTCGAGTCCACAATAACCGTGGGCACACCGTCGGCAGCTACAGCTGCAGTCATAAGGCTTGCCGCCATAGATGCAGCCAATACGGCACTTATGATTTTCTTGCTCATTATTGTTCTTCCTCCTTATTTATGTGAATACATAACTAAACTTCTGTTATTATACCATACTTTACGTGCGATTTCAACAATAAAATGAAATTTTTTAATACAACTTAGCCTACTCACTAATTATATGCAGCAAAAACACCCGAAAACTTTAGCTCTATAAGCGAAAGTTTTCATATGGTTTTCCATGTTTTTCGACTCTATCTATAACACATCAGTAGTGAAACATATTTAACATGCTCTCCTCCCCTATCTTATCTTGACTTTGTAAATGGCATATGGTATAATCTGAAATAAATTAGAATCTGGAGGAATACAACAATGTCTGAATGGAACCCTGAACAATATTTAAAATTCAAAAATCAAAGAACTCAGCCGGCAATCGATTTAGCCAAACGAGTCATAAAACATAGGCCCGGCAAAATACTCGATATTGGATGCGGCCCGGGAAACAGCACAGCAGTTCTTGCTGATAGATTTCCTGATTCGTATGTACTCGGTGTAGACAATTCTGAGGATATGATAAAAAAAGCGGCAAAAGCATTTCCGAACATTAGATTTCAACTATGTGATGCCGCTTTAGAAATAGACAAACTTAATAGCTATGATGTTATTTTTTCAAATGCTTGTATGCAGTGGATACCGAATCATAAGCAGTTCATACCCAAGTTAATGGATAAACTGAATACCGGCGGTGTTTTAGCAGTACAAATCCCAATGAACAGTCAGGAACCTTTATTAAAGATAATGGATAACGTAGTGAAAGAGCCTAAATGGAACTTTTCTTTATCTAATATAGAAACAAATGAAACATTGCTGCCAGAGGAATATTTTGATATACTTTCTAATTGTTCAAGCAGTTTTGATATATGGGAAACAGTGTACTATCACAATATGCCGACAATCCAAGCTATGATCGAATGGATAAAAGGTACGAGATTAAGACCGTATCTTAACGCACTTGATAGCAGTAAAGCGAGTGAATTGGAGCAGGAAATTTTCAGTCAAGCAACAAGAGTTTATTCGCCGCAGCAAAACGGCGAAATAATATTTAGATTCCGCAGATTTTTCTTTACGGCAGTTAAATAATACTGACAAAATCAGTTTTACCTCCCATACCGAAAACAGCTCGTATATTCTCAAAGTATATTTATTAAAAGCCATTGCTTTTGCATATCGACTGTAGTATAATTATCTCAGTAAGTAATTATAAGGAGCTGATAAAAATGAACAATATCCCTAAAATCAAGGTAGGTATAGTCGCCGTCAGCAGAGATTGCTTCCCTGAGAGCCTCTCAGTCGGCAGGCGCAAGGCGCTTGCTGAAGCCTACACCAAAAAATATACAGGCGACGACATATACGAATGTCCCGTCTGTATCGTCGAAAGCGAGCTTGATATGCAGCGTGCACTCGCCGATATAAAAGCAGCCGGCTGCAATGCTCTTTGCGTATATTTGGGGAACTTCGGTCCGGAAATATCGGAGACAATGCTTGCTCAACAGTTTGACGGCCCCAAAATGTTTATCGCTGCCACCGAGGAAAATACCGGTGTTCTCTCAGATGACCGCGGCGATGCTTACTGCGGCATGTTAAACGCAAGCTATAATCTCGCACTGCGTGGAGTACGGGCGTATATCCCCGAATATCCCGTAGGCGACGCTGAAGAATGTGCCGATATGATCCACGATTTTCTTCCGATAGCAAGAGCAGTTGTCGGCTTAAAGAGTTTGAAAATCATTTCATTCGGTCCACGGCCACTGAACTTTCTTGCTTGCAACGCTCCCATATATCAGCTTTATAAGCTGGGAGTGGAAATAGAGGAAAATTCAGAGCTTGATCTTTTTGAATCGTTTAATAAGCATGAGGGTGACAAAAGAATACCGGACGTTGTCGCCGATATGGAAAAAGAGCTTGGCGATGGCAACAAAAAGCCGGAAATACTGTCCCGCCTTGCCCAGTACGAGCTTACCCTACTTGATTGGATAGGCGAACACAAGGGCGCAAGCGAATACGTAGCTGTAGCGGGAAAATGCTGGCCGGCATTTCAGACTCAGTTTGGGTTCGTACCTTGTTACGTCAACAGCCGTCTTACTGGCAGAGGTATACCGGTATCGTGTGAGGTTGACATTTACGGCTGTCTCAGCGAATACATAGGCGCCTGCGTTTCGGAAGACGCACCGACACTGCTTGATATAAACAATTCTGTTCCGAGAGATATGTTTGACAGCGCTATAAAAGGAAAATTCCCGTACACAGCCCATGACGTTTTCATGGGATTCCACTGCGGCAACACCTGCTCCTCGAAGCTTTCCGCCTGTTCAATGAAATATCAGAAGATAATGGCAAGAAGTTTGCCGGTTGAGGTTACAAACGGAACTTTGGAAGGTGATATAATTCCTGGAGATATTACATTCTTCCGCCTTCAGTCCACCGCTGATGCTAAGCTGCGTGCATATATTGCTAACGGCGAAGTGCTTCCGGTAGCAACACATTCTTTCGGCTCAATAGGCGTATTTGCAATACCTGAAATGGGACGGTTCTACCGTCACGTGCTGATAGAGAAAAACTTCCCGCATCACGGAGCGGTAGCCTTTGGCCATCATGCAAAAGTCTTATTTGAAGTATTCAAGTATATCGGCGTTCCCGTTGACGAAATAGGCTGGAACCGCCCGAAGTCCCTGCCGTATCCGACTGAGAACCCGTGGGGATAAGGAGGAGCTATGTATTTAATAGGTATAGACCTTGGAACATCAGGGGTAAAATCATTTTTGTTTGATGAAGATGGAAATGTTGTAAAAGACTGTTCCGCCGAATATCCGCTCAGTCAGCCTTTCCCAGGCTGGGCAGAACAGGATCCTGAGGATTGGCGTCGGGCAGTAGTGGGTACGCTTTGTTCACTTACCGATAACATAGACGCTTCTAAAATAGCCGGCATCGGCCTTACCGGTCAAATGCACGGGCTGGTTATGCTTGACAAAGACAACAACGTTATACGTCCTGCGATAATATGGTGCGATAACAGAACCGCCGAAGAATGCCAGGAAATAACAGCTCTTGTAGGGGCAAAAAGGCTTATGGATATAACGGCTAATCCTGCTTTGGCGGGATTTACAGCCTCGAAAATAATGTGGGTGAAAAAGCACGAGCCGCAAAACTGGGCAAAGTGCTGCCATATACTTTTACCAAAGGATTATATACGTTTTGTACTTACAGGAGAATATGCTTCCGATGTTTCCGATGCAAGCGGAATGCAGTTGATGGATATAAAAAACAGATGCTGGTCAGAAGAGCTTTTGGATATATTGGATATAAACAGCTCTCTTCTTCCGACGCTTTACGAGAGTCCTGATCGTTCGGGCAGCATAACGAGGGAAATATCCGAAATCACTAACATACCGCACGGTACTCCGGTTGCTGCCGGAGCCGGAGATAATGCGGCAGCCGCTATCGGTTCGGGGGTATATCAAAATGGGAAAGCGTTTGCTACAATAGGCACAAGCGGCGTTGTTTTCGCTCATACCGACGAAATGCGTGTTGATGAATCAGGCCGTGTGCATACATTCTGCTGCGCCGTTCCCGGAGCATACCATGTAATGGGCGTAACTCAGGCTGCCGGCCTTTCGCTGCGCTGGTTCAGGGATAATTTCTGCCGTGATGAAATCAGCGTAGCGGAAAACATCGGCAAAGATCCGTATTATCTTATGGATATGGCAGCTGAACAGTCGCCGCCCGGATGCCGTGGCCTTGTTTTTCTGCCGTATCTGATGGCTGAACGCACACCGCATCTTGACCCTTATTGCAGGGGAGCGTTTTTCGGGCTGTCGGCAGCACATACAAAGGCAGATATGATACGCTCTGTAATGGAGGGTGTTATGTATTCGCTCAAGGATTGCTGCGGCGTTCTCGATGAAATGGGCGTTCTGCCCGAGGAAATATATATGTGCGGCGGAGGTGCGCGTTCCCCGTTATGGAAACGTATGGCAGCGGATATATTCGGTCTGCCGATAAAAACCCTATCATGCCAGGAAGGCCCCGCTTTGGGAGCAGCAATATTGGCAGGCGTATGCGCCGGAGTATACAAAAGCGTCGCTGACGGTTGCAGCCGCTGCGTAAAGGTAAAAGAAACCGTTCCTCCAACGAAAAATGATAAAAAACAGTATGAAAAAGCATATGATATATACCGAGCCCTCTATCCGGCACTTAAAAGTATATACAGGATGCTGTAGAAGTATTTGCTTTACATTAGACAGCGTATAAACCCATATTGACAGGCACAACTTATGTAAACATGGGGAATGAATGTCATGAATAAGAAAGATGTTTTTATTGAAGCTGTATGCTCTAATGTTAAATACCGCTCAGTTCGCAGTAAAATAAGAACAGGGCTTTTAAGCAAAAAAGACGACTTCTTTTCTGAAAAAGCTAATAATGCTGATAAAGCGGCTTCTGAAATTAACAAATATCATCATATGCCGTTTAATTGTAAATACGGATTGATCATTTGGGCAGCCATAGTAACTGCTTTCATTTACGCAATATATCCGATATTATATATAATCAGCAGCGGTAGTCTTAGTATTGCATATAAAAATTTATCAGTAATAGGTATAATACTATTCATGGGAATAATAAACTATTTGTTCCTGAAAAGAGGACATTTTAAATTTTCCTTCATAGATGTATTAGACGTTACTGTTGGTTTCCTTATAGGAGCCATACTATCTGTAGGTCTTCTTTTTGCAGTATCTTCAATCGGCAAGTATGGATATTATCCGTATTTTAATGATGTGAAAATATTGTTTTTTAACAGTATTCCGTTCTTCGGAGGAAAACTTCGGATATGCGGAGATGAATTTATGATATGGTGTTTCTGTATGCTAATTTATATGCTATCTATAAAACCCACAGCTAAAGCTACTGGATTTTCTTTTGCAGCAAATCTTGACGCTTCGGACGTGTATCGTATAAATACTAATGATACAATAAATTAGTATAACAGTAGCATTCGCTGCCGGAAACGTTCTAAAAACAAGTAAAAGTGACTGTCTAAATAGTTGATTCTGTGCGCTGTCCTTGTAAAATATAAACTCCCGGAAACGTTTTGTCTCCGGGAGCATTTTTATCATTTTATAATGGATTCAGTGTAGATGATTTCCTTTTTATCAATATCTACAGCTACATTCGCGCAATATGTGAAAACGGTTCTTGGATATGTATAACCAATTTTAAGTTTTATATCTATTTTTTCCTGGGATAGCTCGGATTTTTCGGAGGTCTCGTAATAATTACACGTTTTTGCGTCACAGTATTTTTTTATTCACACGCATCCTTTT
>DBQZ01000109.1:0-3857 GCA_002305435.1 Clostridiales bacterium UBA1381
CGCTTCATGCACAAGTTTGTAATTAGCCGGTTCGGACGATTGCAGTAATGCACGCTGCATTGCCTTTTCATGTGGATCTTTTGCCACATATACCTTTTTCATCGTAAACGGGTCAAGCCCTGTGTAAAACATACAGGTAGATACAGTCCCTGGTGTAGGATAAAAATCCTGCACCTGCTGCGGATGTATTCCGTGCTTCCTTAAATATACCGCCAATGCAACGGCATCGTTTAAAGTGCTTCCCGGATGGCTTGACATTAAATACGGTATTAGGTACTGTTTTTTGCCTAATTTTTCATTTATGCGGTAAAACTTGTCCGCAAATCGGTCATAGACCTCGTTTTTAGGCTTTCCCATATATTTTAGAACGTTATCTGAAATATGTTCCGGCGCTACCTTAAGCTGTCCGCTTATATGATACATACACAGTTCACGGAAGAACGTATCATTTTTATCACACATCAAATAATCGAACCGTATCCCCGAACGAATAAACACTTTCTTTACGCCCTCAATTTTACGCAGCTTCCTCAAAAGCGATAAATAATCCGAATGATCGGCTTTTAGGTTCGGACATGGCTCCGGAAATAAGCACTGGCGATTTTTGCAGGCTCCATATTTTAACTGCTTATCACAGGCAGGCCCTCGGAAATTGGCGGTCGGTCCGCCCACATCATGGATGTACCCCTTAAAATCAGGGTCTTTCACCATTTCCTTTGCCTCACGAATAATGGAATTATGGCTTCTGCAAGTCACTATCCTACCTTGGTGAAATGAAAGGGCGCAGAAATTACAGCCTCCAAAACAGCCTCGGTTTGATACAAGGCTGAATTTAACCTCTTTTATTGCATCTATTCCGCCCTCGTCCTCGTATACGGGATGGTATGTCCGCATATACGGCAATTCGTATACAGCGTCAAGCTCGGCTGTAGAAAGCGGTTTTGCAGGCGGGTTCTGTATTAAATAACGGTTTTGATGCCCCTGGGCAAGTTTCTTTCCAAGATACGGGTTTTGTTCCTCATATTGGATGCGGCAGGCCTCGGCGTATTTTTCTTTGGAGGCGGCACATTCTTCATACGAGGGTACAATCACGCAGTCGGACGGTGCCTCCTGGCTTATATAGCAGATGCCGGGTATACTCTTAAGAGCGTCAAACGAATCCCCGCTGTTTAACATATCGGCAAGGGATACTATCTGCTTTTCGCCCATGCCGTACATCAAAATGTCGGCTCTGGAATCGAACAGTATTGAACGCCGCACCTTATCATCCCAATAGTCATAATGGGCGAACCGTCGAAGGCTTGCTTCTACCCCGCCTATTAGTATCGGTATGTCGCCGAAAGCCTCCCTGATGCGGTTGGAATAGACAATTGTTGCCCTGTCAGGTCTTTTCCCGGCTTTTCCGCCAGGAGAATAGGCATCGTCACGCCGTTTCTTTTTTGCAGCTGTATAGTGGTTTACCATGCTGTCTATATTGCCCGCAGAGATTAGGACAGCCAAACGCGGGCGTCCCATTTTCACAAAATCATCAAGACTTCTCCAGTCGGGCTGAGCGCAAATACCCACCTTGTAACCGTGGCTTTCCAACACACGTGAAATTATTGCATGGCCGAAACTTGGATGATCTACGTAAGCATCGCCGCAAACGTAGAGAAAATCCAACTCTTCCCAGCCCCGTTTTTTCATATCATCCCTGCTTATCGGCAGAAAATCTTTCTGTTTCATAATTTCCTTTCTACTCTTTTGATATTAACGGAATCTGCTCGTGGGCAAAAAGCTGTGTACGCACAACTGCCCCATCTTTTGTTCGTATATCCCACAGCTTTCCGTCGGATGTTACTGCCAGTATTCCGTTATTGCTAAAGTCAACAACGTTTTCCATCGCAAAAACGGGCTCCCCCGCTTCTCCATCAGTAATCGTTACATAGTAAAGATTGTTATTTTTATCCGTGTAGCTGATACGACCAGTCACGATTTTTGCCTTTGATGTATTATCGCTGATTTTTATAAAGTCTCCCGCCCCGTTAAGCATATCACTGCAATAGAAAAGCTCGCCTTTGTCAGATATATAAACCGTGCTGTAAAGATAATCATAGCAGTCCACATCAACTACATTGTCGGCTACCTTTACTGCTGATAATCCATCGTTGTTATTGATAATAATCCAAGCAGAGCCGTCATTTTTTATATATGATTTATCTCGGATGCATTTAACATCGGTGTCTATGAGCTCGTCAAACTCATTGGTCGGAGATATAGATTCCCCGCTTGAATCAAAGCGGTACAGACTTCCATCCGTTGTCAGATACTTGTCTCTCTCAACCTCAGCAACATTTTCACGAAGAAGAATATCGAGTGAATCCTCGAAGGTGTTATTTATCAAATACAACTTATTATCACGTGCGAGAATTTTATAATTTGCCAGAGAAAACTCCATTCTTGAAGTAACCTGCTCTGCGGCAGCGGCTATGTTTCTTCTGACATACATCGGCTCATCAAACGTTCTGTCTGATGTAGGCAGGGTATATTCCCAAACGTATAAGTCGCCGTTTTCGCTTATGGCATAACTGTAGTACTCAATATCTACGCAAGATACAAATTTTACACTATCGTCCCTGTATCTGTGACGCATAAGGTTATCATCTATTCCGCTTTCTGAGATACGCCCGCCGTAGAGCATATCAGAAGATGGAGTCAAGACGTAACTTTCTTTACCGTTTATACGGTTGAAATATCTAAATCCTCTGTACTGATTATTGCCAATATATGCGTACCCACCACCGCGCCCAGGTGTTCCTAATACATATTCTTCCGACGGTATTCTTACATCAACCGCAGAAGATGCAAGACTTCCTCCGCTGTAATATTCCACAGCGTAAGCTGTAGACAAAAATTCCATCCCGTTGTGCTGGTACATTGAACCAAGACGTATAACCGGTTGTGTTACCGTGAAAAATCTGCCGCTGGGAATTCCGTTTTCAAAATATCCCGTATATGTGTTAACATATTCCTCATCATGGTCATACGTATAAAGCGGATACGACCCTCTGCCGGAAGTGGAATATATACTTTCCGTTCCTGACTGCGTTATCCTTCCCATGCCCTGAGGTTTGCCGTTTACCGTTTCACCGGTATAAATCATTCCTCCGCCGAGGTCTATCGTTTCTTTAGCGGCAGCTTCATATTCCCTGTCGATTACGTATCGTGTCACCTCTGCCGAGGCGGTGCGGTATGTTTCATCAAAACTTATATATGCGCAGCGTTCCAGATCCCGCAGCTTTATCAGCATTACGCCGTCAAGAGAGCAGGCGGGAACTTCCTCGCCGCAGACAAATGTAGTAATGTCGGTTTTATATATATCGAATGCGTGCGCTCCGGATGATATGGATGCTTTTTCAATGTTTATCTCATCCTCAGTCATCGGAGAGTACATATCTCCGACATTTGGATCAATGCTGAGCGTTCTTGCCTGCTCATCCCAGAGCACATCAAATCCATAATAGCGCAAATTTTCAGCTTCTACATATGTGCTCCCGTCAACGTTGTATGAGCTTATCGGCAGATAGTCAATAAATGCCCCAATATCAGTTATAACAGCCTCACCTATAACCTCAGCATACGCTGCCGGAGCCGTCAGTATAACAGCTGCGGCAAATACAGCTGCTTTGATGATATTTTTCATCTTATTCGCATCCTTCCCTGTTAGCTCACTGCTCCTCTTTTACATTATCTGTATTGTCACCTGTCGTGCTGCTCATCAGCTCAGCACGGCTCATATACACCTGTCGTGGCTTAGAACCATTAGGACCGCTTATTATCCCTCTTGCCTCCATCTGGTCTATTATGCGCCCTGCACG
>DBQZ01000109.1:3868-9988 GCA_002305435.1 Clostridiales bacterium UBA1381
TCCGGCAAAAGCTCGTCGCCGTCATCTTCTTCATCCGGCATAACGCCGTTCTCACCCGCCGAACAGCGTTCAATATGCTCGGCGAGATCCTCACTGTAGTGCGTCTCCTCACCTGTCTCCTTGAGGAAATCAAGTATTCGCTCTACCTCCGAATCGGATACGAACGCTCCCTGTACTCTCGTGGGATTTCTCTGTCCTGCGGGAGCGTAGAGCATATCGCCTCGGCCTAAAAGTTTTTCGGCGCCGCCTCGGTCAAGGATTGTGCGACTATCCACTTGGCTTGCAACAGCAAAAGCAATTCTTGAGGGAACGTTTGCCTTTATAAGTCCTGTTATGACGTCAACCGACGGTCTTTGGGTGGCGATTATCAAATGCAGTCCGGCCGCTCTTGCTAATTGAGCCAGACGGCAGATGTAATCTTCAACCTCTTTTGCAGCAACCATCATCAAGTCTGCCAGCTCGTCAATGATTATAACAATACTCGGCAATTTTTCACCACCGTTTTTTTCCATTAGCTTATTATAGCCCTCAAGATTCCTCACCATCGTTTCGGCGAACAAATCATAGCGGCGCATCATTTCTGTAACGGCCCAATTAAGCGCTCCGGCCGCCTTTTTAGGATCGGTCACTACCGGAATAAGCAAATGCGGAAGACCGTTGTAAACGCCCAGTTCTACGACCTTAGGATCTACCATTATCAGCTTGACATCGTTTGGCGAAGCCTTATAAATAAGGCTCACTATTATTGTATTGATACATACAGACTTACCGGAGCCTGTCTGGCCTGCGATAAGGACGTGAGGCATTTTTGCAATATCTCCAACAACCACACCCCCGCCTATATCCCGCCCGAGAGCGATTGTTAGTTTCGACTTGGCATTTTTAAACTTCGGCGACTCAAACAGTTCTCTTATGCTTACAGAACCTATTTCATTATTTGGTATTTCTATTCCTACAGCCGCCTTGCCCGGTACAGGGGCTATAAGCACATTCGGCACGGCAAGATTTAATGCAATGTCCTTTGCAAGTCCTTCTATTTTGGCTAATTTTACGCCGCTTGAAGGCTGTATTTCATATCGTGTTACAGTCGGACCTTGTGTAACTTGGGAAAGTTTTGCCTTTACCCCGAAATCATCCAGTATCTGTATCAGCTTGTTGGCTGTTTCATACATCTCCTGCCGCATATCTGTTGTACCCGGGCGGGGTTCGTCAAGAAGGTCGGTATTCGGGTATATATACTGAAGCTCCGGCCCGTCGATTGCCCGGTCTATCTCCTCGTGAAATTTTATTTTTTCTTTTTCGGAAAGCTTTTTCGCTTCCTTTTTCTTTTTTTCAGGCTTATCGCAAGCTTCATCTGCTGTTGGCTGAGATTGTTTTTGAGAAGCTGTTTTCTCTTCCTCGGTGTTTTTAGCAATTATATCGCCAAAAATTTCATCCAATCCATTGGATGTAAATTCTTCGTCTGTTTTTTTTGACGGACGTTCTTTTTTGGGGGGCTGCTTCTCCCGTTTTTCAAGTGTGGAGTTTACGGTTATATCATCAGCAAATTCCTGAGCTGCAAGCATCGTCTGTGCTGTACGCTGCTTTTTCCTGTCCATACGCTGGCGTGCCCTTTTTTGTGCAAGCTCATATGCTCTGAGCTGTGGATCCTCAGCAGGCGGACGTTTGTACTCATCTCGGTATCCGGTGTAATATCCTTTCATAAAACGGTAAATACGCCTTATCGCATTTATACCGGTAAGCGATTGTAAGAGCAGTACAAGCGTTATAAAAAGTATTACCAGTGATGCTATTTTATGGAACAATGCGTCAAACGATACAGCTACACACGCTCCTAAAAAGCCGCCGCCAACACCGTCTTCTGCTCCGAACCGATACGCAAGCGATACCGGTATATCATACGCCGATATGAGATGTATTATTGCGCTTACATTAAGTACCGCGAGAAAAGATAAAAGCATTTTTATCCAAAATTTCTTTTTATCACCGACTGCTGCAAGATAAACCGTATTCGCTCCCAGAACAAACGGCACCCCGTATGCGGAAGCGCCGAACACGCCGAATATCGCACTGCGGACAGCTCCATTTACTGCCCCTCCGCTGTCGATATATGTAAATATCAAAAGAAGGACTGTAAGCACCATAAGGATAAACAGATACATACCTATTGACAGATAGGTCTCACTTGCTTCGTTTTTTTTATTTCTTCCGGCGCTGCGCCTTTTTGACGCTGCGCTGCGTTTTTTTGCTGCCATGTATTCCTCCTTGCTGCCGGATCTTTTGCCGTATTTTACGGCAGTGTACAGCTGATGAGAATATTATATCACATATTCCGTTTTTTTTCAAGTTCTATAAATGTCAATCCAAGTAAAAAAGCCTGTAATATATCTAATCTTTTCTCTCATTCAAATATTGTAGTTTTCTTGCTGCTCGTACCGATTAAACTTGCTTTTTGATGTAAAATGCTGTATAATAACTATAGCAATTACTTTAATCATTTAAATCGGGGTGATGCTTTTGAATTTACGCAATATAAGCGTGTACCGTACCTACCTAATGGGAATAGGCATAATAGCGGTCCTTGTACTGCACAGCTGCTTCGGCAGACTTGTCGACGGGAGTACCGCTATACGAATATTTCCCAAAGATGTTGGTTATCTTGGGGTAGATATATTTTTTCTTGTTTCCGGGTACGGTATATATTTCTCGCTTTTAAAAAACAGCGATCCTGTTCCATTTTATATACGGCGCTTTAAGAAAATATATTTAAAGTATATTATTGTTGTCATACCATACTGCATTATATGCTATGCACTGAATCAAATAAAATGGACAGGCATTGTTGCCAATATTTTTTCTATACAGTTTTGGCTGGGTACCGGCGCATCTTTCGGCTGGTACACTTCCGCTCTGTTTTTGATGTATTTCATAGCGCCGTTTTACTTTACAGCCATAAATCACAGCAAGAACAGCCGATATTTAACAATCGCCTGCATTATCTGCTGTACAGTAGTATCATTGCTTTTAGTAATAGTTGGTCAGAGCAAATACTGCTTATTCACATTCAGAGCGCCGTCGTTTCTGGTAGGTTTCCTTTGGGCAAAATATTCCCACGAGGGAAAAGAACTTCCCAAAAGCAGTCTGTATTTTGGGGTATCATCATCAATACTTGCAATCATAGCTATTTACATTCTGCGCCGACTTAAGGTTCCTGTCGGAGAGCTGGGGCTTGATATGTTTTGTGCAATGCTTACAGGTCCTGGGCTTTCCCTTATATTATGCGGGATATTTTCTCGGATTAAGGAAAAGAACCCGCTGATGCGTTTTATACATAAAAGCGGCGTTATATGCTTTGAACTTTATTTGGCAAACACATTTTTAATGGGTATTCAAGAAGCCATTCTTCCCTTTTTCAACTGGGATAAATACTACATAGTATATACGCTGTGCTATTTTGCAGCACAGTATTTGTTTGCCATATGCTTCCACAGTTTATGGGAGTATGCAAAACATAAAATCCTATTAAAACAATAAGAGCGAATCGGCATACACCGGTTCGCCCTTTTTATTATTCAAAATTATATCCCGTCATGACGGCTGCCATATCTATATCCAAAAGATTTTTTCTCTTCTGCGGCAGTGTCATATCTACAGCGGCTCGTATCTCATCAAGCGAAAACAGGTCGGTATGACGCAAAAGCGCTCCCAGCATTACCATGTTCGCAAGATTTCCGTGATCATTCTCGGTTGCAAGCTGAGTAGCCGGTATGTAATACGCTTCTGTATCGCTGCGCTCGGACTTTCTCTGGATAAGTGAGCTGTCGATAAACAGCTTTCCGCCTGCTGAGACTGTTTGCTCGAATTTTTCAAGTGACGGAAGATTCATGGCAATAAGTATATCGGGAGTCATGATTATCGGGGAACCCACTTTTTCGTCCGAAACTATAACGTGGCAGTTAGCCGTACCGCCTCGCATCTCCGGACCATATGAGGGCAGCCATGACAATTCCTTGCCTTTGAGCATAGCTGCTTCGGCCAGTATTTTGCCTGCGAACAGTATACCCTGCCCGCCGAAACCGGAAATTATGATTTCAGTTGTTTTCATTTTTCCGCCTCCCCTGCATCCTTAAATACTCCCAGCGGATAATATGGAATCATCTTATCCTGTACAAACTTCATCGCTTCAGTCGCAGACATACCCCAGTTAGTCGGGCAGGTGGACAAAAGCTCTATCAGTGAAAATCCCTTGCCCTGAATCTGATACTCAAAGCCTTTCTTTATCGACTGTTTTGCTTCTTTTATGTGCTTTACACTGTCTAAAGCGCAGCGAGCGATATAAGAAGGGCCATCAAGAGTAGAGAGCATCTCACATATCCTGATAGGATAACCTTGGGTTTTTACATCACGTCCGTATGGTGAAGTCTGGGTAACCTGTCCCGGAAGAGAAGTCGGGGCCATCTGACCGCCGGTCATTCCGTAAATAGCGTTGTTTATAAATATAACGGTGATATTTTCACCACGTGTTGCCGCATGAACGGTTTCTGCGGTACCTATTGCCGCCAGATCCCCGTCGCCCTGATATGTAAATACTACACGGTCGGGCAGCGCTCTTTTTATTCCCGTAGCAACAGCAGGAGCCCTGCCGTGCGCAGCCTGTTCAATATCACAGCCGAAATAATTATATGCTGTAACAGCACATCCTACCGGAGCTACTCCTACAGTGTTCCCCTCTATTCCAAGCTCGTCCATAATCTCACAGACTAACCTGTGCGCTATCCCGTGCGTACAACCCGGGCAGTAATGGAACGGCGTCGGCAAAAGCGACTTCGGCTTTTCAAATATTACCTTGCTCATTTCACAGCACCTCCCCGGCTATTTCTCTTATTTTACCGATGATCTCATCCGGCGAGGGTATTATGCCGCCTGTTCTGCCGTAGAAATACACCGGAGCTCTGCCGTCTAATGACAGCTTTATATCCTCGATCATCTGTCCCATACTCATTTCCACCGACAAATATGCTTTTGCATTAGTTTTTGCAAACGCTTCTGTCGGGAACGGCCACAGTGTTATCGGACGGATAATACCGATTTTAAAACCTTCTGTGCGCAATTGTTTTACTGCGCTTTCAACAACTCTTGAGGTTATGCCGTAGGACGAAATTATAATATCCGCATCCTCGGTAAACATTTCCTCAAACCTTGCTTCATTTGCGGTTATTGTATCATATTTTTTCTGACGCTCTATTACCGTATCCTCAAGCTCCTTCGGGGTAAGGTAGAGTGTATTTATAACGTTGTGTTTACGGCTGTTCTTATGGCCGCAGGCCGCCCAATTTTTCTCAGCAAAAACCGGTTCGGGCATATCGTCAAAATTAACCGGTTCCATCATCTGTCCCAGAGTTCCATCGCCGAGTATCATTACCGGTATTCTGTATTCGTCAGCCAAGTTAAATGCGTCAGCCGTAAGATATACCATCTCCTGCACGGAATTAGGCGCTAAGACAAGCAGATGATAATCGCCGTGTCCGCCGCCTCTTGTTGCCTGAAAATAATCGGACTGAGCAGGCTGTATGCCGCCAAGGCCGGGACCACCGCGCATTATGTCAACGATAACACAGGGCAGATCTGCACCTGCTATGTAGCTTATTCCTTCGGATTTAAGGCTTATACCGGGGCTTGAAGAGCTGGTCATAACTCTGACGCCTGCGCCGGCAGCGCCATATACCATATTTATTGCAGCTACCTCGCTTTCAGCCTGAAGAAACGTCCCGCCTATCTTGGGCATTCTTTTTGCCATGTACGCAGAAAGCTCCGTCTGCGGTGTTATCGGATAGCCAAAGAAATGACGGCAGCCGGAACGTATAGCCGCCTCAGCAATGGCTTCGTTTCCTTTCATTAAAACCTTTTCGCTCATTTGCCGTCCTCCTTTACAACCGTTATAGCCACATCAGGGCATATCGTTGCACAAAATGCGCAGCCGATACATTCGCCGTCTTTTCGCTTTTGAGCGGGCTTGAAACCCTTGCTGTTGAGAGTATCCGAAAATTCGAGTATCTTTTTCGGACAGACATTTATGCAAAGTCCGCAGCCCTTGCAAAGCTCTGTGTTGAAAATGACATT
>DBQZ01000109.1:10073-11331 GCA_002305435.1 Clostridiales bacterium UBA1381
GAGACTTCATCTATTACAGGCGCTCCCGACAACAAAACATCAGTGTCAGTTTGATTGCCTATATTTGTATTATTATATATATCGGTGAATTTCAGCCTTGACGCATACTCTATTCTGTCGATCATTTCGATAAAATCCTCTACAGAACGGGTCATCGCCCGACGTGCGTTGGCTACAAGGTGCATACTGTACGGTTCTTTGTCAAAATACCGCCTATACTGCCCCAAAGCATATGCACCGTCATCATCACCACCAACGTCAAAAATAACGAAATTTTCGCTGTTTTCAAATACAGACAGTATGTCAGCCGGTACGGTAGGCATATCAACGTTGGATCCGGCAAAAGGCGATGCAATTACACGCACTCCCAATTGCTCCATTTTTTCTCTGGCATCGACCGTACGAAAATACGGATTAACTGTGTCCATATCAACAATAACGACTGGTTTTTTATCTTTTACAAGCTTGCCGGCAAAATTTAAAGCGACCTCAGTCTTGCCGCTACCAAAGTGTCCGGCAAAAATATGCAGTCTGTTCATGTGTATTCTCCATAAAAATATATTTAATATTATAACATAGTTGCTGCAAAATTACAATACTTTTTTTATAATAAGGCTATATTTACTTTTTAAGCGCCTGTCTATTATCGAAAGCACGCCGTAGCATATCCCCATCAGTACAAATCCTGATAATATTTTAACCTCTTCTCCGTCAGAGAATATGCCGCCTATTGCGTAACCTGCAAAAAGCATACACAGCGGTATTATATATACCAGAGCTGCTGCTATTAACACCCTTTTGTCCTGCATTTCAAGCTCAACCCTGTCACCTGCAACAGCCCCGGCCTCGTTAAGCGCCCAGACATCATTTTCAGAAAGATTGCAGCCGCCTTTGCAGGAAGCGCAGTTCTCTCCGCAGGCGGACGGACGCTGGATGCGTACTCTCGCCTCTTTGCCGGAGAGTTCTTTTACTATTCCTATTTTGTTCAATCCCTGTCTCCTCGTTTCTCTAAAAGCTCTCTTGCATGAAGAAGCGCAGTTTCTGAAGAATCCGCTCCGTCGATCATCCTTGCCAATTCGTTTATTCGGGCTTCTGTATCAAGCTCACTCACTGCAGTAAACGTCCTCTCGCCATCTGTATGCTTTTCTATGAGATAGTGGTTGTCAGCTGCTGCTGTCAGTTGAGGAAGATGTGTTATACATATAACCTGTTTTGTTTTTGCGATTTCACGGAGCTTTTTCGCTATTTTCTGTGCTGC
>DBQZ01000079.1:0-1881 GCA_002305435.1 Clostridiales bacterium UBA1381
AAACCCGCTGAGAATACTTGACTGCAAGTCCGAGGTATGTCAGGGTATAGCAAAGGGAGCGCCCCGGCTTTTAGATCACATATGCGGTGATTGCCGTGAGCATTTTGAAAAGCTCAAGGAAGAGCTTGACGTTATGGGTATAACGTATAATATTGACAACGGGATAGTTCGTGGCCTTGATTATTACACCAAGACGGTGTTTGAGATAATTAGTGGCGATTTCACAGTTTGCGGCGGCGGACGATACGACCGCCTGATAGAGGAATTCGGCGGTTCCCAGACCCCGGCGGTAGGATTCGGGCTTGGGATTGAGCGGCTTTTGATACGGCTTGAGGAAACCGGGGCAAAAATCCCAGAAGAAAAGCCGATGCAGCTTTATATAGCTCCCTTAGGTGAGAATGCTGCAAAAAAAGCATCCGCCATTGTCTATTCGCTCCGCAAAAAGGGTATTTCGGCAGATACAGACCACATGGGCAGAGGACTGCGTGCGCAGATGAAGTATGCCGACAAGAGCGGTTTTCGATATACAATGGTGCTTGGCGATAATGAGACAGAAAGCGGGAAAGCCGTTATTAAGGATATGGTTTCCGGTGAACAGAAAGAGACAGAGCTTGAAAAAATTGCGGAAATATTCAGGGAGGAACAGTAAATAATGGACACAATGAAAGGTTTAAAACGCACCTGCTACTGCGGAGAGGTCGAGGGTATCGGAAAGACCGTGGTCGTTGGCGGATACGTGCAGAAGATGAGGGATCTTGGAAACCTCATATTTATAGATCTGCGTGACAGGACGGGAATAGTCCAGCTGGCGTTTAACGATGCGACCGACAGGGAGATATTTAAAAAAGCCGCCTCCTGCCGTGCGGAATTTGTGCTTATGGCAAAGGGCGAGGTTCGGGAGAGGGAGAGCAAAAACCCCGATATTCCCACCGGCGATATAGAGATATATGTGGACGACTTAAGAATACTTGCCAAAGCGCAGACACCGCCGTTTGAGATAACCGATGATACGAACGTAAACGAGGAGTTGCGTCTTAAATACCGTTACCTCGACTTAAGACGTGGAGTTTTGCAAAGGAACCTCATTTTAAGGAGCAAACTGGCAAGGTCGGCAAGGGAATATTTCTACGAGAACGGTTTTATCGAGATTGAAACGCCGATGATGATAAAATCCACCCCTGAGGGTGCGAGGGATTATCTTGTGCCGTCAAGAGTGCATAACGGGAAGTTCTATGCTCTGCCGCAGTCGCCGCAGATGTATAAGCAGCTATTGATGATAGCGGGCTTTGATAAGTACATTCAGCTGGCTCGTTGTTTCCGTGATGAGGACTTAAGAGCCGACCGCCAGCCTGAGTTTACCCAGATAGATATGGAGATGTCGTTTGTTGACGTGGACGATATACTTGAGGTTATCGAGGGGCTTATAAAGCGGATATTCAAGGACGTATTGGATATTGATATTCCCACGCCGCTTCCTCGTCTTACGTATAAGGAAGCGATGGAGAAATACGGCTCCGACAAGCCGGATACACGGTTTGGCATGGAAATATGCGACCTGTCGGATACGGTTAAGGGCTGCGGTTTCGGCGTGTTCACCTCTGCGATAGAATCAGGCGGTTCGGTGCGCTGCATAACAGCTAAAAATGCGGCCTCGGTATACACAAGAAAAGAGATAGACAAGCTTACCGAGTACGTACGTGGAATCGGCGCTAAGGGACTTGCGTATATCAGATGGGTAGATGATAAGCCGTCATGCTCGTTTGCCAAATTTATGAGCGAGGAGGAGCTTGCAGCTGTAATTGAAAAGGCGGGAGCCGAAAAGGGCGACGTTGTATTTATCGTAGCGGACAAAAACCGCACAACGCTGCCGGTTTTAGGGGC
>DBQZ01000079.1:1936-2730 GCA_002305435.1 Clostridiales bacterium UBA1381
GAGGAGGAATGTATACAGTATTTGGACAGCGACCCCGGCCGTGTGGTAGCAAAGGCGTATGATTTGGTATTAAACGGAACGGAATTGTCGAGCGGTTCGATAAGAATCAATGATCCCGAGCTTCAGGAGCGGATGTTTAGGGCGCTGGGGCTTACAGATGAAGAGATCGAAGCCAAATTCGGATTTTTGGTGGAAGCGTATAAATACGCAGCCGCTCCGCACGGCGGCATGGGCATTGGCCTTGACCGTTTGGCGATGCTTATGTGCGGCACTGACAGCTTGCGTGATGTAACAGCATTCCCTAAGCTGCAAAATGCGTCTGAGCCAATGTCGGATGCTCCGGCAACAGTCGATGAAGAGCAGCTTTTGGAGCTTGGTATAAAAATTTCTATCCCGGATAAGAAAGAAGAGAAGTAAATGATCGAAGTAAAAAATCTTATTAAATATTACGGGGATAAAAAGGCGGTAGACAATCTGAGCTTTACCGTCGGGGATGGAGAAATAGTAGGATTTTTAGGCCCCAACGGGGCGGGAAAAAGCACAACGATGAATATCCTCACCGGATACCTGTCGTATACGGCCGGTGAGGTAAAAATCGACGGACATGATATACTTGAGGAGGCGCTTGAAGCAAAGAAATGTATCGGCTATCTGCCGGAACAGCCTCCCCTGTATATGGATATGACAGTATGGGAGTATCTGAGCTTTGTTTACGATCTGAAAAAGGTAAAGGGAGTAAACAAAAAGGAGCATTTGCAGGAAATACTTGAGGAAGTCGGCATAGCGAATGAAAA
>DBQZ01000079.1:2888-3324 GCA_002305435.1 Clostridiales bacterium UBA1381
GCAAAAGAGATAAGCACGAGCCGTACTGGCGTTTTAGAGGTTACGGCAGAGGGTGCAAGAGAGGACATTGAAGCTGTCGTTTCGGTTATGGATAATGCAGGTAACATTGAGTTTGTGAGCGAGGAAAACGGCCGCACGACTTTCCGTGTTGATGTAAAGGACTGCCCGGCAGGGGAGTTTTCAAAGCAGCTGTTCTTCGAGTTTGCCAACAAGAAAATACCGATTATTTCCCAGCGTGAGCTTGAGGAAGGGCTTGAGGGCATATTTGTCGAGGCCACGAAAAACAGTGAGGAAAAGGAGGAGAAAGAATGACAGCGATATTAAAAAGGGAGTTCAAGTCATATTTCAATTCCATGCTCGGATACGTATATCTGACGATATTCCTCCTGCTTACGGGCGTGATGTTTTTTGCCACGAATATATCGAGCGCAGTTGG
>DBQZ01000057.1:0-2713 GCA_002305435.1 Clostridiales bacterium UBA1381
TTATGGTAATACTCCAAAAAGTTCACAGCATTGGAAAAACAGAACGAAACCTGCATCTTCATACGGTATGCGGGCTTGTCCTCACGGTCTTGTCCTTCTCTTTCCATTTCCCACGTTTCGGGCTTTGTGATGAAATTCTCGCCCACTCTCTCCGCAAGATAATCGGCTATACCGTTTTCGTAGTAATACTCAAACTCCTCAAACCCGCTCTCTGTTTCGTTTTTCAGCAAAAACCGTATACCGGCGTTTACCATCGCCTGCTTATTTAGTGTGTCCTTGAAAAAATCAAGCGGAATATCGGTTTCCGTAAACACCTCCCTGTCGGGTTTCCACCGCTGGGTACTGCCGGTCTGGACGGAGCGAACCGCCTCCTTTTTCAAGCCCCCGACATTCTCGCCTTTTTCAAAATGCAGGCTGTATCTCGTTTTGTCACGTATGACCGTAACATCCATATACTCGGAGCTGTACTGGGTCGCACAAGCGCCCAAGCCGTTTAAGCCCAAGCTGTACTCGTACATACCGCCGCTGTTATTGTTGTATTTTCCGCCTGCGTAAAGCTCGCAGAACACCAGCTCCCAGTTATATCGTCCTTCGCTCTCGTTATAATCAAGCGGTATTCCCCGCCCGTGGTCTTTGACCTCCATCGAACCGTCACGAAATCTCGTAACCTCTATAAGCTTGCCGTAACCCTCCCGGGCTTCATCTATGGAGTTTGACAGTATCTCAAAAAACGAATGTTCACAGCCCTCCAGCCCGTCAGAGCCAAATATAACTGCCGGACGCTTACGCACACGATCGGCGCCCTTTAAGCTCGATATGCTGTCGTTGCCGTACTCTTCCTTCTTTTTCGGCACAGCCTCTCACACCCTTCCTTTAATATCGCAGCCCGAGCGCTGCCGTACTTGTGTTCGTTCAATTTATCATTATACCACTATTTGACCTGTTTGTCAAATTTGCGGAAATTCCGCAAGATGTTTATATCATCTTTTTCTGCCGATAACGACTCTGTCCACTCCGCAAAGGTCTTTTATCTTCCTTATATCTTCAAACGATTTTTCCATAAGCTCAGCTACCGCCTCCGCCTGGTCGAACCCGACCTCAAACGACAGCACACCCCCGTCCGTGAGAAGTTCCGGGGCTATATCCGTAATACGGCGGTAAAAATCCAGCCCGTCCTCCCCGCCGTCAAGCGCTGACGCCGGCTCATAGCAGCGCACCTCTCTCTGCAAACCGGCCATATCCCTGCTTTTTATATACGGCGGATTTGATACTATGCAGGAAAATTTACCCTCCGGCGCCTCCTGCATAATGTCCATAAGCAAAAAAGCAGCATTTACGCCGTTTACGGCTGCGTTCTTTTTCGCAATGGCCAAGGCTCCCGGACTTATATCAAGGCAGGTCACATCGGTATTTTTCACATAATGGCCGATGCTTATCCCCAATGCCCCCGAACCCGTTCCTATATCCAGCACGCTTTGCGGGGCGAGCTTTATTATCTCCTCTGCTAAAATTTCCGTATCCTGCCTCGGTATCAGCGTATATTCGTCAACGAAAAACTTCAGCGACATGAACTCCGTATATCCGAGAATGTACTGCAAGGGTATGCCGAACAGCCTTTTCTGCGCCATTTCATAGGCTCTTTCTTCCTCCGCCGGTGTTATCTTGCGTTTTGACAGTATAAAGTCAACGTGCGAGAGGCCCAATACCTCTCGCACTATTTCTGTCGCTTCAAAGCTGCCGTTTTCCACGTGCGACAGCATTTGTTTTATTTTGTTCCACAATTCACGGACTACCATCGGTCGTCCTCCTTATTCTCCGGTATTACCGGCATCATAGAGGCTATAGCCACTTCGATCTGCGACGTGTCCGGCTCCCTTGTCGTAAGCCTCTGAAGCCACAATCCCGGCTGTGACAGCCACCGTACACAGCGGTTTTTGCTTCGTCCTGCCAGCTTTATTATCTCATACGATATTCCAGCCACAACCGGCAGCAGCAGAAGCCGCATTATCACTCTCAGCACTATCCCCGTCCTTGGCAAAAGCGAGAACAAAAGTATGCTCACTATCATCACGAACAGAAGAAAACTCGTGCCGCAGCGCGGATGGAACCTCGTGTACTTTTTCACATTCTCAGGCGTAAGCTCCTCTCCCGCCTCATAGCAGGCTATAGTCTTATGCTCCGCCCCATGGTATTCGTAAACACGCTGTATATCCTTCATAAGTGAAACAAGCGCCATATATCCCAAAAATATCAGCATCCTTATAATACCCTCGGTAAGGCTTGTAAATATCTGCGAGCCCTCCCAGCCGGAGATATAATGCACTCCCGCCTCTATCCAGCGGGTGAGGATCGCCGGAAGCAGAATGAAAAGCCCTACGCTCAGTATAATCGATATAAACACCGAAACGTATATGACAATATCCTTTATCTTATCGCCCAAATGCTCGTCAAGCCATTTGTCGAGCTTGCCCTCGCTCTCCTCCTCGTCCTCAATATCTATAAACTGCGCCGAATACATCAGCGCCTTCATTCCTATAACAAGGCTTTCCACAAAATTCACACAGCCGCGCACTATCGGCAACTTGAAAAAGCCTTTTCGTGTCGTTTTATTATTTTCGTCTATCTTCGTTATTATCTCCCCGTCCGGCTTGCGCACGGAAACGGCAGTCTTGTGCGGGCCTCTCATCATTACGCCCTCCATGACCGCCTGTCC
>DBQZ01000057.1:2827-9045 GCA_002305435.1 Clostridiales bacterium UBA1381
CGTCCCACAACGAGATAAACAACAGCGCCTGCGGCCATCATCACGAGCTTTGCCGCATATTCCATCCATCTTTTCGGCAATCTCTCCGCACAGGATTTTAAGACCGGATAGTATGCAAAAAAGCCGGCGTATAAAAGCGCTATCTGCTTATCGGGCAGAAACAGCATCGCCAGTATAGCCGTTACGACTCCCGACAAAAGTCCCCAGCGCCGTCCACATTCTATGACAACAGCAGCCGGAATAACGGTTGCTGCCATCGCAAGCACCTCGTTTCTTATCATGGAGGCTATAAACAGCAATACCATCACCATAGCAGACGCTATCGCCGCAAATGCGAGATTTCGAGTTTTCATGGCAATGTCTCCTTTAGCAGCAGGTTATGAGATCTCCGCCCATGCACTCACAGCAGCAGTCGGCGCAGATGAGCTGAGTACAGCAATCGCAGGACGAACAGCCGCAGCCGGCGGGTTGTGGACCGTAATTCCTGTATGCGCCGCCTCGGTTATTCATACCACTGTATGCTGCACGGTATTCCATATTATTGGGGTCTGCTGCCGTTGCCTGCTGGAACTCAGAAGCCGCCCTGTCCGCCCAGCCCTTCCGCTGGCAGATAACGCCCATGAGATAATGCCACTCAGCATTTTGCGGAAGCCTGTAGAGCATCTGCTCAGCCTCGGCAAACCTTCCCTGGCTTATAAACATCCTAACCGCCCGGTACGAATCGGTACCGTCCCACGTATATGAGGATTGCCTGCCGCTATTTTGATGACCGCCCGTATACGTGTTGCCGCCCGTATACGTGTTTTTATTTGTCTCTTTTTTATTCATCAGCATATCGTATGCCTGATTTATTTCCTTGAGCTTTTCACTTGCTAAATCGGCAAGCGGATTGTTTACGTATTTGTCGGGGTGGTACTTTTTCACCAAATCCCTGTACGCTCTTTTTATCGTATCTTCATCGGCGTTTTCCTTAACGCCCAAAACCTCATACGGATTCATCCTGTCCTCCTTTTTCTCCCAAAACAGCATCCTGTTTAGCTTTTAATCCAATGTATATTATGTTGTCAAGTATAGCCCTGTTACGTTTTATATCCAAAAGCTCATATGCGGAGGCTATCTCCGAAAGAGTGTACGTCTGCACAAATCCAAGCCTTTGCCCAAGCTCCCGCTTGTACTCACGAATATCCCGCCCCGGCTCCATCGCAGCCAAAAACGGGTTATAGCTTTTATCTTTTGCATCCTTTTCCATATCGCAAAACGCATCTGTAATGTATATCCACCGTCCGGTGTTATATCCCATCCACTCAAGCGCACGGCGCATATTGTTGTCTTTTATATAAGACGGGGCAAACAGCGTCTTTAAAATATTTGCAAACGGATCGGCTGCCAAATCTATATCATCGCAGCCTTCTGCTTCTATCCGGCTCTGCTCTTTTAGCATCCTGCGGATAAACTCATACTCCTCTTCGCAGCCCTTTTCGGCCCGCTTCACAGCCCGCCTGTATGCAAGCATCCCAGCCGCCGCTTTGGGACTTTTATCATCCTGCCAGTCGTCGGCAAATTTTAAGTATCCCAAAAGCACGCTCATCTTCGCCGCATATACAATCCCTCTTGTTTCTGCAGCTCTTTTGCGTTTTACGCCGGGGTGGACTATGCAGCGTCTTAGGGAAAATTGGGTTTCGCTCCCATCCACAGCCGACAAAAGCACAGCCAAAAACGCCATGTCGTAGCTCAGCCCCAGCCTTGCCGTCTGGGAACCGTAACGGCCTATAGCCTCGCACAGTCCGCAGTAGTAGGCTCTGAACGTTTCATAATCCCTGACCTTCAGCTCGTCACGGTAAATGTTTACGTATCCAAACATATGTCCTCCCTTGTCTATCCAGAATAGTATAACCCCAACAGCACAAAAATGCAATAGCTTTTATGTAAAATTTAATATTTATTTACATTTATCCGCATTATTTGCCGATATACGATACATAATAAAATAACAGAAAGGATGAGATGCAATGTCAAAAATGACTCCAAAACAGTACGAAACCTACGTGCAGTCCAAAACCCCTCCCTCGCCAATCCTCAAGGACTGTCTTTTCGCTTTCCTGATAGGCGGCGCAATATGCGCACTGGGGCAGGGCATATCAGACA
Organism: Clostridiales bacterium UBA1381; assembly: GCA_002305435.1. Lineage (GTDB taxonomy): Bacteria > Bacillota > Clostridia > UBA1381 > UBA1381 > UBA1381. The sequence goes on from DBQZ01000057.1 coordinate 4,973, forward strand.
TTTACACCGGCCTTATGAATCTCAGTACCCAAACTGCTTCCATTTGCACGTCTGTGACGCTGATATTCTTGAGCGCACTTACGACAGGACTTGGGCTGTATCCGCAGCTGGCAAAATACGCCGGAGCTGGAACAATCGTGCCGATAACCGGCTTTGCAAACGCCGTAGTATCCCCGGCGCTTGAATCAAAGGCCGAGGGACTCATTCTGGGGACGGGGGCAAAGATATTCACAATCGCCGGCCCCGTAATTCTCTACGGCGTTTTGACGTCCTGGATATGCGGCACGATATACTTTATTTTCAGTTAAAGCTTTTTAAGCTTTGCAAACAGCGCCATGAGCGTCTTGCGCCCCGCCGTGTCGAAATCTATCACGAGCTTTGAATCACGGCCGAACTGCTGCACATCGACTACGACACCCTCGCCGAATTTCCTGTGCAGCACCCGCTCCCCGGGTGAAAAAGTCTCCGCACTCTCCCCTTTTAGAGGCTCGTCACGTATCACCTGCCGGTTCGTATCATACATTGTATTTGCGACTTTTGCACGGTTTTCCTGCCACGATTGCACAGAACGGAGTATCCTCGGCTTTTCCTCCTCGAAATAATCGGGCGGTATCTCCCGCAAGAATCTCGACGGCACTGTCTGCCTCGTCTGACCATACACAACACGGCTCTGGGCGGTCGTTATATAGAGAATATCCTTAGCTCTTGTTATTGCCACGTAACACAGCCGTCTCTCTTCCTCCATATCCTCCTCCGAGTTCATCGAACGTTCTCCAGGAAACAGTCCATCCTCCATTCCCGCTAAGAATACGAGCGGAAATTCCAGCCCTTTTGCACTGTGAATCGTCATCAAAACGGCAGCATCCTCATCCTCATCGTAAGCGTCCACATCCGATATTAACGCCAAATCCTCCAAAAACGCCCCAAGGTCGCTGTCGTTTTCGGCGGTCTTTTCAAATTCTGCCGCCACGCTTAAAAACTCGGCTATATTGTCAAGCCTCGTTTGAGCTTCCACGCTTCCCTCCAGCTTCAACGCTGTCGTATAGCCGGAATCACTGAGCATTTTTGCTACAAAGTCGCTTATCCGCAGCCCTTTTTGGGAATCCTCCCTCAAAGACGATATAAGCCGGGCAAAGGCCGTAAGCTTAGACTCAGCACGTGAAAGATCCTTATATTTGGCAGCGTCAGCTATTACAGAGAACATATCCTTCCCTTCCATATCAGCTATATGTGCAACCTTGTCCATCGTTGCCGCCCCGATTTTGCGTTTTGGTTCGTTTATTATCCTCCTGATGCTCACATCATCGCTCGGGTTATATATTACTCTTAAGTATGCTATAACATCCTTTATTTCCTTGCGGTCATAAAATCGCAGCCCTGCCAAAATCCTGTACGGCACGCCTTCCTTTAAGAAACATTCCTCTATTACACGTGACTGGGCATTCGTCCTGTACAAAACAGCGCAGTCGGAAAATTTCCCGCCCTCCCGGCAATGGGAGCGTATCTTTGACGCTATGTATCTCCCCTCGTCATATGCGTTGCTCGCACGGTAGAGCTGTATTTTTTCCCCCTCTCCACGTTCTGTCCAAAGAGCCTTCCCCTTGCGGCCACGGTTGTTTGCGATAACGCAGTTTGCCGCATCAAGGATGTTCTGCGTAGAGCGGTAATTCTGCTCCAGCTTTATCACGAGCGCATCGGGAAATTCCCTCTCAAAGTCGAGTATATTCCGTATATTCGCACCTCTGAATTTATATATGCTCTGGTCATCGTCGCCGACAACGCAGAGGTTGCGGTTTTTCTCTGCCAAAAGCGATATAAGCATATACTGGGCGTTGTTCGTATCCTGATATTCGTCTACCATTATATGGCTGAAACGGTACTGCCATTTCTCCAAAAGCTCAGGGTTCTCCGAAAGCACCCTTACGGTGTTCAGGATTATATCGTCAAAATCAAGAGCATTGTTGCTGCGGAGCTTTTTCTGGTACCGTTTATAAAGGCGGGCGATTATGCTGTTTCTGTAATCGTTTTTGTAAACATCCTCAAATATTTCCGGACTTTGCAGATCGTCTTTCGCACGGCTTATCACCGACAGCACAGACCGTACCGAAAAATTCTCATCATTTAGGTTTTCCTCCCGTATGCACTCCTTCATGACCGTNNCATACGGAATGGAACGTGCCTATCCACATACTTTGGCTGTCCTCTTCGCCGATTTTATTCTCTATCCTCGAACGCATCTCACGAGCCGCCTTATTGGTAAATGTGACGGTCAGTATCCTGTAAGGCGGGACTCCGCCCTCGGCTATCATATACGCAACACGGTTTACAAGCACCGTCGTTTTGCCGCTGCCGGCGCCTGCCAGAATAAGCACCGGCCCGTCTATGGTCTGGGCGGCTTTTTTCTGCTGGGGATTCAATCCCGCAAGTATATCTGTCATATTATATCCTTTCCGAAATCGTTTTTTATAGAAGTATTTTTTATTATATCACAGCTCACTGGCAAATTCCAGTACCAAAACGGCTTTTTTAAAAATTTTTGGCTCGTGTCCGGCGATGTATAGCCGTCCATCCCAAATATCCATCCCGAAAACTGGGGGACAACTCAATTTATGAGCGTTCCGTATTCGTTTTACAGTATCAACAATACCGCCTGTGGTTAAATTATAAAAGCGATGAGCTTGAAAGGCAGGTGAGATTTTTTTGAAAATAAAGCCAAAATTAACGCAGTGGCTGTTTTATATTCTTTTTGCAGCAATTTGCCTTAATTCCCCCGGACTCTCTTACGCCGTCCCTGCTTCTGCCGGGGAAACCGTATACGTCATACCATGCGGCGAAACGGCTGGAGTCAAGCTTTATACGGAAGGGATATTGGTCGTCGGCGTTGCTTCTATTATTGACGGGGACGGCAAGGAATATTCCCCTGCTGCCGATTCAGGTATTGAGGAGGGCGACATCATAGCCGCCGTCAACTCGCAGCCTGTAAACTCAATTGAGGAATTCTCCCGCTCCATCGCAAGCGGCAATACAGTCCTACTGACTGTCCGCCGCAACGGAGTGGAATTTTGCGCCGAACTCTCCCCTGTAAAATCCGCCAAAGACGGGATCTTTCGTGCCGGAATATGGGTGAGGGATTCCGCCGCCGGAATTGGTACCATCACCTACTGCGATCCATCAAACGGAGCGTTTGCCGGTCTTGGGCATGCCGTTGCCGATCCGGATACGGGCGATATTCTCACGGTGCATGAGGGAACGCTTGTCGAATGCAGCATTATCTCGCTGTCTAAAGGAAAACCCGGAGAGCCGGGGGAGCTGAACGGCGGACTTATGCCGGAGGCAATAGGCTCAATTGAAAAAAACAGCCCTACAGGCATCTACGGCACGCTTACAGCTGAAAAAGCCGCCGAGCTGTCTCAAAGCTCAGCCCCGCTGCCCGCCGCCTCCCGTCGGGAGATTAAAAAGGGATACGCTGAAATACTCGTTGATTTGGGCAGCGGCGCACAGCCGTACGGTATATCCATACTGCGGTACAGCCTTTCCTCAAACGATAACAAGGCTATCGTTTTCGAGGTGTGCGACGAACAGCTTCTGGAAAAAACCGGCGGCATAATCCAGGGCATGAGCGGCGCTCCGATAATCCAGGATGGAAAATTTATCGGCGCTGTCACCCATGTTTTGGTGAACTCTCCCCAAAAGGGCTACGGCGTATTCGCCGATACGATGCTTGAGGGAGCGGAATAAAAAAAGCGGGGTTTGTACCGGAAAATCCCCGGCGCAAATCCCGCTGTATTTTTATCTCTAACAGAAGCGCACTTCTACATTTATCAATATTGATACGCTGTCAGGTCGTATTCCGTCTCCACGTTCACCTGTTCCCCGTGCGGGCCAGCAGTCGGACCGTAGGTAAGGGTTACCTTATCCCCCTCGCCGGCTTTTACTTCAAACAGCGAGTAGTTAAACATTCCCTTTGATATTGTAACGTATCCTCCGCTTTTTGAAACAGATATTAGCTGAATATCGCCGCTGTCCTTGTTTTCAACAGCCATACATTTATAATTGGGCGTTTCACATTCGGA
>DBQZ01000103.1:0-1174 GCA_002305435.1 Clostridiales bacterium UBA1381
ACACAACTTTTTCCGCTCTCTCGAGAAAGAGGCCGACATTTCCGCCTAATACTTTTGAAGCGCTGTTTTCTGCGAGCGGATCGTGTGCCTATCATACAAAACAATGCTATTTTTGCTTAAATCACGCTGTTTTTGCAAATTTATTGTTTTTTCAGCTTAAATATGCTAATCTTTATATAAGAGGCAGTATAAAAGCACAGCCTCGAAAACATTTGAGAGGAGCGGACTTGTATGAAAAAATTGATCTGCCTCTGCCTTGCTGCCTCAATTTTTGCCTCGTCATGCGTTTCAGCGGTAATGGCTGCCAACGGTAATGAATCAGATATTGAAGCAGCGGTTGAGACGGCAGAGCCTATCGTCACCAGTACGCCTGACGCCGGCGGCAACGGAACGGACGTGGGGAATAGTGTCGGCAGTGAAACAGCCGTGGGGACGGCTGATGTCGGTGGTGTAACAGACATGGGGGATAACGGTGAAAATACACCGGTGAATGAACAGGCGGCGCAGAATACAGGGATCGGATATGATAATCCCATACTTACGCCCGAAGAAGAGGAACGTGCAAGAGCGTATGAAGAACGGCTGCTCAGAGAAATGGAAGATGAAGAAGTTGCTGGAAAGGTAACGCTGGCCTCGGTTAATATGCCCTCATACGAGCAATATCTTGCGGATTGGGTATACAGCGATGGTGAGGGGCACGGATATAATCTGTATACAAAGAGTTTCAGTACGCCATATCGCAGCTATGTTGAAAACAGTATGCTAAGTGCGGGAACAATGGAGATAGGCGGTAATTTTGAGCAAGGTGGTAATACGAGATATAATTTTTACACCGGCGGGACGCATAAGGTGATATTTAACGGAAGCGGCGAACAGAGTATATATTTTAGAAACCCGTCTAATTCAGGCTTTACAAACGTTGAGTTTAAGAACCCAAATATCAATTTTACGAGCGGTATAAAGGGCTTTACTCTGCAGAATGATATAAACCTGATGAACGATACCCCAAACATTATAACATAAGCCATATCAAAATGCACGCAATTTTTTGTGAATTAACAAAAAAAGAGTGAACCTCAGCCAAAAGGTTCACTCTTTCATTATAGTATTTGTAAAAGCCCCGTATTTACTCCAGATACGCCCTGAACTCATACGGCTTGAGCGTATCAGCGTG
>DBQZ01000103.1:1267-8979 GCA_002305435.1 Clostridiales bacterium UBA1381
AAGCTGCCGTCCGATATTATCTCATATTCTTTCCTGAGAGCAATCAGCTCCCTGTAAAATGCGAATATCGAATCGGGGGCTTTAAGCTCCGCTTCAACGTTTATATATTTGTGATTTTCAGGTATCCCTATCCACGGCTCGCCGTCGGTAAAGCCGGCGTTTTTATCGCCCGTCCACTGCATCGGCGTTCTGCCGTTGTCACGTGATTTTGCCGCAAGCACTGAAAGAGCCTCCTCCTGCGATTTTCCGCTGTGCAGCATTATATCGTAATAATTCAAGCTTTCGACATCACGGTACTGCGAAATATCCGTAAATCCCGCATTCGTCGTCCCGATCTCCTCGCCCTGGAAGATATACGGCGTGCCTCGCAGAAAATGCGTCATTCCTGCAAGCATTTTCGCCGATTCCCTCCTGTAGCGCTTATCGTCGCCGAACCTCGAAACAGGTCTTGGCTGGTCGTGGTTGCATAGGAACACGGCGTTCCAGCCGCCGCCGTTCTGCATTCCGAGCTGCCAGTCTACAAGAAGATTTTTGAGCTTGCCGAGATCCGGACGCATAAGCGTCCATTTGTCGCCGTTTTCGTAATCGACTTTCAGATGATGAAAGCTGAAGCACATTGAAAGCTCCTTTTCATCGGGATTTGAGTACCGTACGCAGTTGTCGATCGTAGTTGAGGACATCTCACCTACGGTGAGCATATCATCTATATTGCCGCCCTTTACAAGCTCCTTGAGATATTCGTGTATATGCGGCCCGTCTGTATAGAACCGCCTGCCGTCTCCGCAGTCATCGTTTTGCCATGTATCCGGCTTTGAAACGAGATTTATAACATCGAACCGGAACCCCTTTATGCCTTTTGATTTCCAGAACTTTAGTATATCCTGAAGCTCCGATCGAACCTCAGGATTATCCCAGTTGAGATCCGCCTGAGACACGTCGAACAGGTGCAGATACCACTTCCCAAGCTGCGGCACGTACTCCCAGGCGCTGCCGCCGAATTTTGATTCCCAGTTAGTCGGCGGGCTGTCGGGGTCGCCGTCAACGAATTTGTAGTAATTTATATATTTCTCCTCGCCGCCGAGCGCACGCTTGAACCATTCGTGTTCGGTCGAGGTGTGGTTAAATACCATGTCGAGCATAAGCCCGATACCCCGCTTGTCGGCCTCTGCGATAAGCTCCTCGAGCTCTTCCATCGTTCCGAACACCGGATCTATGTTTCTGTAGTCTGAAACATCGTATCCGTTGTCGTTTAGCGGTGAGCAGAAGAATGGAGTTATCCATATATAGTCTATGCCGAGCGATTTTATATAGTCGAGCTTTCCGGTTATGCCGGGTATATCCCCGATACCGTCGCCGTTCGAGTCGCAGAATGATTTTATATATATTTGGTAGACGCATGAGTCCTTATGATCACGCATTGTTCATTTCTCCTCTCACACCGTTATTTGCAGCTTGCAATAACTGTTTTTCCGGCTTGTGCCTCAATGCCCGTCTTAAATTCTATGCCGGCCGCTGAGCCTTCGGAGGTTACGACCATTATTGTGACGGTCGGATGACCTGCCGCCTTTATCTTCTCCGGATCAAATCTGATCAGCCTGTCGCCTGCCTTTACCTTATCGCCTTCCTTTACGAAGCATTCAAATCCATCGCCGTTCATGCTGACCGTATCAAGCCCTATGTGGAACAATAGCTCCACTCCGTTTCCAAGCTCCATTCCGCAGGCGTGGAACGAGCCATCCATGACGTTTACTATCTCGCCGTCAGCAGGAGCTATGAGTACGTTATCGGTAGGCTCTATCGCCAAGCCGTCTCCGAGTACCTTTTCGGAGAATACCTGATCTGGCACGTCCTCTATCTTTATGACCCTGCCCGAGAGGAAGGCTCTTATCTCGCCCTCTTTGTATTCAAGCACAGCAGCTGTTGCAGCCGCAGTCGGAGTCGCTGCAACGACGGGAACGTCAACGGTTTTCATGCCGTCAGAGGCGAGCTTTTTCTTTCCTACTATCATAGTCAGTACGAACGGTACGACTATGGCTATTGCCATACATATAGCAAATGTCGGGATATACTGCGGCAGTATCGAAAGTATTCCCGGCAGGCCGCCAACGCCTATCGCAGCAGCTCTGACACCCGAACCAACCGAAACAACAGCGGCGGTAGCTGAGCCGATCATTGCGCAGATAAACGGGAAGACGTACTTAAGGTTTACACCGAATATCGCCGGCTCCGTAACGCCCAGATAGCAGGATATGCACGCCGGTATCGAAACCTCCTTAGCCTTTGCGTCACGCTTCTGCAAGAATATCATCGCAAGCACAGCACTGCCCTGCGCTATATTTGAAAGCGCTATCATAGGCCACAGGTTCGTTCCGCCGAAATCCGATATGAGCTGGAGGTCTATGGCGTTTGACATATGGTGAAGACCGGTTATAACGAGCGGCGCATAAAGGAAGCCGAACACAGCCGCAAACAGCCAGTTAAACGCCGAGGCAAGGCCTGCATTTACAACGTTTGAGATAAGGCTGCCTATCTTCCAGCCTATGGGGCCGAGCACCGTGTGCGCTATTATAACCGAGAGCAAAAGCGAGAAAAACGGCACAACTATCATAGAGATCACAGACGGGCATATCTTCCGTATTCCCTTTTCAAGAAAGACGAGCGTAAAGCCCGCAAGTATCGCCGGGAGAACCTGAGCCTGGTAGCCTATCATCTCCACCTTCGCAAACCCGAAATCCCAGAACGGAATATCTGCTGCTGCCGTGGTCGCCACGTTGTATGCGTTTAAAAGCTGCGGCGAAACGAGCGTTATACCAAGGACTATGCCGAGCATCTGCGTCGTTCCCATTTTTTTCGTTATAGACCAGACTATGCCCACGGGCAGGAAGTGGAATATCGCCTCGCCTATGAGCCACAAAAACGAGTACGCCCCATTCCAGAACTGCGAAACCTCAATAAGCGTTTTCGTTCCGCCGTCGATCATCTTTATCTCGCCTATTACATTTCTAAATCCGAGGATAAGACCGCCGACGATTATCGCCGGAATGAGAGGGGCGAAAATCTCCGCAAGGTTCGACATCATCCTCTGGAGTATGTTCTGATTTTTCTTCGCAGCATTCTTAACCGCATCCTTTGATACGCCGTCAATCCCTGCTACGGCTATGAAATCGTTGTAATACGTGCTTACCGTATTGCCGATTATGACCTGAAACTGCCCGGCCTGAGTGAATGTCCCCTTCACAGACGGAAGCTTTTCTATAGCCCCGACATCCGCCTTTTTCGGGTCGTTTAAAACGAACCTCATCCTCGTTACGCAGTGCGAAACTGCGCCGATGTTTTCTTTTCCGCCGACAAGCTCTAAAAGCTTCCGACATTCATCCGTGTATGCTCCCATACCGATACCTCCTTGTTATACGTACATCTTTTGCAATTATACCCTTACTTATGGGCATATCTTTCGATTATTATTCTAACATATACGCATATGTAAGTCAAGGTTTTTTCGGCGGCGGGGATATAAAAAAACGGCTGATGCTTTTGTGCATATCACACAAAAACGTCAGCCATGGAGCCTTATCTGTGAGCGGTAACCGTGAAACGGAACTTATCCTTTCTGTGCCTTGATTCGGTGAGCTGGAATATCTCGCCGCTTTCAAGAGCCGTCACGCTTGTGACGACTGCGACCACACCGCTGTCGTCAAGGGCAAGATACATTCTGTCCTCACGTCCCGCATCCTCTATCGTCACTATTTTCTGAGCTATCCCGATTTTTATACCAAGCTCGTTTTCCAAATACTCATATATCGAGCCGGAGCATATATCTTTCGTAAGCCGAGGTACGAACCTGCGCTTGAAGTAATCCGTGTCGAATATCACGGCCTCGCCGTCTATCTCCCGCACACGCTTTACCCTGTATACCTCCTCGCCCTCCTCGGCATCAAGCTTGAAAGCAATATCGCCCTCGGCCTCTATTATGCTAAGATCCTCAACGTGTGTCACGACATTTTTCCACTGAAGCTGCTGCGCCATCTCCTTGAACGAATTTATACGGGAAATGGGAAAATCGAACAGATCCCTTTTAAGCACCACCGATTCCCTGCCGCGGGATTTTTTTATATCCTTGTTATTCTCAAGCAGCTGCATTGCCTTTCGAACAGTGTCTCTGGACACGGAAAACATCTCGGATATTTCCCGCTCTGGTGGCAGATAGTCGCCCGGCTTTAGGTCGCCGACCTCTATCAGCTCATGGAAATGCTCGTATATCTGCCTGTACTTGCTTGTCAAAAAGATCACCGCCTCTTATACGTATAACTTGCGATAATATTGTAGCATATATGTATGATTTTGTCAAGCGTGGGTTTTTGAGGAGCGGGGCGCAAAAAGGTGCGGCAGTCTCATTCACCCCCAAAAGCTGGTTTTACAAATATCTACAGCGTCTTAGCAAAACATACTATCCTGTTTACCTCGGTAAAATTCATCGCCTTATGAAAACGAAAGCTGTCCGTATTATCTATTTCGCAGTCGCTTGCAAATTCTTTGCAGCCGCTGCTCTTTGCCCAGGCTTCACATTCTGCTAAAAGCTCCTTTGCATATCCTCGATTTCGATATTCTTCCTTTATAAATATACCCTCTAAATATCCCACTGGAGAGGTGTTTGTACCTTCGACATAATCGTATCGCAGCTGACATTGCGCAAAACCGACAGGCAAGATGTTTTCGTATTTTAAAAAGAACTGCGCTTTTCCGCCTGCCATAATCTCGGCAAATTCATTGATCAGCTCGTTGACAGAATTATCCCGCCACAGCATCGCCGCTAATTTGGCGAGTGATTCCAAGTTGTTAATTCCCGCTTTTTTTACCATAACTCTCTCCTTTGCAAAAGACGATTTTTCCTTTAAAAAATGGGCAATCCCGTTTTGGAAATGCCCATGTATTGTGTTAATTATGCAATTTCTGTACGGTTTTTCCCTGCTGCCAAGGCCGCATAAATATCGAAGCTTTGCGCCTTACTTGTCTAGCGGCTTCATAGTGGGGAACAGCAGCACATCCCTTATAGCGGGGGAATCGGTGAACAGCATACACATACGGTCGATGCCGAAGCCTATGCCGCCTGTCGGGGGCATACCGATCTCCAATGCACGCATGAAATCCTCGTCGGTGGTGTTGGCCTCCTCGTCGCCCTGCGCCAAAAGCTCCTCCTGAGCACGGAACCTCTCCCTCTGGTCGATCGGGTCGTTAAGCTCGGAGTAAGCGTTTGCTATTTCCCAGCCGTTCATGAAGAATTCAAACCGCTCCACGTATTCGGGGTTGTCGGGCTTTTTCTTTGTAAGCGGCGAGATTTCGATTGGGTGATCCATTACGAATGTCGGCTGTACAAGATGCTCCTCTGCAAATTCCTCGAAGAACAGATTTAGGATGTCGCCCTTTTTATGACGCTCTTCATATTCCACGTGATGCTCGTCGGCTGCCTTTCTCGCCTCCTCGAGTGAATGTATCTCGTTAAAATCAACGCCCGAGTACTTCTTGACGGCGTCCACCATCGTTATGCGGGCAAACGGCTGCGATAAATCCATCTCCACGCCGTTGTAGACGAGCGTCGTCGTACCCAAAACCTCCTGCGCTACGTGGCGGTAGAGGTTTTCGGTAAGATCCATCATGCCGTTGTAGTCGGTGTATGCCTGATAAAGCTCCATCAGCGTAAATTCCGGATTGTGGCGGGTGTCAAGACCCTCGTTGCGGAATACACGGCCTATTTCGTATACTTTGTCAAAGCCGCCGACGATAAGCCGCTTTAAGTAAAGCTCCAGCGATATGCGAAGCTTGAAATCCTCATCAAGGGCGTTGAAATGGGTTATGAACGGCCTTGCCGCCGCTCCGCCTGCGTTTGATACGAGTATAGGCGTTTCCACCTCAAGGAAGCCGAGGGTCGAAAGATAGCTTCTTATCGAAGCGATTATTTTAGAGCGCTTTACGAAAGTATCCTTGACATCTGCGTTCATGATAAGGTCAACGTAGCGCTGACGGTAACGAAGGTCTGTGTCTGTCATGCCGTGGAACTTTTCCGGAAGCGGCAGGAGCGACTTTGAAAGCAGGACGATCTTCTCAGCCCTTACGGAAACCTCGCCCGTCTGGGTGGTGAATACCTCGCCTTCTGCGCCGATTATATCGCCTATGTCGAGCTTTTTAAACCGTGCGTACTCGTCCTCGCCGAGGATGTCACGCTTTACGAAAAGCTGTATCTGCCCGTCCATATCTGCAAGATGCACAAAGCCCACCTTGCCCATGCCGCGCTTTGACATAATCCTGCCTGCCACGCATACGTGCTGGGAGTCAAGCGGCGATATTTTTGCGGTCACCTGCTTTTCCTCGCCTCTGGATACGATGGTGCGTTCTTCTGTGCGGCAGTTTTTCGTTATCTGGCCGGAGGTGTGAGTGCGGTTGTATTTCGTTATGCGAAACGGATCCCGGCCGTCGGCCTGCAGCTCTGCGAGCTTTTCCCGGCGTATTTTGAGCAGCTGGCTGAGTTCGGGCTGCTGTGTATTATCTGAATTGTTTGCCATGTTTAGATTTCCTTTCTCTTATTTGCTTATTCCTTAATTATACACTATCTGCGCTGTTATTACAATATTATTTTAAAAAAATTTTCCGAAAAAATTTCTGCCGTAATCCCATGTATTTTATACGATGACGCTAAAATACATCTTGCAATCGGGCGTATGGTGTGATATAATCATTGTACAAAACAGAAGAATACGGCTGTCCGTAAAAGCGGGGAACAGATACTATAAAAAGCTGATAAGGAGAGGGAAAACGTGAACGAACTTCAGCGGTATAAGGAACGGCTGCATATTGCGCTGTGCGCTGCGAAGATGTGCATTTTCGAGGTGGATTTGGAAAAGCAGCTGTATACATTTTTTGAAAACGCCGAGGTTATATTCGGTGTAGAGGACGACGTTATTTTAGAGGAGGTACGCTCATTCAGCGAGCTTCCGCCGCAGGAGTATATGGAAGCTGTAAGCAGCTATTTTTCCCATCCGGGCGATGCGGCGGTGATAGAGGCGGCATTTTCGGATATTTTCGCCGGCAAATCCGCCGTGTACGAAGCACGGATGCGGGCGGGCGGTTCGGATTATATCTGGTGCCGTGTGAACGTTGTGCCGGTGTTAAAAGACGGCATACCCAAACGCATGATAGGAGTTGTTACCGACATAACCGAGCAGAAAGCAAAAACCGACAGCTTAAAAAAAGCCGCCCGTGTAGATGCGCTTACGGGACTTTATAACAAGGGCTATTCGGCTGAGCTTATAGAAACCGTCCTGCACCGCAGAAAAAGCGCCCACGTGCTGGCGGTTTTGGATATAGATAACTTTAAAACCCTGAACGATACGTACGGGCACGGCGAGGGCGACCGTGTATTAAAAGCGGTGGCGGACAGGATCAGGCAGCTCTTCCGCAAAACCGACATTGCAGCAAGGTTTGGAGGGGATGAGTTTATCATTCTTTTAAAGGATGTTGATCGTACCGAAACTATTCGCAGCAAGCTAAGCCAGCTTTTAAAATTCGAGGTGGACGGGCTTTTGTGTACACTGAGCATTGGGGCGGCGGTTTATCCTGATGACGGGGAGCGGTTCGAGGAGCTGTTTGAAAAGGCGGATTCGGCTCTCTACAAGGCGAAAACGGTCAAGGAGACGCTGCTTTTTTATAACGAGTAATAT
>DBQZ01000103.1:8990-10830 GCA_002305435.1 Clostridiales bacterium UBA1381
AAAACCGCCGGTTCGCTATTGAAATTTTCTTGCAGATATGCTATAATAAAAAATTTGACATTTTGTAATGTTTGTGATATAATTATTATGCGGGAAAATTTCCGTTCGATACATGGCGTCAATAGTGAGAAATGGAGGCAGAAAATGTTTTGCGTCGGCGACAAAGTTGTGTATCCTACGCATGGCGCGGGAGTGATTGAGGCTATCGAGGAAAAGCGTATCCTCGGCAAGAAACAGCTGTATTATGTAATGCGGACGATGGCGGGGAACATGACGCTTATGATACCCACCGATAACAGCGAAAAGACCGGCATCCGCAGGCTTATATCGCGCGACGAGGCAAAAAAGGTGCTGGAGCATTTCAAGAACGCCGCCATAGAGCCAGACCATAGCTGGAACCAACGCCAGCGGGAAAATATGACGAAGATAAAATCGGGCGATATTTACAAGGTGATTGACGTACTTAAGGAGCTTATGTACAGAGACCGCACAAAAGGGCTTTCCACAAGCGAGAGAAAGCTTTTAAACAGCGCCGGGCAAATAGCCGTAAGCGAGCTTGTGATGTCGGGTGTGGCGGACAAAAGCGACGTTGAATGTATAATGAACGATACAATAGAAGAGCTATTATAACGAAACAACAGCCGCAAAAGGCGGCGGAACGGAGGAAAACATGGTAACAGCCCTTATAGTTGCCGGCGGAAGCGGCAGCCGCATGGGTGCGGATAAAAACAAGCTGCTGCTGACGCTTTTGGGAAAGCCGGTGATCTGGTATACGCTTTTAGCGTTTGAAAAAGCCTCCTGCATAGACGAAATAGTAATAGCCGCCCGTGACTCTGACCGCCGTGAAATGGAGGCGATTGCAGCGGAGTTTAGCAAATTTTCCCTTGTATGCTCCGGCGGGGCGACAAGGCAGGAGAGCGTGCGGCGGGGGCTTATGCACTGCGGGGGCGATATTGTAGCCGTCCATGACGGGGCAAGAGCCTTGGTGAGTCCCGAGCTTATCTGCCGCTGTGTCGAGGACTGCCGAAAATTCGGGGCATCGGCCGCCGGTGTCGTGACGAAGGATACGATAAAGCTTACCGAGGACGGTTTTATAACCGCTACCGTGGACAGGGAAAAGGCGGTGTCGATCCAGACTCCGCAGGTATTTTTTAAAGAAGAGCTTATTGCAGCTCACGAAAGGGCGGCGGAGGACTCTTTTCCGGCTACAGACGACTGTATGCTTTTGGAGCGGCTCGAAAAAAGGGTGCGTGTGAGCGAGGGCTCGTACGAAAATATAAAGCTGACGACGCCGGAGGATATGGAGCTTGCGGAAAAAATTTTGCTAAGATATAAAAAAGCTATTGACATATAAGACCGGCAGTGATATTATATAAGTAACATCGAAAAAATAATACGTCTTTGGGGCAGGGTGAAATTCCCGATTGGCGGTAAAGTCCGCGAGCGCATCTGCGCACGATTTGGTGCAATTCCAAAACCAACAGTATAGTCTGGATGAAAAAAGACGAGATCAAATGGGCAGTAACGGCTGTAATATACATATTTCCTTTTTTTCATTTTGTTCTCACACCCGAAAGGACGCATTGTTCTTTCGGGTGTGCTTTTTTATCGCCAAAATGAAACGGAGGAATGAAAAAATGGCGGAAACAAGAACAAAAAAGATAGCTGTCATAGGAGTGCTGACGGCTATCGCATACGTGGTGATGGTCGTGGGCAGGATACCGATGGTTATGTTTTTGTCGTACGACCCAAAAGATGTCATAATAGTATTGGCAGGCTTTATTTATGGGCCCCTGGTATCGTTTGCGATAGCGGCGATAGTGGGGCTTGTGGAAATGGT
>DBQZ01000103.1:10868-13212 GCA_002305435.1 Clostridiales bacterium UBA1381
GGAGCGGTCGGCGGACTGGTGTCGGGTGCGCTTTTGTCAACTGTCGTAATGATACTGTGGAACTACCTCCTAACGCCGATATACATGGGGCTTCCGAGGGAGACGGTGGCGGGTATGCTCGTGCCGGTATTTTTGCCGTTCAACCTGATAAAGGGCGGGCTTAACTCGGCGATTGCATTGCTTTTGTATAAGCCGGTGGTAACGGCTCTGAGACGTGCAGGCCTTATCGCCGCCTCCTCGGGCGTATCCTTAAACGGGAAATCGGCTCAGGTGGGGCTTGTGATAGTAGCCGCAGCCGTCCTTGCGACCTGCATCTTCTGCGCCCTTGTGCTAAAAGGCGTTGTGTGAAAATAGGCGAAAATTTTAGACGTCGGCGCCCCTTCGGGGCGCTTTTTTTGTGTAAAATTTACAACATAGCAAAAATTGAATGGTTTACCTGTAAAGAGAGCAATATATTGCTTGATTTTTCGGGGGGGGGTGTATAATTAACATATCTAATAAATTCGTCCGCTCTTTACTCTGCGGGCGGCTTAATATGAGGGAGGAAAATGCAATGAAATTCAAGAAAATGCTCAGTGCCGCAATGGCATTAGCAGTAACAGTGACCGCATTTGCGGGGTTTGGGGTAACAGCCGATGCGGCGATAGGTACAGGTACAGCCGAGGATCCGTACTACAATTATAGTTTTAATGATTGGGCAACGGAAACTATTGTAAACTCAGGTTACGGTGACTCTACAATAACTGCTACAAGTACAGATGGTGAATTGTCTTTTGCTGTTGGTAACAATGAGAAGAATGCCGGCAATATAAGCATACTGGAAGATGCCGATAACAAATATATGCAGATTGTGGCAGGGCAGTTTAGCACGGATGGTAGAAGACCAACAATGACCTTTAACAATATGCCTACATTTGAAAGTATGGGTGATGAGCAGGCGCTTGTGGTTGAATTTGATTTTGCAAATCGTTCAAATAATCCGATACTTTATTTTGCTGACAGTGATACGACAAAGCCGTTTGCGACTGTAGATATTGTTAACGCTCTTGGTATCCCTGGTAGTGAATCGCCTACATGGTATCATGCAAAAATGGTTATAGCGTATGGTGAGGGATTATATACGTTTACAGCGACTGCTGGTGATGATGTTAAATCTGTAAGTGGAATAATCACAAATGGACCAACAAAATTTGGTAAACTTGGTGTACAGGGTGGAAAGGACGCAGCATTCTTTTTCATGGACAACTTAAAAATCTATACAGAAACTGCCCCTGAGGTTTATAACTTAATAGTTAAGTCAAACCCCTATGCACAGGTTACTGCTAATGGTTCTGCATATTACACAAACGAGGATGGAGTTGCTGCAATTCCTTGTATAGCTGGTTCTGTGGCAAGTTATAAAGTTGAAAAGAGTGGATATACAGCTTCTGAAACTAAGACAGTTACTATGGATGCTAATAATAAAGAAGTAGAGCTTTACGTTGAGCCGTCCGGCGAGAATGTGCTTTTCTATGAAGATTACACAACAACAGGATTGGCGGATAAGGCTACAACCTTGTTTGGCGCACAAAGATTCGTTAGTGGTAAGTTAATGGTTTGGAATAACGATTCAATATCATTGACCGGAGTAGATGGAGCTGAAGGATATAATATAAAGATTGCAGGTTTTAATAGCTATGCGTCAGGTAACAACAGAGATAGAATTAACACGGTAACGTTTAAAGACGGAGATAAAGTTGCATTTGTTTTAAAATCTGTACGTTCAGGTGCTGATGTTACAAGTGCAATAGAAACGGCAACAGAGAATATTGCGATTGAAAACAGTGGTAATATAGATCTTACCATAAAGAATGGACGATTGACAGGTACTGCTGGCGAAACAGTCATTGATTTGGCAGCAGAAAATATTACTAAAATTGACAGCATCGCCTTTGCTGCAACGAAAGCTGAAGTTTATTTGTCAATGACAATTGGTGCGATTGAAATTTCAGGAATATATCCCGAAGTTTCCGCAGTAGAAGTAAATACTGCTGACAAACTTACCGCAGAAAACATTGCTGCTCTTAAGCTTGTAAAGGGTGATGAAGACGGCAACAAACCGACAACTGATGATGTAGTAACTACATACACTATTAAGGTTGACAACTACACAGACGGCGTTCCCTCGCTCGTAATAGGCGATGAAACACTCACACCGTCCGGTAATGTTGATTATGCTGTAGTATCATCAGAAGACGGCTCAGCAAGCTTTGTAATTCAGACAATAGGTTTTGATAAAGCCACACAGGTAACCTTTGGCGATTCTGTATATGAGGTTCCTGCCGAATAACAAGCCTCCACTTCC
>DBQZ01000086.1 GCA_002305435.1 Clostridiales bacterium UBA1381
CATCAGTAATTACTCCTTCATCTGTGCTGCAATATCAGCATCGACAATCTCTTCGCCTGTTCTGCCCTTAAGCTGCTCTTTAGATGCTTCACTCAGACCGTCATTTACCACGGCTCGCAGATCACAGGTGCTGCACTTGTCAAGCTGTTCCTTTGTAACCTTGCCGTCACGGTAATCACGGCAGACCTTAAGCTCGTACATAGAATACGGATGCTTTGTGAACAATGCCTTGAATTTATGTATAAGAACCCACGCTGCCGGCTTCCAGATATATTTGTGCATAGCGGGGCTTACGCTTCCGATCATCCAGCAGTTGCGGTCGCAGCAGCGGACTTTTTTGCGGACAATTTCAGCCTCGGGGCTGTTCCACAGCTCGTCCCAGGTCTGAGTATTTAAGTTACCCATAACCTCCTTGTCCTTCGTCCCGTTGCAGGGCATAACATCTCCGTACGGGTCTATAAAGAACGTATCAAAGCTCATATCGCAGGGCAAAAGCCGCTTTTGTCCGTAGATATAGTTAATTAAGCCGTGATTAAAGTAAGCCCTGAACCATTTTTTCGGGCTGTTGCTTCTCAGCAGCTCATTGACGAGATTCTCAAAATTCTTTGCAACCATCGGGCGGTCGTGGATAATATTCTTGGCTTCCACGAAATAAAAGCTGTTATGTAAACTTGCCGTAGCAAACTCCATTCCCATTTCATCGGAAATCTTATAAAGCGGTACGAGGTCGGGGGCGTTTTTATCCTGTACTGTCATACCGAAGCCGACATCTTTCATGCCCATATCGCGGAGAGTTTTGAGCGTTTTATATCCCCGCTGATACCCGTCCTGCAGACCCCGTATTTCGTTATTTGTTTTCTCCAGACCTTCAATTGATATGCGGATGCCGATCTGGGGAAACTCCTTGCAAAGCTCCACAATACGGTCTGTGAAGAAGCCGTTTGTAGAAATTACGATACGGTCGGATTTTTTGTATAGCTCACGTACAATATCCCTAAGATCCGTCCGGATAAACGGTTCGCCGCCGGTAATGTTTGTAAAATACATTCTGGGCAGCTTTTTTATTGTTTCGATGCTGATTTCCTCCTCAGGCTTCGAGGGGGCTTTGTAACGGTTGCACATAGAACAGCGGGCATTGCAGCGGTATGTAACTATGACGGTACCGTTGAGTTTTTTCTCGCTGCTGTTATTATTAGACATAGCTGTTATCTCCTTTTTCCGATTTAAAATAGGATGCGATTTTCACCCGTGATAAATTTGCATAAGTTTCTTTGTGTAAGTTTGAATATCATCAAAACGTATATTCTTGCAGTTTAGGCTGTATTGCTCTGTCAGAGCTTTATCATTCCATAATTTAAGGATTTTTTCTTTTAATTCTGAGCTGCTGCCGCTTTTAAAAAGCTCGCCGGTTTTTCCATTTTCGATAAGCTCCGGAATACCGCCTATTTTTGCTCCCAGCACAGGGGTGCCGTACATCTGGCTTTCCATAACAGAGAACGGGCAGTTTTCATACCATTCAGACGGATATATACTAAACCTCGCCTCCCGGATCAACTTTTCCAATGCTTCTCCTGTTTGGAAACCGACGTTTTTAATATTCGCAATACCGTCAATCTCGCTCTCCAACGGACCAGTACCGGCAAAAATAAACTGCACATCAGAAAGCTCTCTGCAAACCTTCAAGAGAGTGCTGATGCCTTTTTCCTTGGAAAATCTGCCGAAATACAGGGCATAATCCTTCTTGGCAGTGTTTGCCCATTCCACTCTGTCTACAAAATTGTGCATGGCGACAGTTTTTTTGGCGAAAATAGGGTTGGTATCCATCTTAGTTTTCAAAAAGCGAGAGCAGCAAATCATATCATCAATATATTTGTAAGCCCCATTAAATTTCCAGAACATGGCTTCCATAGTTCCGATTGCTGATTTTGCGGTACTGCCGTGGATACATTTTCCCTTTGTGCAGTTTATAAAATGGCCGCCCAAACATTTCTCGCAGTTTTCTCCCGTATTTGGATTGTTGCACATATGATTGGGACATACAAGCTGGTAATCATGCGCCGTAAAAACAATCCGGCACTTGTTGCCCTCTTTGCGCCATTTCTGAATTTCCAAGATAATGCTTGGCGTCAGCTGATAGTTGAAATTGTTAATATGGCAGACGTCCGGCTTAAAATCATCAAGAACAAGCCGCAGTTTCCTGCGCGCCTCTGATGAGTAGATGGTCTTTAGAGGATATGTAAGCTTTGCAAGTTTTGAACCGCCATGGAAATCCATATCGGAGGTGTAAGCATTGACAGCGTTGCCAACACAGCGTCCCTCATGCTCCATGCCGAAGTACTGGACCTCATGGTTCTGCTTTTTCAAATAATCCCCAAGTTTAAATATGTATGTTTCACTGCCCCCGTTTGGGTAGAGAAACTTGTTTATCATCAATATCCTCATAACTGACCTCTTTTATTTGATTTTGATAAATTTCCCGGAAGTTCCAAAGGTAAGTTTATTTTCAGCCAAAACGAGCAATTTTTGCATAATTACAGAGAACAAAATTGTCCCAAAAAGCACAGCTGCAACGGTAATGATGTACTGTATCCAGCCGTTCCCAGCAATACGGTTTAACCCCGCCTTTTCGATGACGCGGAAGATAACCATATGTGAAAGATATATTTCCATGCTGATGCTGCTGAGAAACTTTGTGACCTTGTTTTCCAGTATCCCTCCACGCAAAATTACAGCGCATATGAGCAGGGCTGATGAAACTAAAAGACACATGAGAGCATATCCGCCAATAACGTAATACATCACTACAGAAACAGCAGCCGTTGCCAAAACAATCCAGCGATTCCAGCGCATAATTTCTTTTCGGTACAGGTATATCAGCCCTCCGGCAAGGAAAAAACACGCACTATATAGAATGTTTGAGCGTCCAACATCGAAATAAATGCTGCATATAATATTGTATATTATACTGACTGCAAAGGCAATCCAAGCCCGCCGTTTGTTGGCAATAATTGCGCAGAAGAAAGGGAAGCATACGTAAAAAACAAATACTAACCCCAAAAACCATCCCACACCTATTACCGATATATTCTCTGGATTTGGCAGGAAACCGAACAGCAGTGTTAAATCAGCAAATCCTTCATATACGGAATTCAGCGATGGAGACATTGCCACATCCAATAAAACTAAAATTGCAAAAAAGGGAAGAATCTTTTTAAACCGCTTGCTGTAAAACTCAGTTAAAGACACTTCATTATCTAGCATGCGTTTATAATATCCGCAGCACATACCGAAAGCGGATACAGTCATGAAAAGAAAAACAAAGTTTGTAAACGATGATATTACGGTATTGTATACGAAGCCTGTAATATTATAGGAATTGTTTGTCGCTACATGCATCATTACAATTCCGATACATGCTATCGCACGCAGACCGTCAATTGAGCCATAATGTTCTTTTATCATTTTTTCTTTCCTTTCCCATCATAATACACCGCCAACGTCTCCTCCACGACCTTATCCCAGTTATACTTTTCGCAGATAAAATCAGCTGCTTCTGCCTTATAACGAGCGACTACTGCGGGGGAGTCGGACAGCATTTGCAGTTTGTCTTTAAGATCTGCGATATTGCCCTTTTTAAACAAAACAGCCTTATCCTCGACCACCTCGCTGCATTCGGCGATGTCGCTTACGAGGCAGCAGTTGCCGTAGCTCATAGCCTCCAGAAGGCTAAGCGGCATCCCCTCCAAATCGGAAGGCAGGGTATACACATAAGCGTTGCTGTATAGTTCAGCAAGCAGCTGCCCTTGTACAAAACCGGTGAAGATTATCCGTTTATCTCCTTTTGCGCTGTCTTTGAGCTCATCCATGAATTTCTCCGTATCAGAGCTTCCGCCGGCTATAACTAACTTCTTGTCGGTACGTACGTTTTTAAACGCTTCAATTAAATATGCAATTCCTTTTTCAGGCACTATTCTGCCGAGGAAGAGAATATAGCTGTCCTTTGTAAGCCCGAATTTATCCGTAATCAGCTTCGGGATATGTGAAGATGGTCTGTTTACACCGTTTGGTATAAACACGGTTTCCCTGTTGTATGTGTCCTTGAAATACTTCCGAACGTTTTCTGAAAGCACGATGATTTCATCTGCGTATTTGGCAGCGATTTCTTCTCCGAATTTTATGTATCTGCTGGCAAAACCGCCCCATTTGGACCTCTGCCAGTCAATTCCGTGTATTGTAGCAATACATCTTTTTCCGAACAGCTTGGGAAGCCACAGCATGGCGCAGGGACCCTCTGCGTGGAAGTGAACTATATCATATCCCCCGAATGCTGCCTTAATTGACGCTTCTACAGATGACGTCATAGCCGCAAACCCTTTTCTGTTTATAGTCCATACCTGCTTTAGCCGTACGCCCTTATATTCATGCAGCTGTTCGCTGTCGAACTCCTCGCCGCTCACGTGATGACCTCTGCGGTTATAGCAGGTGAGCTTGTGACCAAGCTTTGCCATACGTGTTGATAACTCTTCTACCACTATCTCAACCCCGCCTTCCCTTGACGGGATACGCTTGTGCCCGAGCATTGCAATTTTCAGTTTGTTTTCCACAGTTTTTATACCTCAATTCACAGCGCAAATTCTCTCCTTCAGAACACACAGGAGAGGAAATATTTTCTGCAATTGTATTTCATCTTGTTACGGACTATATAATATGCACCCCTAAATTGCATGCATAACCAAACATCATAGCCTTTATACCTGCGATATTCTTGTCCGTATCCCCCCTAACGACTGAGGAATAAAACAAAGATGACGAATCTACTTTAGTTACACAGTTTATCATACCATATATGCCGAAAAAAAGCAAGCAATTTCCCTGATGTTTTTATTGAGGCCATACATTTTGGCATTATATATAGGCAGATGCGAAAAAGATGTTTAAAAATTTATCAATTTAAAGGGCGAATTTGAAAAAAGTAGACGAAAAAGTAAAAAAAATCAGATATAATTACGCATAATGTTCAGCTGCACTAATGTATAACCAGCCTCTTGGGAATGGGCTCCAAGCTTGCACAACCGCTTCCAAGCCCATACCCATTCCCGCCAAATACTCACGGCCAAATCGCCGGCCGCTCCGCCTCCGGCGGAAGCTCATACTCCTGCACATCCACCTTCACAAGCGCAAACGTATCCATATCGAGCATATACTCGCCGCTCTCGTATACGTTTCGCATACCCATCAGCGAATATTTCTGCGGCTTGCTGCGTTCGCCGGAGAAAGAGAGGTATTTCCCGTCTGCGGAAAAACGCATATCGGTAATCGAGATACCGTCCTGCAGCATATAAGCGATGAAATCGTACTCCCAGAGTGCGCTTTCTGCGTTTGCGGTAAGCCCGTTTTTATAGAAGCGGACAGCATTGCAGCCGTCGTAATTGGCGGCGTCGGCGTATATGCCTTTTACGACGTATTGCGAGTATATATCATTTTCAAACTCATCCACGGCTGCAAATACCCCGTCAGAGTTGCTTATCCCCTCGTAAAAGCCGGCGATATTTGCGCTGTAGACGCTGTCGTCTGCTATATCGGAGAAAAGGCGGAGGGAGCGGGCAGCGTCGTCGTACGTATACCGCATGAAGTAAGACGGGTATTTAAATGTAAAATTCCTAAGGGAGCTTAGGGCGTTTATATCTGCCAAATCCTCGGCGCACACTGCGAGCTTGCCGCCGATATTTTCCGCCGGAATCTCCTGCCCGTTCACGTAAGCACGAATATCGGTTTCGTACGTGTACCCGCAAATATCCCCCGGGGCGCTATTCTCTATTGTGGGGTAAAAACTGCTGTCAGCTTTTTTCTGCTTGTTTACGAATAAGGCTCTTGCCTCGTCGCTGTAATATACACTGAAGCCGTAAGGCTCGAGATCCTCAAGGCAGATCATTGTTTTGCCGTCTATAGCATATCCCTTAATCGGGATCGAATCCATGAATGTCTGGATGTCGGTCGAATATATCGGGCGGATAATATCCCCTGTGGCTGCGCTTGATGTAGCTGCCCCTGCAATAAGGGCTGCGGCTATAATGAATAATACGGATTTTTTCATGGTATCTAACCCCCCCTTTTTTTGAGATAATTATACCATACCGCCATTTAAAAGGCAACATATATTTCACAGCCATGCGCAGGATGAATCTGCGAGCGGGATGGGGTTATAGCATAGGCAATACAGATTAACGCAAGATTTTCTAACTATATCGTGAGTTTTGTTGACAAATGTTCTGAATTGTGGTATTATTTTAATAACCCAATTTTGTACCTTTATATACGGAAAGGATGAATATAGTTGGCTGTAACGTATAATAATCTATGGAAACTGTTGATAGATAAAAACATGAATAAGACCGAATTAAAGGAAGCTGCCGGCATTAGCTTTAATGTAATGGCTCGCATGGGTAAGAATGAAACGGTTTCTATGGAAAGTATAGAAAAAATCTGTTATGTATTAAATTGTAATATCGGTGATGTCGTTTCAATAGCTGATGACGCATTATTAGAGCCTAAGTCTGCACAATTTTCAACAATAGAACTTTTTGCAGGGGCGGGAGGGCTTGCGCTTGGAATTGAAAGAGCGGGATTTGACACTATAGCTCTTATTGAAATAGATAAAGACGCAGCTGATACTCTTAGAAGAAATCGTCCCAGTTGGAGAGTCATCAATGAAGATATATCGAATATATCATGTCTTGACTTGCAGGATTATTTTAATTTGAAGTCAGGCGAATTGGACTTATTATCCGGCGGCGCACCTTGTCAGAGCTTTTCGTATGCCGGCAAGCGATTAGGATTAGAAGATGCCAGAGGGACGTTATTCTATCATTATGCTAAATTTTTGGAGCAACTTCAGCCGAAAATGTTTCTTTTTGAAAATGTGCGGGGGCTGCTAACTCATGACAGGGGAAGAACGTATCAGACGATAACTGATATATTTGAAAATTGCGGCTATACGATGTATAAAAAGGTTCTAAATGCCTGGGATTACGGAGTGGCACAAAAAAGAGAACGCTTAATTACAATAGGGATCAGGAATGATCTTGCAAAAAAAGCCGAGTTCAAATTCCCCGAACCGCATAAATATAAGCCTGTACTTCGTGATATATTGTTAGACTGTCCCAAAAGTGAAGGTACGCCGTATTCGGAATATAAACGAAAGATATTTGAGCTTGTGCCGCCCGGAGGATATTGGCGGGATATTCCCGAGGATATAGCTAAAGAATATATGAAAAGCTGCTGGTATATGGAAGGCGGAAGGACCGGCATTTTAAGACGGTTGAGCTTGGATGAGCCTTCTCTTACCGTATTGACTTCGCCCAGTCAAAAACAGACAGACAGATGTCATCCGATTGAAGCGCGGCCGTTTACGGT
The DNA here is from genome assembly GCA_002305435.1 of Clostridiales bacterium UBA1381. GTDB lineage: Bacteria > Bacillota > Clostridia > UBA1381 > UBA1381 > UBA1381. The sequence goes on from DBQZ01000086.1 coordinate 7,414, forward strand.
AAGAGAAAACGCAAGGTGTCAGAGTTTTCCGGACGAGTGGCAATTTTGTGGAAGTATCAGCTCGCAATATAAACAGGTTGGAAATGCCGTCCCTGTCAATCTTGCGTATGATATAGCGGTGGAAATACGAAAAACATTGGAGAAACTATAATATGTGGACATTATCATTTATTAACGAAAGCGATTTTATAAACCATGTGAAAGCAACCATTGAAAAATATGGGGAGAAACTTGAGTCTTTTGACTTAAAGCGTTTCAATAAAAATATAATCGACCCTATAAAACTTATATTTGATAAAACGGTGTATCAATCCTCGTGGGAAGAAATAGTAAGTAATGAAATTTTCAGACAGCGGGATAAATCAAACAATAATGATATAGGCTATTTTCATCAGAGAATTTTCAGTTATATTGATAAATGCCATGTGCCGGACAACGGCAAGGAAGGCGGCTGGGATGTCATATATAAAAATCCTGACGGTATAACGCTGCCTGATGGGAGCGTTGTGCATACTGTTTATGTGGAAATGAAAAACAAACATAACACAATGAACTCAGCTTCGGCGGGAAAAACATTTATCAAAATGCAGAATCAGCTGCTAATGGATGATGATTGTGCGTGCTTTCTTGTTGAAGCAATTGCACAGAGGTCGCAGAACATCAAGTGGGAAACAACAGTTGATAAAAAGAAGATGGGACATAGGCTGATACGCCGTGTAAGCATGGATCAATTTTACTCCTTAGTGACAGGGCAGGAGGACGCATTTTATCAAATGTGCATGGTTCTTCCGTCTGTGATACAAAAAGCAGTGGAAGAGCTTGACGGCTCAATCGTTCCCCATGACAGCGTCATCGATGAAATCAAAGCGTTGGCACGAAGGCAGGGCGACGAACATGACAATTTCTCTATAGCTATGGCGGTGTATATGCTCGGGTTTAGCAGCTACAAAGGATTTGCAAAATAAAGCTCATTAAACTATCTGGTAAAAACAGTAAACTCCTTGACAAAGCTCTTTGTTGTAATATTGATTGACATCCATGCCATTTTGTGATATTGTATACTTATAGAATATATATCAAGGAGGGGAAACGAATGCAGTCTGAATTATTCACAT
>DBQZ01000047.1 GCA_002305435.1 Clostridiales bacterium UBA1381
GGAGGTAAGAGTTATGAGAAGTATTACAACGTTTGATTTACAGTATGCGCATAGATTTTACGGCTTTAGAGGGGAAGCTCAGTATTTGCACGGTCATACGGGCGTTTTAACAATAGAGGTTGAGGACTCTATCAATGAAGGCGTAAACATGGTCTTCCCCTGCAACGAAATTCAAAAGACTGCATGGGCTGTACTTAAGAATTTTGACCACGCTTTGATTTTGCGGGAGGATGATCCGCTTTTACCGGCTGTACTTGACGTATACGAAAAACAGGGAATAAAAGACGGAGCGCCTCAGAATCAGATGAAAGGCGAAGCGTTTAAGACAGAGCTTGCGATGGCATATCCTGATTGCCGACTCGTAGTTACAAAAGAAACTATGACCGTTGAGGGTATGATAAAAATAGTTTATGATCTGCTTAAGGATAAGCTGAATATCGCCAAGATAACATTTACCAGCGGCGTAAATGCTGCATCTGAGGAATTTGATACAAAGAACCAGATAGACCGCTGTCCGTTATGCGGCATAGCATTAAACGATAACGGTATCTGCCCGAAATGCGGATACAGAAAGAACGGCTAAAAGGCAGATCTCCGTAAGTGAAGGTTCCCGCTATATGAAAATAAGCTATTCTGGAGATATTGCGGACGCTGACGGATAAAAACGCAGGTAAGAGGCATTCTTTGCATAAGGCGAAGGACGCCTCTTTTGTTGATTTTTAATAAGATTTGTCAATTTTGCAGAAGTTGCATTTATTGCCATCATGTGGTATAATGAAAAAAATACAATTTTGGGAGGTAAATTATGTTTATTGATTTTAATGAGATAAAAGAAATTACCGTTCCAGGGATGAATAACGGAACGGGGACTATGGCGGCAAGGATGTTTATGGATGAGCAGAGGAAAATAATAGAAAGCCGTATTCACAAAGGCGGTTCAATAGGGCTGCATTTACACAAAACAAGCGACGATATAAATTATGTGATTTCCGGAACAGGGGTGGCGGTGTGTGATGGAGAAGAAGAAAAGTTGTCATCAGGAATCTGTCATATTTGCAAGAAGGGTTCTGAACATTCTATCGTAAATACGGGAGATGATGACCTTGTATTGCTGACAGTCGTTGTTGAAAGATAGAATATATGCCTGCAAGGATCGTTTTCTATTTTGAAAGCGGTTTTTGCAGGCTTTTTACATAAATTAAAGAAATAAAATTTGTTGAATATATTCATTGACTTTATTCATTGAACGCAGTATAATATAGCTGTAGGAGGTACAAAGATATGGGAAAACGGCAGGAAGCAGCTTTAGAAACGCGGCAAAAAATTATAGGCGCAGTGCAGTCGCTCTTGCAGGAAAAGGCTGCGGACAGTATCAGCATCGAAGAAATAACAGCAAAAGCCGGTGTTGCTAAGGGGAGTTTTTACACTTATTTCAAACGCAAAGAAGATGTTATTTCTGTGATTGCGATGGAATGTTATAACATAATAAGAGAAACAGCATTTAGCGCCTCAGGTGGAGTTTACGAGCAGCTCTGCGGGTATTTAAAAGATTCTGTCAAAATCATTAAAAAGCACACTCTGCAGATTGCGCAAAATTGGATGAAGAGCGTTTCCGCTCCGCTGCCTGGTGAACAGGGCGGTATGGAAAAATATCAGTTTGATTTTGACAACATCTTGGAAATGATAAAAAATGCTGTCAAAGCAGGCGAGCTTAAAGAGGATACTCCGTGCGAAACTATCACGCAGCTTATAATGAACAGTTATTACGGGGCGGTCGTTGTATGGTGCATTACAAAAGGCAAGGCGGAGCTTATAAAAAACACCGAGGATTATTGTAATCGTGAGCTGAAAATTATAATTGACTGCTATAAGAGCGGTAAATGAGGAGGAGTTAGTGTGGCTAAGAAAACGATTATTGTGATCGGCGCTGGAAAAGGAAACGGAAATGCGATTGCAAGAGAGTTTGCTTCACATGATTTTAGAGTTGTGTTGATGGCAAGAAACAGGGAACATTTGGAGGAATACAAAAAAGAATTTAAGGTCGAGGGTATTGAAACGTATATAAAAGAGATGGATGCGTCAAAGCCCGAAACGGTTGTATCTGCCATAAAAGAGACTGTAAACAACCTTGGTACTCCTGATGTGCTTGTGTACAATGTAGGCGTAACGGAGCCGGATAATGATCGAAAGATTGACAGCAAGCTTTTGCTTGAGCGGTACCAAATTGATTGTGCCAGTGGGTGGGATGCAGCTATGACGGTTGCTACTGACGAATTTGCAAAGAAAAACGGGGCAATACTTTTCACCGGAGGCGGTTTTGCAAAAACGTTTGCTCCTATCCCGTTTTTGAAAGTGCTTTGCATTGACAAGGCGGCACAAAATGCTATGAATATTGTTCTTCACCACGAATTGGAGCCGAAAGGCATATTTGTGGGCAATGTTTTAGTCAGCGGAGTAGTACAGCCTGGAGATCCCAAATATGATCCGGCTTTGGTTGCAAAACAGTTCTGGAAAATGTATACTGAGCGCAAGGAGTTTGAGGTGGCGTATTGATGAAAGCTATGATGCTTTTGTCGTCATAAAAAGGAGGCGGATACCATGTCAGCAACCGGCAAAAAGTTGGTAGTATATTACTCTTGGGGAAACAACACAAAAGCGGCAGCGGAATATTTGCAACAGAAATTAGGCGCCGATATTTTGCAAGTGCAGCCTAAAAAACCTTATCCTCCAGATTACAACGCTTGTGTAAGGGAAGTGGGTAGAGCTGGAAAGGAATTTGAGCCGGAGCTTATTGACAATATTCCTGATTTATCGGAATACGATGTATTCTTTATAGGAAGCCCATGCTGGTGGGGAACAATTGCAAATCCCGTGCGCACTTTTCTTCATCAAAATGATTTTGCTGGGAAAACAATCGTACCGTTTATGACGCACGGTACAAGCGGACTTCATGTCGGCGATATAAAAATACTCTGCCCAGAAGCAAGGGTGCACGACGGTTTGGGGATATTTAACAGCTATCAGGTCTCAACAAAAAAGAATACACCGGATAATATGGGCGATTACAGATCCGATATTGATCGCTGGCTTGTACGAATAGGATTCTAAGGAGGGGACTTATGCAGAAAGTAATCTTAAACAACGGCATAGAAATGCCGCAGATAGGGCTCGGAGTGTATCAGGTCGATGATACAGAACAGTGCGAAAGGGTAGTATTAAATGCCTTAGCTTCAGGATATCGTCTTATTGATACTGCGGAAAATTATATGAATGAAGAAGCTGTAGGCCGAGCTATTAGAAAAAGCGATATAAAACGTGATGATATATTTATCACCTCAAAAATCTGGATAAACCATTTCGGGGAAGAAAAAACAAAACTTGCGTATGAGAAATCGCTAAAGCGGATGGGACTGGAGTATCTGGATTTGGTACTGCTCCATCAGTCGCTTGGTGATTATTACAGCGCATGGAGAGCATTGGAAGAATTGTATCGTGAAGGTAAGGTCAGGGCAATTGGAGTTTCCAACTTTTATCCGGAGCGGCTTACTGACTTGTGCATGAATGTTCAAATCAAGCCGATGGTTAATCAGATAGAATGTCATCCGCTGTTTCAGAGGGAAACAGATTTAGAATGTGCAAAGCATTATAACGTTCAGCTGGAAGCGTGGGGGCCGTTTGCAGAAGCGGGCAGGAATATTTTCTCAAACGACATCTTGGCAAAGATCGCTAAAACCCATAACAAAACAGTGGCGCAGGTGATACTCCGCTGGAACATACAGCGTGGGGTGGTAGTAATCCCGAAAACGACGCATAAGCAGCGCATGGAGGAAAATATCGACATATTTGATTTTTCTCTTTCTGATGAAGAGATGAAAAAGATAGCTTCACTTGATACTGGTCACACTGAAATCATAAATCATCACGATTGGAAAATTGCCGAATTTTTAAATACGGTAAAAGGCAGAGAGTAAGATACAAGGAGGAAAATTATGAAAACAATTACATTGAATGATGGAAACAAAATTCCGGTTGTTGGATTTGGAGTTTTTCAAATTCCAAATGATGGTCCCGCTTATGAGGCGACGTTGTCGGCATTGAATGCCGGTTACCGCCATATCGACACAGCTGCCGCTTATTTTAACGAAGAGGATGTAGGACGTGCTGTGCGTGACAGCGGTATTCCTCGTGAAGAAATTTTCGTCACAAGCAAGCTGTGGCTTCAGGATTACGGCTATGATAAGGCAAAGATAGGCATTGCCCGTTCACTAAGGAAACTTGACATCGGATATATCGACCTTTATCTGATACATCAACCGTACGGAGATGTACCTGGTGCGTGGAAAGCTATGGAGGAAGCGAAGGCGGAAGATAAACTGCGCTCCATTGGCGTGTCCAACATGACGCCGAAGATATGGAATGAGTTTGTACCGCAATTTGATACAAAGCCTGTAGTTAACCAAATAGAGTTTAATCCATTCTTCCAGCAGAAAGAAATAAGAGGGATAATGGCAAAGGATGACGTAAAACTGGAAGCATGGTATCCTCTGGGACATGGTGATGCAAACTTGATAAATCATCCGCAAATTACAGCCTTGGCTGAAAAGTACAAGAAGAACCCAGGTCAGATTATTCTGCGTTTTGAGGTTCAGGAGGGCGTTATTACCTTGCCTAAATCTGTTAATCCCGAGCGGATCAAGGGAAATCTGGAGCTTTTCGATTTTGAGTTGACCGAAGATGAAATGGATTTAATACGGGCTATGGACACAGGCAAAGGTTCGCATGATCCGGATGCACCGAGTGTTGCAGAAATGCTACTTTCGGATTATCAGATTACAGACTGATTTATGATAAACAATGTAGCTGCTGTATATTGCAGAAATTATATCTTCTGAAGTTAACAGCCACTAAAAGATTAGGAGGAAATATATAATGGAATTTAGCGAAGTAATAAAAAACCGTTATTCCTGTAAAAAATTTGACGGGCGTATGATTTCAAAAGAGGAGTTGGATGCTATACTGGAAGCGGGCAGGCTTGCTCCTACTGCAAAAAATCTTCAGGAACAGAGGATTTATGTGATACAAAGTGAAGAGGGACTTGCTAAAATTGATAAACTGACACCATGCCGCTATGGAGCAACTACCGTCTTGGCAGTAGCTTTCAACAAAGAGAACGTCTTTGTCTATCCCGGAGGCAAAAGAGATTCCGGCGTGGAAGACGCCACAATTGTGGCAACGCATATGATATTGGCTGCGGAAAATGT
>DBQZ01000135.1:0-22368 GCA_002305435.1 Clostridiales bacterium UBA1381
TTAATTATCCCGTTTAGCGTAAGCAGCAGCGTTGATTTGCCGGCACCATTGCCGCCGAGGATAAAGGTTGTCTTTCCGGCAGGAATGGAGATGGTTACGTTTTTTAACGCCGGTTCGCCGTCATAATCGCAGCAGAGGTTTTTTATTTCTGCAATATTCAAAATATCACCCCCGCCGCAGTAAGTATGATGCAAAAAAGAACGGATGATACGATATGTATGGGTGTCAGCGTATAATGCTTTTTTGATGTTTTTACCGAGCCGGTATAATTTCGGCTTTCCATCGCAGAAAAGCTGCGTCGTGCTTGGTTTACCGCACGGGAAAATATCGCCGCTCCCAGAAGCGAGAAGGAGCGGTATCCCGTTTTTAGTGAGCTGTATCCAAGACGGGCTTCCTGCGCTGTTTTTATAGCCACATAGGAATCGTACAAAACGAATATGTAGCGGTATATCAGTTTTGCAGTTTCTGTTATATCATCCGGCAGGCGGAGCTTTTGCAGCACACCGAAAATATCATATGCCGGTGTGGTCAGGGAAAGCATGAAAAGCGCCCCTGCCGCTCCCATACAGCGGAAAAATGTGTTTAGGGCATATAACAGGCTGTCTGCGCTTATTCCAAGCCCGAGGACTGTTATAAGGCTGTTTCCGTCAGCCGGTTCTATTATCAGTGCAGCGGAGGCTATAAAAACAAAAGCCATAGGTATCCGCAGGCAGCGGAGAAAGAATTCAGGCTTAAGCCCGCCAAACACACACACGACTAATGCGGAGGATATAAGCGTCAGTGACGATACAACAACACTGTCTGAGGCTATGCAGTTTATAAGCCAGTAGAGGCAGACAGCCAGCTTCAAGCCCGGACTGATGTCGGCAAGGCGTGAGCGCTGCGCCCATTTATCTATTCCCATTTTTCTTTGATGTCAGCCGGCCTATTGCAAATCCGACAACTCCGGCTCCGATTGCAGCCTGAACGCAGAACAGCAGTGATTCTATCTCTCCTGAGGGAGGTTCCCACAGGCTTTCGGCCCACGGTTCGTAACTGCTGTCTATTTCGGCGACAACGTCAGAAGCTTCGCCGTCTGCTCCGCCGAATTCATGACCGCCCCAAATTGCCAGAGGCGCTGCCGCTATTGCCACTGTTGTTATTCCAAGTATAAGATTTTTCTTCCACAGTTTCATGCTCCGGTCCTCCTTTTTGATATAACGCCGAGAGCATAAAGCTCTTTATTACAGTATTTTTCAATTATCCCGAATATCATAACGGAAAGTATCCCCTCAGCTATAGCTATGGGCAGCTGCGTCGGTGCAAACACAGCCATGAACCGTCCGGCTGCAAACCAGAAATTCCCTTCGGAATGAGCCGCAGCCAGCTGAAAAGCAGTTATGATGTACGTAAACAAATCCCCGGCAGCTGCGGCGGTAAAAACACAGACCGATGTCGGAGCCTTAAATCTTCGCAAAAGCTTGTAAAGCCCCCATGATACAAACGGCCCGGCAATTGCCATTGAAAATGTATTTGCCCCGAGTGTTGACAGCCCTCCGTGTGCTAACAGCAGAGCCTGAAAAACAAGAACTATCACTCCCAGCACAGACATTACAGGCGCACCGAAAAGCACTGCTCCAAGCCCCGTGCCGGTCGGATGCGAACAGCTGCCCGTCACCGACGGTATTTTCAGTGAGGAGATGACGAACACGAAAGCTCCTGCTAACGCAAGCAGTATCTTTACCGTGCTGTCGGCCTGCATTTTCTTTGATAGGCTTATACCGCCCCCAATCATAAACGGTACGCAAAGCGCACCCCAGAAAGCACACCAGCCGGGTGATATGTACCCCTCCATGATGTGCATTGCGGAAGCTGTTGTAAGAGGTATCGTCAATAATAACGCCGATACGCAAACAGCCGCCTTGATAAGTTTGTTTGACATAAAATGACCTCCTTTTCCTGTCGCTCGCAGGAATTGTATTAGGATATGAACGGCCAGCGACCCGGCTGTTACGGTAGCGTGACTGCGAGGGGATTGCACCCTGCTTCCCTGAATACCGTTCATTGTCATTATATCATACTTAATTTATAAAATCAAGCAATTTCTACAGCGTCCGCCATATATCATCGCCCACAGGCCCCACTATTACCGGAGTAAATGTTTCCGGCCGCAGCACACGCTCGATAACCTCGGCTGTCGAATCAACCGTTACTGCATCTATCTTTGACAGAGCCTCTTCGGGTGTATAGATTTTCTTCCCGAGTATCATCGCCCGCCCGGCTGCCATCATTCTTGCGCCGGCGCTTTCGTTGCTTAGGATATAGTTTCCTTTGAGCTGTTCCTTTGCGGTTTCCACCTCATCGGCGGTGAGCTTTTGGGCAAGTATCCGTTTTATTTCTTTATCGATAAGCCCGCATACACGGCCGAGATTTTCCGGTTTCATGCCGGCGTATATTTCAAACATCCCTGTGCCGATATAGGCGCTGTGGCCGGCATCTATTGAATATACAAGCCCCAGCTGTTCACGTATGTTCTGGAAAAGTCTGCTCGACATTCCGCTGCCGAAAACATTGTTGAATACAAGAAGGCTGTAGACGCTCTCGTCCATCACATCTATCCCCTCAAAGGCAGCGATAAGGTGCGCCTGCTCAATATCCTTGCGCCTAAGCGCCCTGCCCGGGGTGTAATGCGCCGCTTCGGCTGTTACCTCCTCACGGGAGATGTCCTGCGAGCCGAAATATTCTTCCAAAAGGGCGAATAACTCTTCGCTGTAATTTCCGGAAACGGAAAGAGCCATTGTTTTCGAGGTGTAGTGCTTTTTCATATAGGAACGCATACTCTCCGGAGTTACGGATAAGAGCGTATCCTTGGTTCCGAGTATACTTCGCCCAAGGGGCTTATCGTTCCATACAGTCTCGGCTGCCAAATCATAGACAACATCCTCAGGACTGTCCTCATACATACCTATCTCCTCAAAGATAACGTTTCGTTCAAGCTCCATATCCTCTGGAGAAAAACGGGGATTAAACAGCATATCGGAGAGAATATCAACTGCAAGCTCTGCCTGGGTGTCGAGTGTTTTCGTGTAAAAACAGGTATATTCACGGGTTGTATAGGCGTTGAGCTGGCCGCCTACAGCATCTATTGCGTGGGCTATATCCCATGCTGTGCGGCTGTGGGTGCCTTTGAATACCATATGCTCTATAAAGTGTGACATCCCGTTTTCTTCGGGGGCTTCGTTTCGTGAACCGTTGGCTACCCATACGCCGATGGATACCGATTTTAAATGCGGTATCCGCTCCGCCACTACACGGATACCGTTTGCAAGCGTTCTGTATTCGTACATTGTTCCTCCATTATAACATAAAACTGTCGCTTATAAAAATACCGCCTATATATGGGAAATGTACACACTTCCGTAATATATAGGCGATATAATATGCTATAAAGCAATACTGCTGTTTTCTTTATTCGGGACGTCTGCGTCTGGGACTGCGGGGACCTCTGTCAGAACGGGGACGTCTCGGACGAGGCTCTTCTTCGCCGGGGTCATCCATTAAATCCCTGTGTGAAAGGCTTATCTTTCCTGTTTTGGGATCTACCTCCATGACCTTTACCTCCAGCATATCGCCGACTTTGACAACGTCCTCCACCTTTTCCACACGGTGGTTTGTGAGCTTGGAGATATGGCACAGGCCGTCCTTGCCCGGGAGGATTTCAACAAAGGCGCCGAAATCGGTTATCGTCTTTACCTCGCCGGTGTATACCTCGCCGACCTCAGGCTCCTTTACGATCAGCTCTATCGCTTTTCTGGCAGCCGTGCCGGATTCCTGGTTTTCTGCGAAAATATAAATCGTGCCGTCATCCTCTATATCTATCTTTGCGCCGGTATCGGCAACAATCTTCTGGATAACCTTGCCGCCCTGACCTATAACCTCACGGATTTTGTCGGGGTCAATGTGCATAACGTCTACCTTAGGAGCATAGGGGGAGAGTTCCTTCCTCGGCTCGGGTATCGCTTTTAAGAGAACCTCGTCAAGGATGTATATTCTTGCCTCTCTCGTCTTTCTCAGGGCTTCTGCTATAACCTCGTAGCTCAGGCCGTCATTTTTAATGTCAACCTGGATTGAGGTTATACCCTTATGCGTTCCGGCTACCTTAAAGTCCATCTCACCGTAGAAGTCCTCAAGACCCTGAATATCAACCATTGTTGTAAATCCTGTTTCGGTTGTTATAAGGCCGCAGGAAATACCGGCTACCGGAGCTGTTATAGGCACGCCGGCTGCCATAAGCGCAAGTGTCGAACCGCAGACGCTTCCCTGAGAGGTGGAGCCGTTGGAGCTTACGACCTCGGATACTACACGGATAGCGTACGGGAAATCCTCCTCGCTCGGAAGTACCGGTACAAGAGAGCGCTCAGCCAAAGCGCCGTGGCCAATTTCACGTCTGCCCGGTCCCCTTGAGGGGCGTGTTTCACCTACGGAGTATGAGGGGAAGTTGTAGTGGTGCATATACCGCTTGGAATCTTCCTCGTCAATTCCGTCAAGACGCTGATGCTCCGAAAGAGGAGCAAGTGTTGCAATGGAAAGAACCTGAGTCTGACCTCTGGTGAAAAGACCCGAACCGTGCGTTCTCGGCAGCAGATCCACCTCGGCCGCCAGTGGGCGGATTTCGTTGAGCCCTCTGCCGTCCACACGTCTGCCTTCCAAAAGCCATGCACGAACAATTTCCTTTTGCAGCTTGTACATTATTTCGCCGAGCTGCTCGTTTATGTCGGGGAATTCCTCCTCAAGCTGGGGAACGATGTCGTCTGTTATTTCGCCTATGCGGTCGTCACGTACGTTTTTGTCGTCAGTGTCTAAGGCGTACTTGAGTCTGTCGTACGCCATTTCCTTAATCCGCTCGTAAAGCTCCATGTTTACGCTGTGATGCGGATAATCAAACTTTTCCTTGCCGATCTCTGCCTGTATGCCGCTTATGAAATCGCACAGATCCTTTATATAGCCATGGGCGAACTTTATGCCCTCAAGCATTGTGTCCTCATCGACCTCGTCAGCGCCTGCCTCGATCATTATAACCTTTTCCTTTGTTGCAGCTACCGTCACGTGCATACGGCTCTTTTCTCTCTGGGCAACTGTCGGGTTTATTACAAACTCATCGTCAACCAATCCAAGCCATACGCCGCCTATGGGACCGTTCCACGGTATGTCGGAGATGGAAAGGGCAATAGACGTGCCTATCATCGCCGCTACCTCGGGCGGGTTGTCCTGTTCCACCGAAAGCACCGTAGCAACTACGGATACGTCGTTTCTCAAGTCGGAGGGGAAGAGCGGTCTTATCGGTCTGTCGATAACACGGCTTGTAAGGATAGCCTTTTCAGAGGGTTTGCCCTCTCTTTTTATATATCCGCCGGGGATCTTTCCTACGGAGTAGAGCTTTTCTTCATAATCAACGCTCAAGGGGAAGAAATCTATGCCTTCTCTCGGCGTTCTTGAAGCGGTAACGTTTACCATTACAACAGTGTCGCCGTAGCGAACGAGGCAGTGGCCGTTTGTAAGGCAGGCCATTTTTCCGGTTTCTATAACCAGAGGTCTGCCGGCAAGCGTTGTTTCAAATGTTCTGAACATCGTTTTTCTCCTTTCATTTTTCCGCCGCCCTTGCCGATTCGGCCTTTAGCATATAAACACAGCGGAAAAGACGTTTTCCGTTCTGTTTATCTGCTAAACGGCCAAACTGCGGCTTTTTATGCGGCTTATGTTTTTGATATTTCCCGGATACTGAGTAAAAGATACTAAAATCCGGCTGCCAATATTATTATAGGCAAACAAAACAGCAGCGGCTGTCATGTTTGCCTATAGTGCGCAATTATTTTCTCAAGCCTAACTTGGCGATAAGAGCACGGTATCTTTCAATATCCTGACTCTTAAGGTAAGCAAGAAGATTTCTTCTCTTTCCGACCATCATCAAAAGACCTCTTCTTGAATGGTGATCCTTCTTGTGAATGTTCAGATGATCGTTGTTCAAGTGGTTAATTCTCTCTGTCAAAAGAGCAACCTGTACCTCGGGCGAACCTGTGTCACCCTCGTGAGTTGCAAACTCTGTAATAATCTGCTGCTTTCTTTCCCTGGTCATGGTTTCACCTCCTATATCTGATAATCCCCGTAAGCTGAGGTTGCGTTGGTGAATCGCATTCCTAAGCATAGGTTCCATCTGTTTGTCAAAGACTCTAAACAGCCAGCCTTATTTTCTGTTGAAACGCTTGTTGAACTTCTCAACACGTCCGCCTGTATCAACAAGCTTCTGCTTGCCGGTAAAGAACGGGTGGCACTTCGAGCAAATTTCCACCTGGATGTTCTCCTTTGTGGAGCCTGTCTCGATAACTGCGCCGCATGCGCATCTTATGGTTGTCTGCTTATAATTAGGATGGATTCCTTCTTTCACTGCAATTCCCTCCTTCTTATAAAGATTGCGGCTTATAACGCCGACTGTTAGTATAACACATATATCGCCGGTTTGCAAGTGTTTTTTTAATATTTTCCGATATTTTTTTCCGCAGAATACTTTTGGTGGAAAAGGTATATCAAAAGCATATGGTTTTTGCATAAAAAATAAATTAAAATCGTATTTTTGATTGACAACAGAGACAAAAGGTAGTAAAATGGTATATAAGCGTGAAATTGGTATTTCACCTATGGTGCATGAAACTAAAGGAGGACAAAAATGAAGAAAAAACTTTCGGCGCTTCTTGCTCTTATCACCCTTTTATGTACGGTGATACCGCAGAGTGTTCTCGGAGCGTCATTTTCTGATGTTGACAGCTCTAACCCCTACCATGATGCGATAATATCGCTGTCGTCTATGGGCGTTATCAAGGGGTATGAGGAGGGAGGACAGTCCCTTTTTAAGCCGGACAACAATATAACCCGTGCCGAATTTGCGGTACTTGTATCCCGGCTTTTGGGCGTTGAGGATATATCCTACAGCGCCTATGATTTTACAGACGTAACCGCCCATTACGCCCGCAACCAGATACAGACGATCTACAAGCGCGGGATAATAAACGGTTACGGTGATGCAAAATTCGGACCTGATGACAACATTACATATGAACAGGCGATTAAAATGATGGTCGGAACTCTCGGCTACGGCTTTGATGCTGAGATGTTCGGCGGTTATCCGCAAGGGTATATCCAAATGGCGCAGACGCTTGGCATAACCTCGGATATAACCGCTTCCTACACAGAATCCGCATCAAGGGGTGTTGTTTCACAGCTCATGTACAACAGCCTTGAGGTGGGGATACAGCGTGAAAACGGAGACGGCACCCGCACGATCACGGATGATACAATAATGGAGGATTATCTCGGCATCTACCGTGCTACCGGTATGGTTGTCGGCGTGGGCGAGTCGGTGACGGAAAACAACACAACAAAGCTGGCACAGTATGAAATAGGTATAATCAGCAACGATTATGATGATGAGCTTGTTATAAACTATACGACGTATACGCAGAATATCTCGGATATGACGCCGTATTTGGGCAAAACTGTCACCGTATATTTCAAAAGCTACGAAAATCTCGGCGAGATGCAGCTTATAAATATCGAAGAGGAAACGGTTAAAAACAGCGTTACCCAGCTTTCTCATAAGGATATAATAAGCTATGATGACCGCTCTGTAAGATATTACGATGAAAACGAAAGGTCACGTGTTATGACCCTTGCCGATGATAATACAAGCGTTATATATAACGGCAAGATTGTAAGACGTGATTCGCAGGTAACGCTCCAAAGCGGTACGTACACTCTTGATGAAGCGCTTGCAAGGTGGCTTGACCCTAACAGCGAGGACTTTATCACCGGTGATGTGACGGCGACCGATGCAGGTTCTGACGGCGATATAAACCTGCTTACAATAATGGATTATGAGCTGATGGTTGCAAGAACTAAGCCTACAACGAGCGATTACCGAATAAATGATTTGCTTGTAACAGGCAACTACCTTATATTGGATCCCGACAGCACTGATTATTCCTACACGATAACGAAAAACGGTTCTGCTATAAACGTCAATCAGATCGCAGCCAACGACGTTGTACAGTATGCAAGAAGCCTTGACGGTGAAATGTATACCGTTGTTGTTACCTCAAACCGCATTTCGGGAACGATAACCTCCTTGAACGAGGCGGATAACAAGCTGAGCGTCGAAAATGTCGAGTATGATATGACCGATACCTTAAAGAATTACCTTGAATCTAAAAATTATGATTTAAGAGTCGGCGCTAACGGCACGTTCTATACGGATAAGGATAACTCCCTGATATTCGGAACGGTTGAGGCTGCCGAGGTTATTCCCTACGGCATAGTAATCAGCGCTACGACTGATGAGGCTGACGATTCGCAAGGGTTTGTGACGTTCTACTCGCCAACAAACAACACATCAAAAGCAAGGATGCAGATGGACGATTCAATCCGCCTAAACGGCCGCAAGGAATCTCCCTCAACGGTAGTATCACAGCTGCAGAGGGCTTCACAGTCAGATCTTCAGAACCAGGACGTTGACAATGCCGCAGCGATATGGGGCGGCGAGGTATCGCTTTCCAATGCTTCGCAGGTGGCTCGTATAGGCGTGTCGGGTGGTAAGGTTACGTCAGTTATAACTGCCGAGGAGGAATACGGCACGAATACTGACGAATCAAAGCTTGTGAAATATCAGCCGCTTAAGCAGCTCCAGTACAGCAGCACGAACAAGAGCTTCGGTGATTTCTATATAGACAGCAAAACGACAATCCTCTTCATGCCGCAGGAACGCTCCGACAAGGATGAGTACAAGAGGTTTTCGTTCACCAATGGCGTTCGCTATTGGGTGGAAGCGTATAATGTCAGCGAATCAAAGACGGCTTCTCTCGTAGTCGTATACGGAAACGCAGCACGAAACGTAAGCACCAACTATAATACGAAGTATTCCGTAGTTGCTCGTACACCGGAAGATATAGTAGGCTCCGATGATGAACTGACACATCAGCTCACATTGTACAATTCGGCGCAGACCGAAACAAAGATAGAGACCGAGGACAATACAAAGTTTGCTGATATTCAGGTGGGCGATATTATACAGTACGCACTTGACGACGGAAAAGCGTCAGTACGCAAGAACATCTTTGATATTGAGGATATATCGGCAATACTCGACGGACAGCTCACAGAAAAAACTGTGACAACAACCGACGAAAACGGCGAGGAAACAGAAAGCACTGTATCCTATAAATACGACTGGACAGACGATACTTTCTCGTTTAAGTATAATAATAACAATTCCAGCGGCGTTCCGTATTCGAGGGCTATAATGGCAAATGTGCTGAGAATAGAGGAGACGGAAACCGGGGAAGGTATGTATATGCACATTGTGCAAAACGGCTTTGACCCCGATGGGAATGTTGACTCCTCAGAGGAGGAGCGTTTCATGGTATCGACAGACCCGGCAGATTTGCCGATAGTCCGTGTTGACCGTGCAGCCGGCGAGGTAACTCCGTACGTGGATGATACGCAGACGTACCTCTCGGTAAACGATCTTAGGGATATTGTTTCCTTTGGTGAGGACTGCTCAAAGGTAATGCTCTATATCGCACAGGGACAGATAAAGTTTATCGTTATTTATGAGTAACGCTATCCAATAAATTACAATAATTGTACAAACACCGTTTATGTATCGCATAAGACGATATATAAACGGTGTTTTTGTGTATTATGCACAAAAAAGAACTCCTATTTTGGCTGTTTTAATGATTGACTTTGACTGTTTATGAATGTATAATAAACTTATAATCAAAGAAACAATCAAAATCAGCCATAAGCGCTCAGCAAATTTGGGAGGTGATGGATGATGCTGCCTGAGGAAAGACTGGAGGCGATAGTTAGGATAGTCGGCGAGCGCAGCAGCGTTACCACTCAGGAGCTTACAGAGCTTCTGGATGCTTCGGAATCGACGATACGCCGTGATATAACCGCTTTAGCGGTAAAGGGGCGGATTGTCAAAGTGCATGGCGGAGCAATGGCGACGGCAGGAGCTTATGGGATATACGATTCTGAGATGTCCGAGCGGCGTGAGCTTAACAGGGAAGCAAAACAGCGCATAGGAGTCTATGCTGCCGCCCTGATAAAACCGGGGGATACGGTCTACATCGACGCCGGGACCACAACGGAGTATTTTATAGATGCGGTCTCAGAGCGCACAGCCGTATACGTAACAAACGGTATGCCTCACGCAAAGAAGCTGGCGGAAAAGGGATTTTCAGTGCATATGATAGGCGGAATGGTAAAACCTGTTACAGAGGCGGTTATCGGCGAGGAAGCCGTATCAAGGCTTGGTGATCTGCATTTTTCCGTGGGCTTTTTCGGGGCTAACGGGGTGCATCATACAAGCGGCATAACAACGCCCGACATCTGCGAAGCGGCTGTTAAGCGGCGGGCAGTGCACAGCTGCAACAGGCGGTATGTATTGTGCGATTCCTCGAAGTTCGGCAGGATATGCGCAGCAAACTTTGCCGGACTTGACGAGGTGGTCTTGATAACCGAGCGTGCCGAGGAAAAATACCGGCAATACAATCTGGAGGTGATCGAATGATTTATACGATAACGTTTAATCCGGCGATAGATTATATAATGTACGTTGAGGATTACAATAGCGGAGCGGTAAACCGTGCCTCGTCGGAAAAGGTGCTGGCAGGCGGAAAAGGCATAAACGTATCCACGGTGCTTAAAAATCTTGGCGTTGAAAATACGGCAATGGGTTTTGTGGCTGGTTTTACCGGCAGACAGATAGAGGATATGCTTGCAGAGTCGGGTATAAGGACTGAGCTGGTCGAGTTAAAGGACGGGATGACACGGATAAACGTCAAGCTCAAGGCATCTGAGGAAACGGAGATAAACGGCTGCGGTCCGGAAATACCACAGGAGGCGGTCGAGGCGCTTTTACAAAAGCTCGATTCCCTGAAAGAGGGCGATTATCTTGTGATGGCAGGAAGCATACCGCAGTCGCTGCCTGATTCAATTTACCGGGATATAATGGAACGTCTCGGCGGAAGAGGGATAAACATAATCGTTGACGCAACGGGCGAGCTTTTGGAAAACACTCTTTCCTACAAACCGTTTCTGATAAAGCCGAACCACCATGAGCTTGGCGAGATATTCGGCCGCACTTTATCGGATACCGATGAAATAGTCGAATGTGCAAAAAAAATGCAGGAGCGGGGAGCACGAAACGTGCTGGTTTCAAGAGCCGGCAAAGGAGCGGTTCTGGTGAGCGAGGACGGCGGCGTATATGAAAGCCTGCCGCCCGAGGGCAAGGTTGTAAATTCGACCGGAGCGGGCGATTCGATGGTCGCCGGTTTTCTGGCAGGATATATTGAAAGCGGCGATTATGAAACCGCATTCTTTATGGGGCTGTGTGCAGGAAGCGCAAGCGCATTTTCCGAGGAGCTTGCAACAGGCGCACAGATAAGGACGTTGTATGAAAAAATAAGATAAAATATAAAGGAGGAGCGAAAAATGCGTATACGGGATTTGTTGTCAAAACAGAGCATAATGCTCGGCGGTTCGCCGAAGTCGAAGGACGAGGCAATCCGTCAGATGGCGGATCTGATGGCAAAGAGTGGGAAGATTTCCGATAAAGAGGAATATATAAAGGGTCTTTTCCGCCGTGAGGAGGAGAGTACGACGGCAGTCGGCGAAGGTATCGCTATCCCTCATTACAAGGGAGCAGCGGTTAAAAAGCCCGGCCTTGCAGCCATGGTAATACCGAACGGCGTGGATTTTGATTCGATAGACGGTGCGCCGGTAACGCTGATATTTGCAATAGCAGCGCCCGATACCGAGGATAATGTACACTTGGACGTTCTGAGCAAGCTGTCCGTACTGATGATGGACGAGGATTTCACCTCTGGCCTGCGCAAGGCAAAGACTGTTGATGAATTTCTGGCTGTTATAGACAAGGCGGAAAGTGCAAAGGATGAAAGCGAAAAGCCGGCTGCTGCCGGAGCAAAAATCCTTGCCGTTACAGG
The DNA here is from genome assembly GCA_002305435.1 of Clostridiales bacterium UBA1381. Taxonomy (GTDB): domain Bacteria; phylum Bacillota; class Clostridia; order UBA1381; family UBA1381; genus UBA1381. The sequence goes on from DBQZ01000135.1 coordinate 12,039, forward strand.
ATGTCCCACCGGTATTGCTCACACATACATGGCGGCAGAGGGTCTTGAAAAGGCGGCTAAAAAGGCGGGATGCTCAATAAAGGTAGAGACCAGGGGTTCAGGCGGTGCAAAGAATGTGCTTACCGCCGCTGAAATAAAGGAAGCCGACTGCATTATAATAGCTGCTGATACAAAGGTCCCTATGGAACGGTTTAACGGCAAAAAGGTAATAGTACGTCAGGTGTCGGACGGAATAAGCAAGGCTGATGAGCTTATCGAGCTTGCATTGAGCGGGAACGTACCGCTGTTTTCTGCAGCTGGAGGCGAGAGCGAGCAGGAGAAAGGCTCAGACGGGAAAGAGGGTATCGGACATTCGCTGTATAAGCATCTTATGAGCGGCGTTTCCCATATGCTGCCGTTCGTTATCGGCGGAGGTATACTGATTGCAATTGCCTTCCTGCTTGACGATTTTACAATAGATCCGTCAAACTTCGGTAAGAATACCCCTATAGCGGCATTCTTCAAGACTGTCGGAGATGTGGCGTTCGGGCTGATGCTGCCGGTACTGGCAGGATATATCGCCTACAGCATAGCTGACCGTCCGGGTTTGGCAGTCGGCTTCGTCGGCGGAATGCTTGCATCAACCGGAAATTCTGTCTTAGAATTCGCAAACAGCCATACAGGCTTGGCAGGGTATCTGCAAAACACAGTATTCAACGCTTCCGGTACGACCGTTTCGGGCTTTTTGGGAGCGCTTGTAGCAGGTTTTGTTGCAGGATATATTGTGCTCCTTCTTAAGAAGCTGTTCTCAAAGCTTCCTGAGAGTTTAGAGGGTGTAAAGCCGACGCTTTTGTATCCGGTACTGGGTGTGTTTATTATCGGCGCATTGATGCTGTTCATCTTTAACCCCTTAATCGGCATAGTAAACGATGCTATGGCTTCGTTCCTGAACAGCATGGGCAGCAGCTCAAAGATAGTTCTTGGTATCATTCTGGGTGCAATGATGGCCATTGATATGGGCGGCCCCATTAACAAGGCTGCATACGTATTCGGTACGATGGCTATTGCAAACGGAAACTACGATATGATGGCAGCGGTAATGATAGGCGGTATGGTGCCTCCGATAGGTATAGCCTTGGCAACCACTTTCTTCAAAAACCGTTTCACAGCGTCTGAACGTCAGTCGGGTATTACCAACTATATAATGGGTCTGGCATTTATCACAGAAGGCGCAATCCCGTTTGCGGCTGCTGATCCTCTGCACGTTATCCCGGCTACGGCAGTAGGAGCGGGCGTTGCAGGAGCGCTGTCGATGGCATTCGGCTGCACGCTGATGGCACCGCATGGCGGAATATTCGTATTCCCGGTAGTAGGCAACTGGCCGATGTATCTCGTATCACTTGCAGCTGGTTCAGTTGTAACAATGGCTCTTTTAGCGGTACTCAAAAAGCCGCTTAACAAATAAAAATATTCAAGAGGAGGAATTACAATGAAAGAATTTACCTATACGATAAAGGATCCGCAGGGCATACACGCAAGACCCGCAGGACTTCTTGTGAAGAAAGCAGCAGAGTATACCTCATCTATAAAGATGATAAAAGACGGCAAGGAAGCTGATCTTAAGAGGATATTCGCAGTGATGGGGCTTGGAGTAAAGAGCGGCATGACCGTAACCGTCAGAGCAGAGGGCGATGATGAGGACGCAGCAAGCGAAGCAGTACAGAAGTTCTTAGAGGAAAACTTATAATATCAGAGAATGGGCGGCATACCATGATGTGCCGCCCATTCTTTTTTTGTGTGAAAACGTTGACACGCTGTGTCGGTTCATGGTATAATATTGTTAACAATTTATTAACAAAAGACTCGGGGAGGGGCGATTTTATGGACAGATTTTTTAAGCTGAAAGAAAACGGCACTACGGTAAGCCGGGAGATAATAGCCGGCATCACCACTTTTTTTGCAATGGCGTATATTATCGCAGTTAATCCTGCGATACTGAGCGATTCCGGCATGGAATGGGGAGCGGTATTCCTTGCAACGATAATATCCTCAATTGTGGGAACGCTTGTTATGGGACTTGTCGCAAATGTCCCGTACGCACTTGCACCGGGGATGGGACTTAATGCGTTCTTTGTATATACGGTGTGCTTTACGCTCGGGTTCACATGGCAGCAGGCGTTGTCTATGGTGTTTATCTGCGGTTTGATAAATATATTCATAACCGTTACGAAAATACGAAAGTACATAATAAAGTCGATACCGAGAAGTCTGCAAAACGCCATAGGCGGCGGTATCGGCATATATGTGGCGTACATAGGGATATTAAACGTGGGGCTTATCGGCTTTGATTCGGGAGTTCCGGCGTTGGCGGCGCTTAATCAGCCGTCTTTTTGGCTCTTCCTTATAGGGCTTGTGCTTACAGTGGTACTCCTGATGTTTAATATCAAAAGCGCAATACTAATAGGGATAGTTGCAACGGCGATATTGGGTATACCGATGGGCGTTACTGTGCCTGGGGAGAGCGTCAGCTTTACCGAAGCGTGCAAACAGCTTCCGACAACTTTCTGCGCCATATTCACAAGCGAAGGGCTTGGTTCGCTGTTTTCAGATCCGGCAAAGATACCGCTTGTGCTTATAACGATATTCTCGTTTAGCCTCTCGGATACGTTTGAAACGATCGGAACATTCATAGGAACGGGACGGCGTACCGGTATATTCAACGAAGAGGACGAAAAAGCGATGGAGGTAAACTCAGGCTTTAAGTCAAAGATGGACAGGGCGCTTTTTGCAGATGCTACTGCAACGTCTATAGGCGCAATTTTCGGCACGTCCAATACGACGACGTACGTTGAAAGCTCCGCCGGTATAGGTGCGGGCGGAAGAACGGGGCTTACATCAGTGGTTGTAGCGTTGTGCTTTGCTGCAAGTGCATTTTTGGCAGCTTTCGTAAGCGCCGTGCCGTCTGCGGCTACCGCTCCGGCATTGGTTGTTGTCGGAGTGATGATAATGTCTGCATTCAAGGATATTAAGTGGGACGACCTCTCAGAAGCGCTGCCGGCATTTTTCGCCGGAGTATTCATGTCGTTCTGCTACAGCATATCCTACGGTATAGCGGGCGGGTTTATATTCTATTGTATCGTCAAGCTCTGCAAAAAGCAGGCAAAGGAAGTAAACCCAATAATCTGGATAGCAACAGCGTTGTTTATAATAAATTTCATAATGCTTGCAGTGATTTGAGTGTATTCCTGGGGCGTATGATGCAAAAGGACGCTTTTGCAGCATCCGCTTTTTATATTCTCCCTATGGCGGAATATGCGGGGAGGGTTAAAATTTCAGCGTTGCTATAAAAAAACAGTGTACATTCTGCGGCTTTTATAGTATAATAGGATTCGGACGGTTAACAATAAGTAATTTACGGAGGTAAAGAGATGATCAGACGTATCATTAAAATAGATGAGGAAAAATGCAACGGATGCGGGCTGTGCGCTTCTGCCTGCCATGAAGGGGCAATCGGAATGGTGGACGGCAAGGCGAAGCTTCTGCGTGAGGATTACTGCGACGGTCTCGGCGACTGCCTGCCGGTCTGTCCGGCGCAGGCGATAACGTTTGAGGAGAGGGAAGCCCCGGCTTATGACGAGGCGGCGGTACAGAAGAACAAGGCCGAAAAAGCCGAGCTGCCCTGCGGCTGCCCGGGAAGTGCATCACGCAGCATAGAGCGCAGCCGTCGGGATGTGCAGCCTGAGGTTTGGGAGGAAAGCTGCCTGTCGCAGTGGCCGGTGCAGATAAAGCTTGTGCCGGTGAACGCTCCGTATTTTGATGGAGCGGATTTGCTCATAGCGGCTGATTGTACGGCTTACGCCTATGCCGGATTCCACCGCCGCTTTATCGACGGGCGGGTGACGCTTATCGGCTGCCCGAAGCTTGACGAGGGCGATTATGCTGAAAAGCTTGCCGCTATCCTCAAAAACAACGATATAAAAAGTATAACTGTTGTACGCATGGAAGTGCCATGCTGCGGCGGCATTGAAAATGCTGTAAAACGTGCTTTATTATCAAGCGGCGAGATAATACCGTGGAGCGTTGTCGTGATAGGAACAGACGGAAGCATTATAAGATAACAAAAAGCCTGCCGGGGAGAGTATCCCTTGGCAGGCTTTGTATTTTACAGCATTTTGCACAGCGATAAAAGCTTTTCTGTTGATTCTGTGATGTCCTTTTGGGCGAAGATGGCTGATACAACAGCCGCTCCGGCTATGCCGCTTCCTTTTAAGGTAAGGAGGTTTTGGCTGTTTATCCCGCCGATTGCGACAACGGGGATGGATACGGCGGAGCAGATCTCCTTAAGCGTTTGTGCGGACACATCAGCTGCATCGAGCTTTGTGGATGTGGAAAATACCGCTCCCACGCCGAGGTAGTCAGCTCCAGCAGCTTCTGCCGCCTTGGCCTGCTCGACGGTTTGGGCGGATACGCCGATTATTTTATCGGGGCCGAGGAGCTTGCGTGCATGGGCTGCGTCATCATCGCTTTGTCCTACGTGTACCCCGTCAGCCCCACATTCAGCTGCAATGTCCACGCTGTCGTTTACGATAAATGGCACCGAAAAGCGGCGGCAAAGCTCTCCTATTTTTATCGCTTCGGCTAAAAATTCCTCATAAGCCATCTCCTTTTCCCGCAGCTGTATCATCGTTGCGCCGCCTTTTAGGGCTTCATCTACAGCTTCGTAAAGCGTGCGTTCTCCAAGCCATGAGCGGTCGGTTACGGCGTAGAGCAAAAGGTCAGATCTTTTCAATTTTAGCGCCCTCCTTAAGAGTTTTATCGTCCATGTTGAATATTGCGTCTATGAGATAATTGCGGAAGCTGGAGTTTCCGTCAAGCTCTCCCATACGGGCGGCTGCCATTTCGCCGGCAAGTCCCATGGCGGCAACGGCGGCTGTTACAGCTTCGGTTAAGCGATCCATATTGGCTGCGGCAAAAGCGCAGGTCATGGCAGAGAGCATACAACCGCTGCCGGTAATGCGTGACATTGTCGGGCAGCCGTTTTTGACGGCGTATGCTGTTTTATCATCGGCGATAATATCAACGGCGCCGGTTATTGCAATTACTGCATTTGTAGCTTTTGAAAAGCTCTTGGCAAGCTCCGCAGCGGAGGAGAGAGTATCCTCAGTTACAGCGTCTGCCTCGTCTGCGTCAACACCCTTTGCCCCGCCGATCCCGGTGGCTATGGCTTTTATCTCGGAGATATTGCCTCGGATTACGCTGAAGCGGACGTTCTTTAAAAGCTCGGCGGCGGTATTCGTCCTGAGTGGAGAAGCGCCGGCTCCCACGGGGTCTAAAAGCACCGGATGGGAAAGCTCGTTGGCACGCTTGCCGGCTGCGAGCATTGCGGGGATGGTGTTCTGGTTAAGCGTGCCGATGTTGATGTCCAGGGCGGAGCATACAGACGTTATGTCGGCAGCTTCGGCAGGGTCGTCCGCCATGATGGGCGAACCTCCGCAGGCAAGCAGGATATTGGCGCAGTCGTTGACCGTCACATAGTTTGTTATACAGTGGACTATGGGCGAACTGCTTCTGATATTTGATATTATGTTTTCAAGCATTGTAAGCACCTCGTGATAAAGATTTTCTATCATTATATCATTATGCACGTCTTTTGTCAAATTTTCGCTTCCAAAAATTCCAAGGTGAAATTTTTGCATAAGAAAAGAACAGAAAATCCATAATATTTGTGAAACATGAAAGATAAACAAAGACAAATTTAAAATTTACGGAAATTGAAAACATTATCCGAATTATCAGAGGAGGTAAACAGGCTTATGAAAGCAACAGGAATAGTAAGAAGAATAGACGACCTCGGACGTGTTGTTATACCGAAGGAAATACGCCGCACAATGCGTATCAGGGAGGGGGATCCGCTGGAAATCTATACAGAAAAGGACGGGGAAGTTATCTTTAAGAAGTATTCGCCGATAGGGGAACTGGGGGACTTTGCCTCTAACTACGCAGATACGCTTGCAAAAATCGGCGGCCACGGGGCGTGCATCACCGATAAGGATAACATAATCGCCGTGTCAGGAGTGCCGAAGAAGGATTTGATAGAAAAACCTATAAGCGCAGATTTGGAAAATATAATAAGCGATAAAACATCTTTTAAAAGCAGCGGCGGCAAACGGGTTACTATAGTCGATGGTATGGATAAATACAGCGCAGGCGTTGTCGTGCCGATAGTATCCGAGGGGGACGCTATCGGTACGATAGTGTTTATGATGAACGAGGGAGAAACGCCGGGCGAGGTTGAAAGCAAACTGGCAGAAACGGCGGCAACCTTTCTGGGAAAGCATATGGAAGGCTGAAAGGCGCCGCTACAGTTTGACGCAAAAGTTAAGTAAAACATTCCGCAGGATTATTCGTTCTGCGGGATTTTTTTGCGAAAAAATGATGCAGAGCCATGTAAAATAAGGGTGTATGGGTGTATTTCTTTAAAAAAGTACGGAGAAGTCGGCAGCGTATTTACGGCGGCACAGGCAAAATATGCGATTTTTCGTCATTACCACTTGACTAAAAAGGGATTTTAGTATAAAATAAAATAGTACAGTAATATTCAAACAGGCTTTTGAAAGAGCAGAGGAGGATGACATTGTCAGTACGAGTGAAAAAAGACAGACGCAGCCCCAAGGCTGTTGGCATAGTTATAGTTATATTGGCAGTGATAATATTGGCTGCCGCCCTGATGTTTAAGGACAGCACGGGAATTTCCATCAGCCAGAGCCAGCATATTTCCATAGAAGAGGGGATGACAACAGATCAGCTTGCGGATCTTTTAAAAGACGAGGGGATAATAAAGTATAAAACCGTTTTTAAGGCTACTGCTGATTTGGGCGGATATGAAGGAAACTTTAAATCGGGCGGGGCGACCATAACTCCCGGAATGAGCTATGACGATATTTTGGATCTTCTGGTAACGCCGGGCAGGGAAATGGTTACGGTGATAATCTCCCCCGGCAGCGAAGCAAGAGAGATAGCAGAACAGCTGGAAGCAGCAGGACTTTTGGCAGCGGCGGATTTTCTCGAGGCCCTGAAGCACCCGGAAAATTATGATTACCGTTTCTTAGCAGACGTGACGGCAAGGGAATATCCGCTTGAGGGATACCTGTATCCGGCTACATATGAGATACCCACCGGCATGAGCGCAGAAAGCATAGTTGATTTGATGCTGGAGGCGTTTGACAATCAGTTCAGCGAGGAATACTATCAAAAAGCGGCAGAATACAGTATGTCGGTGGATCAGGTGGTAGCGATGGCGTCTCTTGTCGAGCGGGAGAGCGGTTCTGCTGAGGAAAGAGCAAATGTGGCAGGCGTCCTCTACAACAGGCGCAATGCAAACATGAAGCTGCAATGCCCGTCTACAGTGCAGTATATATTAAAAGAGAGAAAGCCGCAGCTGTCGCAGAATGACCTGCGTATAGATTCCCCATACAATACCTTCATTTATACAGGCTTGCCGTTCGGTCCGGTATGCAGCCCATCGATTGAAAGCATACAGGCGGCACTGTCTCCGGCTGTACATTACTATACGTACCATGCCGCAACCGAGTATGGGGAGGATCTGTATGCAATGACGAGGGATGAGCTTCTTTCGGTGATAAGCGGCAAGCAGCTCAAAATTACTTTTGACGAAAGCGTGATAGAATGATAGAGTACGATAAGGATGCAATAGTCCATTCGTATATAACCGGATTCCTGCGGGCAAAGATACGACAGAGCGACCCGCTCCTGCTTTCGCTTGAGGAATACGCAAGTGAACATTCTGTGCCGATAGCGGAGCCGGAAACTGCCCGTTTCATTTCTGTGCTCTCAAGAGCCTGCAAAGCTGAGAGGATACTTGAAATAGGCACGGCTGTAGGCTATTCGGCGATAGTTATGGCAAAAGCTTCTGGCGCAGAGGTGGTTTCGGTGGAAAATAACCACGAGATGGCAGAGCTTGCAAGAGAGAATATCCGCCGTGCGGGGCTCTCAGACAAGATAACCGTGGTCGAGGCGGACGCAAAGACCTGTCTTTCGGAGATTTCAGGACCGTTCGACATGATATTCTTAGACGGCCCGAAGGCGCATTATATCTATATGCTTGGCGACTGCATAAGCCTGCTGCGGACAGGCGGTCTTTTGGTTGCGGACAACGTGCTTTACAAGGGAATGATTGCCGATAAGGCTCATGTTGTGCGCCGTAAAATAACGATAGTAAAACGGCTGAGGAAATTTATCGATGCCCTAATGGAACATCCACAGCTTGAAACTGCGATACTGCCGCTGGGCGATGGGGTTACGGTATCAGTAAAAATACAGGGAGAAGATGTATGACGGAAGTTAAGCGTCCGGAGCTTTTGGCTCCGGGAGGAAGTCTTGAGAAACTGAAAACGGCTATAATGTACGGGGCGGATGCTGTGTATATCGGCGGCGAAGCGTACAGCCTGCGGGCTGCGGCGGAGAACTTTTCCCTCGAGGAGATGAAGGAGGGACTGGAATTTGCTCACGAACGCGGCAAGAAGGTCTACCTTACCGCAAATATCCTGCCCCATAACGAGGATATAGCCCAATTTGAGGAGTATATAGAAGAAATACGTCCCCTGGGGTTTGATGCAGTGCTTATCGCTGATCCGGGGATGTTTGATACGGTGAGACAGCTTGCGCCTGAGCTTCCTGTGCATATAAGCACTCAGGCGAATAATGTGAACTACCGTTCGGCTGCATTTTGGCACAGGCTGGGGGCAAAAAGGGTAGTGCTTGCAAGGGAGATGTCGCTTGAGGAAATTTCTCAGATACGCAAAAACACCCCGCCGGAGCTTGAACTGGAAGCATTCGTGCACGGAGCGATGTGCATCTCGTATTCGGGACGGTGTCTCTTGTCAAATTACATGACGCACCGTGATTCCAACATGGGACGCTGCTCGCATCCCTGCCGCTGGAGATATTCGCTCGTAGAGGAAAAGCGGCCGGGTCAGTATATGGATGTTTTTGAAAATGACAGGGGAACGTTTATATTTAATTCCAAGGATTTGTGCATGATACGCCATATACCGGAGCTTATTAAAAGCGGCATTACAAGCCTTAAGCTCGAGGGCAGGGTTAAGACCTCCTATTATGTGGCTACGGTTGTAGGCGCATACAGGCAGGAGATAGACCGGTATCTTGAGGATCCTGATAACTACAGGTTTTCCGAGGAGTCGTATGAGGAGCTGTTAAAGGTCAGCCACCGCCCGTATACTACCGGGTTTTATTTTAACAAGCCGGATGAGGATTCGCAGGTGTATACCAGCAGCTCTTATATAAGGGATTACGACCTTGTAGCCGTGGTGACGGATTATGACGAAAAAACGGGTATTGCTACGCTTGCCGAGAGGAACCGGTTTTTTGCCGGCGATGAAGTGGAAATCATACGGCCGGGGAAGCCATATTTTAAACAGGTTATAGGCCGTATGGAAAATGAGGAGGGCGAGGAGATAACGGTCGCTCCTCATGCTGAAATGATAGTGCGCACGAAGCTCGCTCAGCCGGTGGACTGCTGGGCTATGGTGCGCAGGAAAAAAGCAGAATAACCGGAGGCGCTTATGAAATGGGGGCTTGTGCTGGCAGGCGGCGGGGTCAAGGGATCCTACCAGATAGGTGTGTATCAGGCGCTGTGCGACTTGGGGATAGAAATATCGGCTGTTGCCGGTACGTCTATCGGCGCAATAAACGGCGCATTGATAGCGCAGGGGGATTTTGACAAGGCGGCGGAGGTATGGAGCCGGATAAAGCTGTCGGATATAATATCCGTGAAGAAAGATACCGAAAATCTTATTGATATAAAGAATATAACGGAGCTTTTCGGCACTAAACCCGATATGGAACCGCTGGAGAAACTGCTCAGGCAGATGGTGGATGAGGATAAGCTGCGCCGTTCCCCGATGGATTACGGGCTTGTGACGTATTCGCTTACGAATCATGAAGAAGTATCGCTGTTTAAGGAGGAGATCCCCGAGGGGGAGCTTATTGATTATATAACGGCAAGCTCACGTGTGGTAGGCTTTCGTGCAAAGAAAATCGGCGATGAAGCCTTCATTGACGGCGGAGTGACGAACAACGTCCCCGTAAACCTCCTGACGGAGCGTGGGTATGAAAATGTGATAGTGGCGGATGTGCGTGGTATAGGCATAACAAAGAGGGCTAAGGACTTTGCCAAAAATGTAGTGGTGGTGCGTCCGGCGGAGAATATCGTGGGAACGCTCGATTTTGATGCGGAGAATATGGTGAAAAACGTCGCTCAGGGATATTTGGATACGATGCGTGCGTTCGGCGTTGTCGAGGGGCTTTGGTA
>DBQZ01000135.1:22548-26389 GCA_002305435.1 Clostridiales bacterium UBA1381
AAGCGGCCGTGAGGACATCCTGAATAACAAGCTTATATCCGGTACGCTTGGGAAATTTTCTGAGGCCGCCGGAGCGGTGCTTTATTTCGGGGAAAATGAATGAGATAAATAAGAGGAGTCTGATCCAATGAAAAAGGGTCTTATTATAATAGCCGTCGTTGCCATAGCGGCGATGGTGTTTTACGGTATCCGCTTTGCGCAGGAGCCTCTAAATTCCGTGACCGCTGCAGAGGTGACGGTGCTTGATGCTGCCGATGCGGACGGGTACATCATACGTGAGGAAAAGGTTTATACGGCTCCGGCCTCGGGGACTGTATACAGCAGCAGTACGGAGGGTTCACGTGTTGCAAATAACTCTCTGCTGTTTACGGTCTACAGCCAGTCGATAAGCGCAGATACGCTTAGGGAGCTGAATGTCATAAATAAAAAAATAGCCGATGCAAGGCAGGACAGCACAAGGAGCAGTCTGTATTCTGCTTCAAGCACAACCTCCGTGGAAAGCAGCGTGCAGAATAAAACGAATGATATAATAGAAGCGGCGGCTGAGGGCGATATAGAGCAGGTTTATCAGTACAAATCCGATATAAACAATATCCGTGCCGGTACGTACACCGATGAGAACAAGCTCGAGGTGCTGCAGTCGCAGAAAGAGGAGATAGAGCGGCAGCTTGGGGATAATTACAGCGAGGTTTATTCTGAGGCCTCCGGTGTATATACGACCATACTTGACGGTATGGAGGAGCAGCTGACTCCGAATGATTTTTCGCAGCTGACTCCCGGATATTTAAGCTCGCTCGAGGTTACGCAGTCGAGGACGGCAACGACGACTGTGGCTGCGGGGGATCGTGTATGTAAGGTTGTTAATAACCATTTGTGGTATGTGGCGGCTGTTATGGATTCCGACCAAGCAGCAAGGTGCGCAGAGGGCGAGGAATATGAGCTTAGCTTTGACAATATAAGCGGCGGTACTGTCGAGGGTAAGGTGGTTTACAGATCGCCGGACGAAAACGGCAAAAGCGTAGTGGTATTTGAAAGCTCGTCTTATCTGGAGGGTGTTTATTCCTACAGAATGAGCGGTATGAGGGTGATATTTGAAAGCTACACCGGCTTCGGCGTGCCTCAGGGAGCGGTAAAAACGCAGGATGGGGTAACAGGAGTTTTTGCCGAAAGGGATAATGTGCAGAATTTCTATCCCTGTGATGTGCTCTACACTGATGCCGGCGGATATTCTGTCATACGTCCGCCAGAGGATGCTCAGCGTCAGCTGGAAAACGGAGACAGGATATTGACGGGAGAACAGGAGGTACAATGAGTATAGCGGAAAATCTTAAAGCTGTCCGTGAAAAAATAGCGGCGGCAGCCGAAAGGAGCGGACGGCGGGCGGAGGATATAACGCTTGTGGCAGTGACAAAAACGCACGGCCCGCAGATGATAAATGAAGCGATAGAGCTGGGCGTTACCGATATAGGCGAAAACCGTCCGCAGGAACTGCGTGACAAATATGCAGACGTTCTGCCGGTAAGGTGGCATCAGATAGGGCATTTGCAGACGAATAAGGTAAAATACGTGATAGACAAGGTCTGCCTAATCCATTCCGTAGATTCGCAAAAGCTGATGGCTGAAATAGACCGTCAGGCGGCAAAACATGATCTGGTGATGGATATTTTAATCGAGGTCAATATCTCCGGAGAGGAAACGAAATTCGGGGTGAGTCCTGATGAATTAGAGGGGATATTGCAAAAAGCTGGAAATTTTCCCAATATAAGGATTGTCGGACTTATGACAATTATACCAAAATCCGACGAAAAACAAGAAAATAAAGAGTATTTTGAAAAAATGTATAAATTATATCTTGACATTTCAGCAAAAAAATACGATAATGTTATTATGCGCTGGTTGTCGATGGGCATGAGCGGTGATTTTGAAGCCGCAATAGAAGCCGGAGCCAACATGGTGCGAATCGGAAGTGCGATATTCGGTGCAAGAGAAAACTATCAGGGAGGAAACGAGCGGCAATGAGCATATTGGATTCAGTAAAAGGTTTTATGGGGATGAACAACGACGATTACGATGACTACGATGATTATGAGGATTACGACAGCTACGATGATTACGAAGAGGATACAAAAGAGTCGTCGCATAATAAGCGTTCGTCGTCAAAGTCGGCGTCGGGATTCTTTAACCGCAAAAGTAAAGTAGTGCCTATATCCGGCGGACCGCAGGTGAAGATAAGCAGGCCGAGGTCGTTTGACGAGTCGGTAAAGATTGTTGATGATCTTAAGAGCGGCAGCATGGTGATATTCGACGTGAAGCCTCTTGATACGGAAGAAGCAAGAAGGATAGTTGATTTTGTAGCCGGTGCGGCTTACGGTTTGGACGGAACGCTCAAGAGAGTTTCAGGCGGTATTTTTGTTGTCGTCCCGGTGGATGTATACGTTACCGAGGAGGAGCTTAGGGAAAAAACAGCAGGACGGTTTGACTGGTCGGCTGTATAATTCACGACTGTTGGTAAGGGCGGACTCGTGTTCGCCCGCTTTTTGTAAGGAGAAGGTATGGAGGAAAAACTGCTTATAGCCCGGGCGGAGGATATGTTCAGACTGTGTGAGCGATACGCTTCGCCGAGGTTTAGTGGGTTTTTGGATGAGGGCGAGCAGGCTCTGCTGCGTGGACAGCTGCATGCGCCTATAGGTATAGAGACAGAGTGGTTTGGCGGAAAGGAAAATTCACGCCGCAAGGTTTTGGGCGTTTTTTGCGAATGGGAAACGGAGAGAAGCTTTCCCATAACGGCGGTAGTAATAGAAAAGACATATAAAAAGGAGCTTTCGCATAGGGATTACCTGGGGAGTATCCTTGGTTTGGGTATAGAAAGGAGCAAGGTGGGCGATATTCTTATCAGCGGGGATACGGCATACGCCTTTGCGCTTTCGGATACGGCGGAATATATTGAGAGGAATCTGACTAAAATAGGGTCACAGGGCGTAAAAATCCAGCTGTGCAAGCCCGAGGAAGTACCCGATATAGAGGAAAAAACGATAATGATAGAGGATACTGTATCCTCCCAGCGGCTTGATGCGGTTTTAGCGGCCGCAGCGAAGCTGTCACGTTCCCAGGCGGCATCTCTTGTGAGAAGTGGTAGGGTGATGGTTAATCATCTGGAAACGGATGATATATCACGGCTCCTGAAAGAAGGGGATGTGCTTTCCGTAAGAGGATACGGGCGTTTTATATATCGTGGTCTGGCGGGGCAAACACGTAAGGGCAGGTTCCATATAAGGATAGAAAAGTACATTTGATACGGGGAGATGTTTTAATGCTTACACCGAAGGATATTCAAAGTAAGGAATTTGAAATAAAGCTGCGGGGCTATTCCCGTGAGGAAGTCGATACATTTTTGGACGAGGTGATAAAGGACTTCCAGATTATGATAGATCAGAATAAGCAGTTGCTTGATGAGAACCGCACTCTGGAAAATGCCGTCAACCGCTATAAGGAGATGGAGCTTTCAATGCAGAAGTCTATTGATGCTGCGAAGGAAACGGCGGCGCAGATAAAGAAGAATGCTGAGGTTGAGGCGGAGTTTGTAGTAAAAAGGGCTAAGCTCAATGCGAGAGATATGGAGAATCAGATAGACGTTCTGCACGCTAAACGGCGTGAGGAAATAGGGCAGATGGAGGAGGAGCTGGCAAAATTCAAGGCGAAAATTAAAATGTGCTGTACGGATTTTCTCGATTCGCTGCCGAAAATTGAATAAAAGGCGTATTTTTACAGCCGTATTGGGGAATAATGCTGTCAAAAGGTGGCTTCAACACGAGAGTATTTATGCAACATAACCAAATCGCAA